>JBKJSM010000131.1:0-8627 GCA_046594445.1 Gaiellaceae bacterium | reverse complement strand
GCCGTGCTCCATGCCCTTGCGGGCGCACGAGTCGGCGGTGACCTGCGCGGCGAACGGCGTCGACTTGCGCGAGCCCTTGAAGCCCGCGGAGCCGGCCGACTCCCACGCGATCACGTTCCCCTCCTTGTCGGTGAGGGCGACGATCGTGTTGTTGAACGACGTCTTGATGTGCGCCTGGCCGACGGCAATGTTCTTCTTGACACGGCGGCGCGTGCGGCCACGGGCCGCAGCTTTACGAGGAGGGGCCATCTACGCCTTCGCCTTCTTACCGCGGCCGACGGTCTTCTTCGGGCCCTTGCGCGTGCGCGCGTTGGTCTTCGTCCGCTGGCCGTGGACGGGCAGGCCGCGACGATGGCGCACTCCGCGGAGGCAGCCGATCTCGGACAGGCGTTTGATCGCCTGCGAGCGCTCGCGGCGCAGGTCGCCCTCGACCTGGAGCGAGTCGTCGATGTAGGTGCGGATCTTGTTGACCTCGTCGTCCGTGAGGTCCTTGACCTTCTCGTTCGGGTCGAGCTCGAGCGCCTTGCAGATCTTCTGCGCGGTCGTCTGGCCGATGCCGTAGATGTAGGTCAACCCGATCTCCAGACGCTTCTGGTTTGGAAGGTTGACGCCTGCGATTCGTGCCAAGTGACTTACCCCTGCCTTTGTTTGTGCCGCGGATTTGTGCAGATGACCATCGTGCGCCCATGCCGCTTGATCACACGGCAGCGCTCACACATCGGCTTGACTGAAGGACGGACTTTCATGAATGCGACCTGACTTCTCAGCGGTTTCGGAACGTGATCCGACCGCGGGTGAGGTCATAGGGAGAGAGCTCGACCTTGACGCGGTCGCCGGGCGCGATGCGGATGTAGTGCTTGCGCATCTTCCCCGAAATCGTGGCGAGAACGGCGTGCCCTTCATCGAGCTGCACCCGAAACATTGTGCTCGGGAGCGCCTCGATGACCTCGCCTTCGACCTCGATCTTCTCTTCCTTGACTGCCATAAACTCCTGATTTGAGCGGTGTTGTGACTGCGCGCAGCAAAACGCGGCAACGCCGCGCGAGCCGCTTACTGTAGCAAAGACGGGGCTCGATCGCCCGTCGCCGTGAGGATCAGCGGGCCGTCGGCCGTGACCGCGACCGTGTGCTCGAAGTGGGCGGCGAGCGACCCGTCCTCCGTCGAGATCGACCACTCGTCGTCGTGCACGTAGACCTCCGCGCGGCCGGCTGTGATCATCGGCTCGATCGCGATCGTCATCCCCTCCGAGAGGAGCGGCCCGCGGCCCGGCTGGCCGAAGTTCGGGATGTGGGGGTCCTCGTGGTAGGAGCGGCCGACGCCATGCCCAACGAGGCTCCGCACGACCGAGAAGCCGGCAGCTTCGACGTGCTGCTGCACCGCCGCCGAGATGTCGCCGACGCGGTTGCCCGGCAACGCCTGCGCGATGCCGGTTACGAGCGCCTCGCGGCCGGTGTCGAGCAGCTGCTGGGCCTCGTCGCCGACCTCGCCGACGCCGAAGGTGTACGCGCTGTCTGCGATGTAGCCGTCAAGCGTGACGCCGACGTCGATCGTGACCAGGTCGCCCTCGGCGACGCGGTATGGGCCTGGGATCCCGTGCACGACCATCGCGTTCGGCGAGATGCAGATCGCGGCCGGATAGCCGCGGTAGCCCTTGGAGGTCGGGACGCCACCGTGCGAGCGAATCACCTCTTCAGCGATCGCGTCGAGCTCGCCGGTCGTGATGCCGGGCTCGAGTTGCTCGCCAACGTGCGCGATCGTCTCGGCGACCACGCGGCCGGCGGCGGCCATCTTGGCAATCTCCTGGGCGGACTTGCGGACGATCATGCGGCGTCGACCACCAGGTCGAGGGCTTTCTGAATCTCCCCGTGCACCTCGTCGATCGGGCGTGAGGCGTGCAGTGGGACGAGCTTCCCGGTGGTGCGGTAGTACTCGACGACCGGCTCGGTCTGAGCGTGGTAGACCGACAGCCGCCTCGCGATCGACTCCGGCGTGTCGTCGGTCCGCCCCTCCTCGTGCGCCCGGCCGAGCGCCCGCTCTGTCGCGGTCGCGTCGTCGAGGTCGAAGAAGAGGATCGCGTCCAGCGCGCGGCCGATCTCGCCGAGCATGTCGTCAAGCGCCTCGGCCTGGGCGAGATTCCTCGGGAATCCGTCCAGGATGAAGCCGGCGCCCGCGTCGTCCTCGTGCAGCCGCTCGCAGATCATCCGAATCGTGATCTCGTCCGGGACGAGGTCGCCGCGATCCATGATCTCCTTGACCTCGCGACCGAGCGGCGTTGACTCGTCGAGCGCGCGGAACATGTCGCCCGTGGAGACGTGCGGGATGTCGTGGTCGCCCGAGAGACGCTTCGCCTGCGTCCCCTTTCCCGACCCCTGCGGACCGAGCACCAGCACGTTCACTGGTGTCCCGCCTGGTGCCGTTGCCGCGTCGCTAGCGTTCGCAAAGCAAGCAGGGCTAGGACGCAGGGAGCGCCCATACCAAGATGGTATGGGCGCGACTGAGGACGACGCCCTGCGCAGTCTTTGCGGGCGCTAGCGGCGTGGATGATGGTGCCAGGCGGGACACCTACTTTAGGAAGCCTTCGTAGGAGCGCGCCATCATCTGCGACTCCATCTGGCGCATCGTATCGAGCGCCACGCCGACCGCGATCAGGACCGAGGTGCCGCCGAGCGCGCCTGCCGTCGCCTGCGAGAAGCCGCCGTAGCGGATGAAAAGCGTCGGCAGGGTCGCGACGAGCGCCAGGTAGATCGCTCCCGGCAGCGTCAGCCGCGTCAGCACGCGGTCGAGGTACTGCGCGGTCGGCGGGCCCGGCCGGATCCCGGGGATGTAGCCGCCGTAGCGGCGCAGGTTGTCGGCCTGGTCGACCGGATTGAACTGCACGGCCGTGTAGAAGTAGGTGAAGACGACGATCAGCAAGCCCTGGAGCAGCATGTACGGGACGCCCGTGGGCAGGAAGTTCCGGTTGACGAAGTCCTGGGTCTGCGGGAAGTACTGGCCGATCGTGGGCGGGAACGCCATCACGGCGGCGGCGAAGATGACCGGGATCACGCCGGCCATGTTCACCCTGAGTGGCATGTACGTCGACCCGCCGGCGGTCATGCGCCGGCCGACCATCCGCTTCGCGTACTGGATCGGAATCTTCCGCTGCCCTTCCTGGATGAAGACGATTGCGGCGATGATCGTGAGCGCGATCAGCGGGAAGAAGAGCTTCTCCATCGGTCCGCCGTTCCACCAGGCGGCGATCCCGATCGGCAGGCCGGTGAGGATCGAGGCGAAGATCAGGAGCGAGATGCCGTTGCCGATCCCGCGCTTGGTGATCAGCTCGCCCATCCACATCAGCAGCACGCAGCCGACCGTGATCGTGAGGATGATCAGCGTCATCCGGCCGAGGTTCCCGTCGAGCACGCCCTGCCGTTTGAAGAGGAATGCGTAGCCGGTCGCCTGCGCCGCGGCGAGCATGACGGTCAGGTAGCGGGTGTACTGGTTGATCTTGGCGTAGCCCGACTCGCCTTCCTTCTGGAGCTCGGCGAGCCGCGGGATCACGACCGTCATCAGCTGCAGGATGATCGAGGCCGTGATGTACGGCATGATCCCGAGCGCGAAGATCGAGAACTGCGACAGCGCGCCGCCCGAGAACAGGTTGAGCAGGCCGAGGATTGTGCCGCCCCGGCCCTCGAAGTAGCTGTTGATCGTCTCGGAGTCGACGCCGGGCGCCGGCATCCACGAACCCAGCCGGTAGAGGGCGAGGATCATCGCCGTGAAGAGGACGCGGCGGCGGAGCTCCGGAACACGCCAGGCGTTGGCGAGCCAGCTGAACAAGCTTTACGCCTCCTCGGCGGGCGCTTCGGCTTCGGCTACAGCCTCCGGCTCGGCGGCCTCGGTCTCGGCGACCTCGGATTCCTCGGCGGCGGGCTTTGCCTTCGCCTTATGCTTCTTCTTACGGGGATCCTTCGGCTCCTTGAGCGCGGTCGCACTGCCGCCGGCAGTGGTGATCTTCTCGCGCGCGCTTGCGGAGAAGGCGTGCGCGGTGACCGCGAGCTTCTTCGTCAGCTCGCCCGTGCCGAGTACCTTCACGTCCGCCTTCGTGTTCTTGAGCAGGCCCTTCTCGACCATCGACTCAAGGTTGACCGTGTCGCCGTCGGCGAAGAGACGGTCGAGGTCGCGCAGGTTGATCGGCTGCGAATAGGTGCGGAACGGGCCGATCGGCATCGCGTCCGCGGACGTGTTGCCGCGGAGCTTCGGGGCGCGCATGTCCAGCGGCATCTGGCCGCCCTCGAAGCCGGCCGGCATCTTCTTCGACCCCGCGCGCGACTTCTGGCCCTTGATCCCGCGGCCGGAATAGCGGCCCTTGCCGGAGCCCAGGCCGCGGCCGACGCGCTTGCGATCCTTGCGCGCCTGCGCCGGCTTGAGAGTGGAGAGGTTCAGCTCGTCGGCCATCAGTTGCCCTCCACCTTCACGAGGTGGGCGACCTTGCGCAGCTTACCCTGGAGCTCTGGGCTGTCCTTGAGCTCGTTCGTCTTGCCGATCCGGCCGAGGCCGAGCGAGCGGAGGGTGCCGCGATTGGCGGGATTCTGGCCGATCGCGCTCTTCACCTGCGTCACTCTCATCGCTCCGCCGCCGGCAAAGCCGGTGCCTCCGCTTGCTGCTCCGTCAAGCCTACGCAGCTCACGACGCGGTCTCCTCGACCTCGGTGGTCGCCTCGACGGTCTCTGGCGCGGGCACGGGCTCGGCGACGGGCTCCTCGACGGGCGCGCGCCACGGCAGCACCTCGGCGATCGTCTTGCCGCGCATCTTCGCGACGTCCTCGGGGCGGCGCAGCTTCTTCAGGCCGTCCACGGTCGCCTTCGCCATGTTGATCGGGTTGGTCGTACCGAGGCTCTTGGCGAGCACGTCGCGGATCCCCGCGAGCTCGAGCACGGCGCGGACGCCGCCGCCGGCGATCACGCCGGTTCCCTCGGAGGCCGGGCGGATGAATACCCGGGCGGCGTCGAAGCGGCCGAGGATCTCGTGCGTCACGGTCGTACCGTGCTTCGGCACCGTGAAGAGGTTCTTCTTCGCGTCGTCGACGGCCTTCGAGATCGCGAGCGGAACCTCGCGCGCCTTGCCGTAGCCGACGCCGACGCGATCGACCTCGTCGCCGATCACGACGAGCGCCGTGAACGAGAACCGGCGTCCGCCCTTGACGACCTTGGCGACGCGGTTGATCTCGATCACGCGCTCTTTGAGCTCGCGAACCTCCTCGCGGGCGATCACCTCACGCTCGACAGAGCTAGTGCTGCTCAAAACTTCAGTCCTCCCTCACGCGCGGCCTCGGCGAGCGCCTTGACGCGTCCGTGGTACAGGTAGCCGCCGCGGTCGAACACGACGGTCTCGACGCCGGCCTTCTTGGCTGCGTCCGCGATCGCCTTGCCGACCTCGGTGGCCTGCTCCGACTTGTTGCCCTTGAACGACTTCTTCAGGCCGAGCCAGCTCGCGCCCGCGACCGTGCGGCCGCTCTCGTCGTCGATCAGCTGGGCGAAGATGCCCTTGTTCGACCGGTACACGGCCAGGCGAGGACGCTCGGCGGTGCCGGCGACCTTGCCGCGGATGCGGCGATGACGGCGCTCGCGCGCCTGGCGGGTCGTGAGCGTGCTCATGCGCGCTTGCCGACCTTCCTGCGGACGACCTCGTCGACGTAGCGGATCCCCTTGCCCTTGTACGGCTCCGGCTTGCGTACGGAACGGATCTCCGCTGCCGTCTGGCCGACTTGCTGCTTGTCGGTGCCCTTGACGATCACCTGCGTCGGCGCGGGCACCTCGAAAGTGATCCCGGGCCGAGGCTTGATCACGACCGAATGCGAATAGCCGACGTTCAGCTCCAGATCGGTGCCGCGCAGCGCAGCCCGGTAACCGACGCCCTGAATCTCGAGGTGCTTCTCGAAGCCCTTCGTGACGCCCTCGACCATGTTCGCGACGAGCGTCCGCGTCAGGCCGTGGAGCGCGCGATCCTCGCCGCGCTCGGTCGGGCGCGTGACGACGATCTCACCCTCGTTCTGCTCGATCTTCATCCGCTGCGGCACCACCTGCGAGAGCTCGCCGAGGGGGCCGTTCACCTGCACGCGCCCAGGGGAGATCGCGATGTTGACGCTGCTCGGGACCTCGATGGGTTTTTTGCCGATTCTGCTCATGGCTACCAGACGAACGCGATCACTTCGCCGCCGACGCCCTTCTCGGCGGCTTGGCGGCTGGTAATCAGGCCGGTGGAGGTGGACAGGATCGCGGTGCCGAGCCCGCCGAGGACGCGCGGCAGGCGGTCCTTGCGCGCGTAGACGCGGCGGCCCGGGCGCGAGATGCGCTTGACGCCCGTGATCACGCGCTGGCGGTTCTTGCCGAACTTCAGCTCGACGACGAGGGTCGAGTACGGCTGGCCCTCGACCTCGACGACGCGGAAGTCCTTGATGTAGCCCTCGTCCTTGAGGACGCGCGCGATCTCCTGCTTGATCCGGGAGGTCGGCATCTCGGCGGTGTCCTTCATCGCCTTGTTGGCGTTGCGGATCCGCGTCAGCATGTCTGCGATCGGGTCGGTCAGCATCTCTCTCCTACCAGCTTGACTTCGTCATGCCGGGGATGGCGCCCTGGTGGGCGAGCTCGCGCAGGCAGATCCGGCAAAGGCCGAACTTCTTGAACACGGCGCGCGGCCGTCCGCAGCGGTTGCACCGCGTGTAGGCGCGCACCTTGTACTTCTGCGGGCGCTTCTGCTTGACGACGAGGGACGTCTTGGCCATGCGCTACTAGTCCTTCCTGTCTTCGGAGGCGAAGGGGAGGCCGAGGCCGCGCAGCAGTGCGAGCGCTTGCTCGTCCGTCGTGCCCGTCGAGGTCGTGATCGTTACGTCGAGGCCCCGGACGGTGCCGACCGAGTCATAGTCGATCTCCGGGAAGATGATCTGCTCGCGGACGCCGAGCGAGTAGTTGCCGCGGCCGTCGAAGGAGGCCGGGCTGAGGCCGCGGAAGTCGCGAATGCGCGGCAGCGCGACCGACACGAGCCGGTCGAGGAACTCGTACATGCGGGCGCCGCGCAGCGTCACCTTCGCGCCGACGGCCATTCCCTCGCGCAGCTTGAAACTCGCGATCGACTTGCGCGCCTTGCGTACCTGCGCGCGCTGGCCGGCGATGATCGTGAGCTCCTCGATCGCAGCGTCGAGCGCCTTCGCGTCGGTCTTCGCGTCGCCGACGCCCATGTTCAGCGTGATCTTCTGGATCGTCGGCACCTGCATGATCGACTTCAGCTCGAGCTGCTCCTGGAGCTGCGGGCGCAGCTCGGAGTAGCGCTCCTTCATGCGCGGGGTGTACGTCGACTTCGTCTTGGTCGCAGTGGCCATTACTTGGCGTCCACTTCCTGGCCGCAGCCGTCGCGCTTGCAGACGCGGACGCGCACGGTCTCGCCCTTGATCGTCTTGACCTTCATCCCGACGCGGGTCGGCAGGTTGCAGACGGGACAGATGAGCATCACGTTCGATACGTCGACGGGTGCGGCCTTCTCGATCCGGCCGCCCGGAGCCATCTGCGTGCCGCCCATGCGGCTGGAGTCGCGCAGCGGCTTCGGCCGCGTGTGCCGCGTCATCACGTTCAGGTTCTCGACGAGGACGCGACCCGCGGCCGGGCGCGCCTCGATGATCCGGCCCTGCTTGCCGCGGTCCTTGCCCGAGAGGATCTGCACGAGATCTCCCTTTTTGATCTTGATCTTCGTTGCCATTTCTCTCAGAGCACCTCGGGAGCGAGACTGACGATCTTCATGAAGTTCTTCTCGCGCAGCTCGCGGGCGACGGGCCCGAAGATGCGCGTTCCGCGCGGGTTCCGCGCGGCGTCGATGATCACGGCCGCGTTCTCGTCGAACGCGATCTGCGTGCCGTCGTCGCGGCCGTAGGGCTTCTTCGTCCGGACGACGACCGCCCTGACGACCTCGCCCTTCTTGACCGCACCCTGCGGCGTCGCGGACTTCACTGTACCGACGATCACGTCGCCCACACGGGCGTAGCGCCGCTTCGAGCCGCCCATGACGCGGATGCAGAGGATCTCGCGGGCGCCGGTGTTGTCGGCGACGCGAAGGCGTGATTCCTGCTGGATCACTTCGCCACCTCGACGATCTCCGCCAGGCGCCAGTTCTTCGTCTTCGAGATCGGGCGCGTCTCGATGATCTTGACGATGTCGCCGGTCTTGGCCGCGTTCTGCTCGTCGTGCGCGTGGAAGCGCTTCGAGCGGCGGACGACCTTCTTGTAGCGCCGATGGGTCTTGATCGTGTCGACCTTGACGACGATCGTCTTGTCGCCCTTGTCGGAGACGACCGTGCCGAGACGCTCCTGGCGGCGGCCGAACTCGCCCTCGGGCTTCGGGATCCGGACGATCGGCTTGCGCTCGGTCGCCTTCTCGCGCTTCGGCCGCGTCCGCTGCGGACGCTCCGAGCGCGGCACGTGCTTGCGCTTCGGCTTGGGCTGGGACTGGGGGGCCGGAGCCTTCTCCTCGGCCGGCGCGGCGGCGGGCGCCTCGGCGGCGGGCTCGTCTGCGGCGGGCTCCTCGACTGGGGCGTCCTCGACGGCCGCCTCGACGACAGGCTCCTCGACGACAGGCTCCTCGACGACAGGCTCCTCGACGACA
>JBKJSM010000116.1:0-16002 GCA_046594445.1 Gaiellaceae bacterium | reverse complement strand
TTCGCCTTCTTGCCTTTGAGCGGGACGATGGCGGAGCAGCCGCGCGTCTCGCACTCGGCGTGGACGCGCTCGATGTCGTAGCCCATGTCCATCGCCACCGTCTGGACGCGGAAGCCGAGACGGTGGGCTAGTCGAGAAGCGGCGCGACGAACTTGGACTCATGGTGCCGGGCAGTCTCGACCTCCCAGGCAATCGGAAGCCCCGTCCGGGTGCAGGCGAGAAGCTGAATCTTGTACCCGTAGAAGCCCCCAGCGGAGCGCGTAGAGACAGCCGAGCGGTGACCCCACGAAGCGTCCGGGTCGCTGAACCGCTCGCGCAGCGGGCCACCGTTGCGGACGAACCTCTGACCGTTTGCGTAGGCGGGCAAGTCCGAGGCATCGATAGCAAAGTCGGTTCCCATGTCCGGGTGCGCCTCGCGGAGTGCTGCGGTGAGCGCGGCGATGCAGCCGGCGCTCCGCGCGGAGCTTCGTGGCGAAGCGGTAGCAGTCCCAATGCGAAGGAGAGCCGCCGAGCGCGTCCGACAGGCCGGGATGCTCCGCGATCAAGTCCGTGACCCGTGTCCACGTCGGCAGGGCGTACAGCGCCTTCACGATGCAAGCGCCGAGCAGCGCGCGGCTTCCGTACCCACGGCGACCCACGAACCGAATGGCCTCAAGCTCCGCGACAAGTGCGGCCACTTCGGGGGAGTCCAGAATCGTGGCGACTTCGGTAGCGACCGAGCGCCGTGGTACCGTGGGGCTTGCCATTCGAGCTTAACCCTCGATTGGTCACGGCCTCCGGAAGTTAGCGCTTCGCGGGGGCCTCTTTATTGACGTTTGCAGGACTATTTTACGGAGCCGGTCGGACGGCATAGCCATGTTATCCACAGGCCGAGACGACCTGCGAGCCCAGTCCAACTACTCCTAGAAAGAAAGAAGCCGCCCAATCCCCGAGGAGAAGGGCGGCAGCAACGATGGCCACACCCTAGCAAACTGCGTACTAATAGCAACCCCCAAGCGGGTATCTGTGGAGAACTTATCCACAGATGTCAATCGACAGTTTACCGAAAGGGGGGTTAGTCTGTCCAAACCATGACTCAACTCCGGACAGTCGTTTTCATCGACGGCCAGAACATGTACAAAGGTGCTCGCGAAGCCTTCGGCTGGGAGGATGAAAAAGGGCACTACGGGAACTTCAGGCCGCTGGGACTTGCGCGGTATCTGACTCAGGCGAGTCACCGCGACCTTGTCCAGGCTCGCTTCTATCAGGGCATCCCCGATCCGAACAGGGACGTTCGGGGGCACGCCGTGACTCAGCGCCGACTCGCCGCCTGGAAGGCCGAGGATCCAAACCTCGTCGAGCTTTTCACCCGAACGCTGCGGTATCCCCCGACCCAAGGACGCGAGAAGGGCGTCGATGTGCAGCTTGCCATCGACCTCGTCACGCTCGCCATTGACGATGCCTACGACATGGCCGTACTTGCGTCCGCTGACACCGACCTACTCCCTGCGCTGGACTTTGTCGTGCAGCGGCACAACCTGAAGATGGTCGAATGCGTGGCTTGGGAGCCGCTGCCCGGCTTTGAGGGGCGCACGGGCGCACCACTCGATTCCCGCTCTAAGGGAGTAATTCGACGAACCGTCCCCTACGCCGAGTTTGTGCGTTTTTCCGACAAGACGAACTACATGCTCAGTGGCCCCCTGCCTGTCCAACCCATCCCATCCCAACGGAAGTACTCGCCGGACGAGTAGCAGGGGGCTGTTTCGCCAAACCCTCCTAGCGAGCTAGCTAGCGAGTTCTAGAGCAATCGGAGGTAGCGCACGCGGTCGCCCGCAGAGAGCTCGCCTTCGCCTGCGGGGACGACGAGAAGCGCGTCCGCGGCGGCCGCCCGCGCGATCATGTGCGACTCTTGGCCGCCGAGCGGGTCGAGCAGGGTCTCGTCGCCGTCGTGGCGCGTGCGGGCCCGCAGCAGAGAGTCCCGGGCGGCGTTCCGGCGCACGGGCGACGCCAGACGGGCGAGCTCGTAGTTTGGGCCGGGCCGCACAGATCCCTGGAGCGCGAGCAGCGCCGGCCGGACGAACAGCTCGACCGCCACGAGCG
This sequence comes from Gaiellaceae bacterium, assembly GCA_046594445.1. Classification (GTDB taxonomy): domain Bacteria; phylum Actinomycetota; class Thermoleophilia; order Gaiellales; family Gaiellaceae; genus Gaiellasilicea. The sequence continues at coordinate 13,923 of JBKJSM010000116.1, read as the reverse complement.
AGGAGACCGGGTTGCCGGGAAGCCCGAAGACAAGCGTGGCTCCTCGCGCTCCGAAGGCGAGGGGCTTTCCGGGACGGACGGCGACTCCCCAGAAGTCCTCCTCGACGCCGAGCTCCGAGAGGATGCGCCGGACGAGATCGTGCGGTCCGACCGACACGCCTCCCGAGCTGACGAGCACGTCGGCTACTAGGCCTTGTGCAAGCGCGCTGCGGTGCTGCTCCTCGTCGTCGGGCACGGGCCCGATCCGCTCGACGAGCGCACCGGCGGAGGCGAACGCGGCTGCCAGCATCGGGCCGTTCGACTCGTAGATCTGGCCGGGACCCAGCGGCTCGCCGGGCGCGCGGAGCTCGGAGCCGGTGCTGAGGACGACAACGGACGGCCTGCGTGCGCATGCGATCTCGGCCACGCCCGCCGCGGCGAGCGCGCCCACCTGGGCAGCGCCGAGGACGGTGCCCGCCGCGAGGAGCGCGTCACCCGCGCGCACGTCGCCGCCGACGGGGCGAATGTTAGCGCCCTCGGCGACCGGCGACATGGCCTCGATACTGTTGTCGTGTTCGACAACGTTCTCGATCGGCACGACCGCGGTGGCTCCATCAGGCACCTGGCCGCCGGTCGAGATCTCCATCGCCTCCCGGGCTTGCAGCGGCCGCGTGGCGGGCGCGCCGGCGGCGATCCGGAAGACAACCGGCAGGCGGCCGGGGAGATCGGCGGCTCGGACGGCGAACCCGTCCATCGCAGAGCTCGGAAACGGCGGCAGGTCGACCATCGCGACGAGGTTCTCCGCGAGCACGCGGCCCGCGGCCGCGGCTACCGGCACGAGCTCAGATGCCAGCGGCCGGGCGCGGGCCAGGACGCGGGCGAGCGCTTCCTCGATCGAGAGCAACGGGGCCATCGGACGCATACGCTAACGGGCGTGATCTCGGTAGTCGTCCCGGTGCACGACGAGGAGCGCAGCGTGGCGCTCCTCCACGACGAGCTGTCGTCCGCGCTCGACCCGCTCGGCACGCCGTGGGAGGCGATCTTCGTCGACGACGGCTCAACCGACGGGACGTTCGCTGCTCTGACCCGGTTGCACGCCGCCAACGACGAGGTGCGGATCGTCCGGCTGCGCCGTAACTTCGGCAAGGCAGCGGCGCTCCAGGCCGGCTTCGAGGAGGCGCAGGGCGACGTGGTCGTGACGATCGACGGCGACCTTCAGGACGACCCGGCCGAGATCCCGCGCCTGCTCGCCAAGCTCGACGAGGGCTTCGACCTCGTCTCGGGCTGGAAGGCCAAGCGGCGCGACCCGCTCACACGGCGCCTCCTCTCCCGTGTCTTCAACCGCGTCACCGGCCGGCTCTCGGGTCTCCGCCTCCACGACCTCAACTGCGGGCTGAAGGCCTACAGGGCCGAGGTCGTACACGGGATCAGGATCTACGGCGAGTTGCACCGCTTCATCCCGGTGCTCGCGCACTACCGCGGCTTCCGCGTCGCCGAGCTGGCGGTGAATCACCGCCCGCGGGAGCACGGGCGCTCGCGCTACGGGATGGAGCGGTACGTCCGCGGCTTCCTCGACCTGCTGACGGTCACATTCATGGGTCGGTACCGCCATCGCCCTCTGCACCTGTTCGGCGGGCTCGGGCTCCTGCTCGGCGCCCTCGGAATGCTGATCCTCGGGTATCTGACGGTGCTGAAGCTGACCGGAGAGGCGATCGGCCACCGGCCGCTGCTCACACTCGGCGGCCTGCTCGTCGTCGTCGGCGTGCAACTCATCTCGCTGGGCCTCGTCAGCGAGCTCGTCGCGAGCCACCACGAGGAGCGCAACGGCAGCGAGCGGGTCGCCGCCCTGCACGTGGACGAGATCCTGCGCTGAGAGTTCTCTACTTCGGCACGTACGAGCGGGGCTATCCGCGGAACGCACAGGTGATCTCCTGCCTCCGCGACGCCGGCGCCGAGGTCGTCGAACGGCATGTGAGCGTCTGGGAGGGAGGGCGGCGCAACTGGTCGGCCGGGCCGGCGGCCGCTGTGCGCCTGGCAGCCGCCGAGACGCGGCTGCTGCGCCCAATCCGCGGCCGGTTCGACGCGGTCATCGTCGGCTACCCCGGCCACTTCGACCTGCCGGCGGCACGGCGCGCGGCGCGCGGGGCGCCGGTGCTCTTCAACCCGCTCGTGTCGCTCCACGAGACCCTCGTCGAGGATCGCGGGCGATTCGCGCCGGGGTCGCGCGTGGGCCGTGCGCTGCGCGCAATCGACCGGATGGCGTTGCGACGGGCCGACCTCGTCGTCGCCGACACCGAGCAGAACGCCCGACACCTCGCGGAGCTCGGGTCTCTCCAGCCGGAGCGTCTCGCGGTCTGCTTCGTCGGCGCCGAGGAACGGCTCTTCCGGCCGGGCAAGCGCCGTCCCGGCCCCTTCAGCGCGCTCTTCGTGGGCAAGCTGATCCCGCTGCACGGGCTCGAGACGATCCTGGCAGCTGCCCGGCTGGCGCCCGAGATCCCGTTCCGCGTCGTCGGCAGCGGACAGCTGGACGCACTGCTCCGAGACCGGCCCGCGAACGTCGACTGGGTCGACTGGGTCGAGTACGAGAGGCTTCCCAGCGAGCTCGCGGGGGCGGGCTGCGCGCTCGGCGTCTTCGGCAGCTCGCTGAAGGCCGCGCGCGTGATCCCGAACAAGGCCTTCCAGGCGCTCGCGTGCGGCGTCCCGCTCGTCACCGCCGACACGCCCGCGGCGCGGGAGCTCCTCCGCGACGGGGAGAGCGCCCTGCTCGTCCCCGCCGGCGACCCCGCGGCGCTGGCAGAGGCGCTGCGGCGGCTCGCGCAGGACAGCGCTCTCGCCGACCGGCTCGGCGCGGGCGGGCTGCGCGCCTACTGCGAGCATGCGAGCGAGCGCGTGCTCGGGGAGCGGTGGCTCGGCCTGCTCGAGCGGCTCGTCACAGCGTGATCCCCGCGCTGCTCGTCTGGGGCGCAGCAGCCGTCTTCGCGGGAACGTTCGGCACCCTCGCGATCCTGCGCCACCGCGCCTTCGGGAGCGGCCGCTTCGACCTCGGCAACATGACGCAGGCGGTCTGGTCGACGGCGCACGGCGACGTCCTCTCGGTCACGGACGTCCACGGCGAGCAGATTTCGCGCCTCGGCTCGCACTTCGACCCGATCCTCATCGCCCTCGCCCCGCTCTGGTGGGCCTGGCCGGACCCGGAGCTGCTGCTCGCCGTCCAGGCGATCGCGGTCGCCGCGGGAGCGCTGCCCGTCTTCTGGCTGGCGCGGAAGCATCTCGCGGCCGCGTGGCCTGCGGCCGCCCTCGCTATTGCCTATCTCCTCTACCCGCCGGTGCAGTGGCTCACCGTGAGCGACTTCCATCCGGTCGCGATCGCCTGCCCGCTGCTCCTCTTCGCGTGGTGGCAGCTCGATCGCGGGCGCGTCTGGAGGTTCGCGCTGCTGGCCACAGCCGCGATCGCCACGAAAGAGCACGTCGGGCTCGCGGTCGCGGCGATGGGGGTCTGGTACGCCGTGCGCCACCGGGCCCCGCGCGCGGGCGCGGCAATACTCGTGACCGGCTCGGCCGCGGCGCTCGTTGCGGCGCTGCTCATAGTGCCCCACTTCGCCCCGACCGGCTCCTCGGCGTTCGCGAGCAGGTACGAGTCTCCCTCGCTCGACTGGCGCGACCTCGGTTACCTGGCGGCCCTGCTGCTCCCGCTCGCGCTCCTCCCGCTCGCAGCGCCGCTCGCCGCGCTCGCCGCTCTGCCAGAGCTCGGGCTCAACATCCTCTCGAGCACGATCACGCAGACCTCGGTGAAGACGCACTACGCCGCCGCGGCGATTCCGGCGCTCGTTGTTGCAGCCGTCTTCGCGGCGGCGCGACTCGGCCGGTGGAGCGCGTTCGTCGCGGCCCCGGCGGCGCTGGCGGCTGCGATCGCGCTCGGGCCACCCGGCCGGATCGAGGTAGGCGCGGACGAGCACGACGCGGTGGCCCGGCGCGCGCTGGCGCTGATCCCCGACGCCGCGCCGGTGAGCGCCACGAATGCGCTCGGAGCACACCTCTCAGGGCGGAGGCGGATCTTCAGCTTCCCCGTCCTCGCAGAGGCCGACTGGGTCGCGGTGGACGAGGAGCGCTTGACCTACCTCGACAGCCTCGATCCCGAGCGGGCACGCCCGGCGCTCATCGCGTTGCGACGCGACCCAGGCTGGCGACGCGTCTTCGCCGAGGACGGCGTACTCGTTTTCCGGCGGCGCTAGAGCGGGATCGTCTGCGGCAGGAGATACGCGCAGAAGCCGAGCGCGACGAGCTGCGCGCGGCGGTCGTCCTCGGCGGCGGCGAGCGGTAGAGCCCAGATCGTGTACCAGGGGGCGAGCCACGGGGTCGCCGCAAGGAGCAGGCATGCCGCGAGGCCGAGTCGGGTTCGGCCTCGTAGGGCTTCACGGACGAGCCAGGCGATCCCGGCGAGGAGGAGGGCCGCCGCCAGCGCGAGCGTGAGCACATGCGGTACGCCCAGCTGCTCGAGGCGATGCGGAAGCGCATAGCTCGTCTGGCCCTCCGCGTTCCGCGCCAGCGGGCCGAATGCGCGCAGCCAGTCCAGGCCGTAGCGCCAGGTCGCGAGCGCGACGACGGCAAGCCCGGCCGCCGCGAAGCCCGCGTGGCTCACCTTCCGTCCGCTGGCGCGCGCCTCCGCCGACCGGAGCGCGAGGAAGAGGAGCGGGATCCACTTGACAAGCACCGCCAGAGCCCAGACGGCGCCAGCGGGGCCGCGGCGCATCCCTCCCGCCAGGGCGAGAGCGCCGAGCGTGAGCGCGGCCATTAACGCGTCGTTGTGCCCGCCCCCGGCGAAGTGGACGGCGAAGAGCGGGTTCCAGCCGACGAGCGCGGCCGCGTACGGCCGGTCGCGCGCCAGCCGGGCCGAGAGCAGCGCGCACCCCAGGACTCCGAGCGCCGCGAGCACTTTGTAGATCCATGCCGCAGCGGCAGCCGAGGAGCCGGAGACGAGCGCGACGGGCTCCGAGAGCAGCGTGAACGCGGGGCCGTAGACCGACGTCGTCTCCCGCCAGGCCGCGCCGGCGTAGGCGTAGGCGGGATCGTCCGGGAACTCGCTCGGCGTGTCGACGTAGGGGTTGCCGCCGTGCACCGCAGCAATCCGGCCGTACTCCCAGTACGTCCAGGCATCGGTCGAGAGGAGGAGCGGCCCGGCGAGCGGGACGAGTTGGATCACGGCCGCGGCGACGAGGACGGCGCGCAGATCTGGAGGACGGCGACGCAAGAGCCAGAGCGCCGCCACATAGCCGGCGAAGGCCGCGGCAAGCAGCACGAGGAAGACGACGCCGAGGTGGCCCCCCTCCTCACGACCCGCATCGGCCGGAACGAGCGGAGCGCCTTCGATCCACGCGAGCGCGACGCAACCCGCGACGAGGACCGCGACCGCAGCCGCCGCGAGCAGCGCGGCCCGCGTCACCTAACCGGGTGCAGGCTCGGTGGAGGGCGGCGGCGCAGGCTCGGTCGGAGGCGGTGGGGTCGGCTCGGCCGGCGGAGGCAGCGGCTGCGCCGGAGGCGGCTGCGCGACAGGCGACGCCGGCTTCGGCTTGGGCTTCGGCGCGGGCGCAGGATTCGGCGCCGGCGTCGTGTCGGCTGCGGTTGTGCTGCTGGTGGTTTCGGTTGTCGAGGGCGCAATGTCATCGCCGTCCCCGTCGTCGGAGGAGCCGAAGGAGCGCGCGTACTGGCCCCGCTCGAACGACGTCCATTCCGGCCAGTCTTTCGGCTCCGGGAACGACTCCGGCTCGAGCTGGCCGATCGCCGAGCTCATGAACAGCCGCCAGATTTGCGCCGGGAAGAGGCCTCCCGTGACACGCTGGCCGTGAACATTCGTCATCGGGATCTTGGCCGTCGGGTAGCCGACCCAGACCGTCGTCCCGAGCCTCGGCGTGTAGCCGCAAAACCAGGCATCGGACCACTCCTCGGTCGTCCCCGTCTTGCCGGCCGCGGGCTGGCCGTAGTCGGCACCGACCCCGGTGCCGTAGTCCACGTTCTGCTCGAGGATGCGCGTGACCGTATAGGCGACACCGTCCGAGATCACGCGCTTGCGCTTCGGCTTGCCCCAGCCCGCATTCGTGTCCTCGCCGTCCGGCAGGATCACCTTGCGGATCGCCATCGGCTCCGAGTAGATCCCGCCGGCCGCGAGCGTGGCGTAGGCGGACGCCATGTCGAGCGGCGAGACGTCCATCGCGCCGAGCCCGATCGAGGGCACGATTGCGCCGTCGACGTCGAGCGGCGAGCGGACGCCGAGCTTGGTCGCCATCTCGGCGACGGCCTCCGGCGTGACGTCGAGGGTCAACTGGGCGTAGACCGTGTTGTCGGAGCGGATGGTCGCGCGCTCGATCGTCGTCCACCCCGTGTAGCTCCGGTCGTAGGTCTCGGGGCACCACCAGCTGCCGTCCTCGCAGTTCCCGTTCGGGTCCGGTCGGTAATAGAAGGGCGCCGAAAGGTAGCTGGTCGTCGCCGGGTTGATCCCCTGCTCGACCGCCGCGGCGAGCACGAACGTCTTGAAGGTCGAGCCCGACTGGCGGCGCCCCTGCGAGAGCAGGTTGAACTGGTTCTTGCTGTTGCCGGGGATGACGGCCGTCATGGCGCGGATGGCGCCGTTCTTCGGGTTGATCGAGATCAAGCCCGCGGCGGGATCCCCCGGCTCTGAGAGCGTCTCCTTGATCGCCGTCTGCGCGGCGCGCTGGAAGCGCGGGTCGATCGTCGTGTAGACCTTGAGCCCGCCCGAGCGCACCGTGCCGGCGCCGTACTCCGCGATCAGCTGGTCGCGGACGTAACCGAAGAAGTCGGGCTCTCGGATCTCCTTGTACAGCTTCCCCGCCTTCAGGCCGAGGCCGCGCGAGATCGCCCAATCGAACTGGGCGCGGTCGATCTGCCCCTCGTTGAGCAGCGCCCGGAGCACCTGGTTTCGGCGCGTGGTGGCGATCTGCTCCTGGCGGAAGGGGTCGTAGTCGGAGGGCGCCTGCGGCATCCCGGCGAGCAGCGCGGACTCCGGCAGGGTCAGCCTGCTCGCCGGCTTGGAGAAGTAGGTCTGCGCCGCCGCCTCGATCCCGTAGGCGAGGTTGCCGTAGTACACCTGGTTCATGTACGTCGCCAGGATCCGCTGCTTCGACCATGCCTTGTCGAGCTTGATCGCGAGGCACGCCTCCTTCAGCTTCCGCTCGACCGTCCGCTCGCGGCCGATGTAGAGGTTGCGCACGAGCTGCTGAGTGATCGTCGAGCCGCCCTGCAGGAGCTGGCCGGCGCTGACGTTCTCCCAGACCGCGCGCGCGATCCCCTCGGCGTCGATGCCGTTGTGCGCGTAGAAGCGCCGGTCCTCAATCGCGACCGTCGCCTTCGGCATCCAGGGGCCGATCTCGGCGAGCGGCACGGGCTGGCGGTTCCGCTCGGCCGGAATCACGCCGAGGCGGGAGTTGTCGGCGGCGTAGATGAACGTGTTGGCCCCGATCTCGACCTGTTGCAGTGAGTTCAGGTCGCACGACGAGCCGAACGTGGCGACGCCGGTGACGGCGGCCCCGCCGACGACAAAGAGGAGCCCAAGGGCTGCCACCAGCGCGAGCACGGCGGCGCGACGCCGGCGATGCTTCCGGTCGGCACGCTTCCGCTTACGCCGGCGCCGTGCGTACAGCTCCTCTTCGAGCGCGCGGGAGCCGCGCGGGGCGGGCGGCGTCATTCGTAGATCCCGCGCTCGCGCAGGCACGCGTGCACGCGAAGGCGGAGATCGTGCTCGAGCTTCTCGGCAGCTTCCTCGTTCTCGGTCCACGCCCGCAGCGTCAGGGTCGGCGACCCCTCGAGCGAGCTGACGAAGACCTCGTCGCGCTCACCGGGAACCTCCGCGCGGAGGGCCTCGACGAGGGGACGAAGGTCGACTGAAGGCGGAACCTGCACGGTCACCTCGGCGTACTTCGCGGCACTGCGAATCGTGGAGTTGCGGATGGTATCCGAGGCGAGCTTCTCGTTCGGGATCACGAGCCGGGCGTTGTTCTCCGTGCGGATGAAGGTGTACATCAGCCCGATCTCCTCGACCGTGCCCTCGACGCCGCCGACCTCGACCCAGTCGCCGAGCCGCAGCGGCTGGGTGAACGCGATCATCAGGCCGGCGACGAAGTTCCCGAGCGTCCGCTGCGAGGCGAAGCCGATGATCAGCCCGAGGATGGCCGACGAGGCGAGCAAGCCGCCCGCGACCGTCCTGACCTGGGGGATCACGAGTAGAGCGGAGAGCAGGCCGAACGTGACGATGACGACGGCGATCGTCCGCCGCAACACGCGGTAGCGGGTCATCGACTCGGCCGACCGGTCGGCCTTCCCCATGATCCGGCGGTCGATCATCCGCGTCACAGCGGCCGTCATCGCGAGAACGACCCCGATCACGAGCAGGCGCTGCCACAGCTCCATGGGCACGAGTTCGACGGCGGCCCGTTCGTCCCTATCATCCGCACCCTCGTGGAGACGGCGCCGACGGAAGGACGGGAGCAGGAGGGCTGGCGCGTCGCGGTGTGGTCGGGGCTCGTGTTGGCGCTGGCGGCGCTCGCGTACGGCGGCCGCCTCTTCGGGGGCCCACCGGCGGACGACGCGCTCTACCGCTACGAGACGGCGATCGGGGGCATCGTGGTCTACGGCATCCTGCTGTCGCTTCTGCTCGGGATCGCCAGCGGGACGTCGGTGCGGCGGTTCTTTGCCCTGCGCCGTCCCGACTCCTGGCCAAGGGCGCTCGGGCTCGCACTCGGCGCTTACGTGACCATCTTCGTCGGCGCCGGCCTGATCCTGATCGCCCTGGGGGCCGAGGACGAACAGGGCCTGACGCCGGAGGAGTGGGATCCGAGCAGAGCCGGCGCCTACGCGGCGAGCTTCGTCTCGGTCGCGCTCGTCGGCCCCGTGGTCGAGGAGCTCCTGTACCGGGGCGCCGGCATGACGCTGCTCGCGCGGTACGGCCCCGCGGTCGCCGTGCTCGCGACGGCGGTCGGCTTCGGGCTCGGCCACGGGCTCCTGCTGGCTCTGCCCGCGCTCGTGCTCTTCGGGCTCGTGACCGCGCTGCTCCGCCTGAAGACCGACAGCGTCTACCCGTGCATGCTCGTGCACTGCGCCTTCAACGCGACGACACTGATCGCGGCCGTCGCAGTCTGACTGCCCGGTTACTCTCAGCGGATGCGCGGTGTGATCGTCCTGCTCGCCGGTCTCGCCCTCGCAGGGGGAGCACAGGCCGCGCCGCCGACGGTGAGCGCCGCCGCAACGCATGTCCAGGGCGTTGCGCCGCTGCAGGTGACCCTGACGGCTGGCGGGGACGCCGTTTCGTACGCGTGGGACCTTGGTGACGGCTCGACCGCCGAGGGCGCGGTCGTCACGCACGTCTACGGGGCCGGCCGGTTCGTCGCGACCGTAACCGCGACCGGCGCCGAAGGGGAGACCTCGCAGGCACAGGTAGCCGTCGTCGCCGTCCGGCGCACGCTCTCCCTCGAAGCTCCGCGCGGCGCCGCCTATGGTCAGCCGCTCTTCCTCGCCGGCTCGCTCAAGCCGGCGGAGACCGGCGCGCGGGTTCAGGTCTATCGCGGCAGGATTTACGTCACGTCGGCGCGCGTGCGGCAAGACGGCCGCTTCCGCGCGCCCCTGCGCCTGCGCTCGCCCGGTCCCTACCAAGTCCGCTACGGGACGCTACGCTCGGCGCCGCGCACGATCCAGGTCCGGCCCGAACTCCAGGCGTCGCTGCTCGCGACCGTCCCGGTCGGCTCGGCCCTCGCCGTCCGGCCGCGGCTCGTGCCCGCAGGCGCCGGGTCGGTCTCGGTCCGCGTTTTCCTTGACGGACGACCGGTGCGCGCGGGTTACGGGGCGCTACGGCTGCCCACGGGCAGCGTCGGCACGCTTCGGGTCGAGCTCGTTGGCCGGCCACGACCTGGCTACGCGCCCGTGCGCAGAACTTTGACGGCTGAGGTCGTCCTTCCCTCCCTGACCGCCGGCGCGCGCGGGCCGAGCGTGCTCGCGCTGGAGCGGCGGCTCGCGGAGCTGCGCTATGCGCTGCGCGGGGTCGACAGCGTCTTCGGCCACGACACGTTCGAGGCCGTGGTCGCCTTCCAGAAGGTTCACGGCCTGCCGCGCACCGGGCGGGTCGAGCCCTGGCTCTGGCAGCGGCTGGCGCGCGCCGGAGTCCCACGCGCGACCCGCGGCGGCGACTACATCGACGTCGACAAGACGCGGCAGGTGCTCTTCGTCGTGCGCGGCGGCGAAGTGACCAAGATCGTCCACGTCTCCACGGGCGCGACCGGGAACACGCCGCTCGGCAGCTGGCAGGTCTACCGCAAGGTGGGCGGCTGGAACTGGGTGCTCTGGTACCCGATGTACTTCAAGGGCGGCTTCGCGATCCACGGCTACCCGTCCGTGCCCGCCTACCCCGCGTCGCACGGCTGCGTCCGGATTCCGATGTGGATCGCCCCCCCGCTCTTCGGCACGCACGACTACGGGACGACCGTGGTGGTTCACCTCTGAGATGAGCGACGCCAACGATCCACGAATCGCGCAGCTGCGCCAGGAAATCTCGGACAACGACGTCAAGATCGTCGAGGCGCTCAACGCACGGCTCGAGCTCGTCGCGCGGCTGAAGCGGGTCAAGAAGGAGCGCGGGATCGACTTCCTCGACCCGGCTCGCGAGGAGTGGATGCTCCAGTACCTGACGCAAGCTAACCGAGGCCCGCTGTCGCACGAGGGCCTCCGGGAGATCTACGCCGAGCTGCTCGACCTGACGAAGCGCGAGGTCGGCCGCACCGACGACGCCTGAGGGTCTAGGACTCGTCGGGGTCGGGGTCGGAGACGAAGTCGTCCGGCGAGACGTTGTCGAGGAAGGCGCGAAACTCGGCCGGATCGAGGTCGGCGAGCGGAGGAACGCCCGCGGCGGCCGCGATCTCCTCGTCGGTGCCGTCGCCCTCGAACTCGACGCCCGACTCGTCGATCACCTCGTCGGCCACGTAGATCTTGGCGCCCGCGCGCACGGCGAGCGCGATCGCGTCGGACGGCCGCGAGTCGACCTCGATCTCGGAGCCGTTCTGCTGAAGCGTGATCCGCGCGTAGTACGTGTTCTCGCGCATCTCCGTGACCGCGATCGAGATCACCTCCGCATCGAGGTGGCCGAGCACGTCGTTGAGGAGGTCGTGCGTCATCGGCCGCCCGGGGGACGCGTTTTGCAGCTTGACGAGGATCGCGGCCGCCTCTGGGTGACCGATCCAGATCGGGAGGAACCTGTTGCCGTCGGCCGTCTTCAACAGCACGATCGGCTGCTTGCCGACCATGTCGAAGCTGACGCCGTAGATGACCATTTCGCGCATCGTCAGGGCCTCACGGTCAGTGTAGCCGCGCCCTGCGCCTCCGACCCTCAGACGGCCGTCACACCGGCCACGGGAACGCGGAATCGCTTGCCGGTCTTCACGTCCTCGATCTCGGCGCGGCGCGCTGCCACGCCCATCGGGTCGAGGCCGCGAAGGATGTAGCGCCTGCCCTGGTAGATGACGGGGTCTCCAATCCGCATGTGCAGACGCTCTCGGCGCCCCGTCCCCGCAAGCCGATCCCTGAATCGAGGATGCCCGTATCTCGCCGGCGGCGATGCTCGTTGACACAACATGGTCGACCTCTGGCTCCACGACATCGAATCGCTCGAAGCCGTCATGCAGGACGAGCACACGAAGCGAATCTGCCTGCGCATGGCCGCGATGTCGCAGGCCGGCACGCTCGAGCCGTTCATCGACAACCTGCATCGCGACGACGAGCTCGACGAGGGCACCAAGGGCACGATCGCCGAGATCGCCAGCGACGCGAGCTTCCTGCTCGCAGTCGAGGACTACGTCCGCCGCACGCAGCTCGTCCACTGAGCCGCTGGCTACAATCGCCGCTCGCTGTGTCGTCCAACAGCGGGCGATTAGCTCAGTTGGTTAGAGCGCCGCTCTGATAAGGCGGAGGTCCCTGGTTCGAATCCAGGATCGCCCATTCCCGGATTAGAGGCTTTCGAGCACCTCGACGAGCTCCTCGAGCCGCACCTCGTCACCGAACTGGATCTCGAGCTTGCCGCCGCTGATCCTGCCCTGGAAGCCGGTAACGCGCTCGACGTTGTCGCAGGCCCGCGCGGCGAGCGCCGGATCGACCTTCGTCGCAGCCCGCGGCTTCCGCGCCGCTCCGCCCTCCTGCGCGGCGCGCTCGGCGCCGCGAACGGACATGCCCTCGCGGACGATCCGCTTCGCGAGCTTCTTGCGCGCCTCGTGTTCCGGGAGCGCGAGAACCGCTCGGGCGTGGCCCTCGGTCAGCTCGCCGCGGGCGACCATCCAGAGCACCTCCTCCGGCAACTCGAGCAGGCGCAGTCGGTTCGAGACGGAGGGCTTCGAGCGGCCGACGCGGCCGGCGACGTCGCCGAGGGAGAGCTCAAACTCGTCCACGAGCGTCGCGTACGCGCGGGCTTCCTCGACCGCGGAGAGCTGCTCGCGGGCGACGTTCTCGACCAGCGCCAGCAGGAGCGAATCGCGGTCGTCCGCCTCGCGCACCAGCGCGGGCAGCGTCTCCAGGCCAGCCTCGCGTGCGGCGCGCCAGCGCCGCTCGCCCGCAATCAACTCGTAGCCGCCCTCCTGGCGGAGACGGACGACGACGGGCTGCAGCAGGCCCTGCTGCTTGATCGAGCTCGCGAGCCCGGAGGTCGCCTCGGGCTCGAAGCGTCGCCGCGGCTGGCGCGGGTTCGCGTGGATCGCGTCGACGGGGAGGTGCGCGAGCTGCGTTCCGGCCGGCTCGCCGCCGCCGATCAGGACTTCGAGGCCGCGGCCGAGGCCGCGGCGGGGAGCGGTCGAGCCGGTCACGTTGCCGCCTCTCTGGCGCGCCTGGAGCGAGCCGGGCTAGGACGCAGGGAGCCCGCGTGCTGGTGGCACGTGGGCGACTGAGGACGACGCACGGCGAAGTCTCCGGGTGCGTCAGAGACCGGAGGACGTGGCCGGCTCGACCGCTGGCTAGCTCCGCTCGACAAGCTCCATCGCCACCTTCCAGTACGCCTCCGCGCCGGAGGAGCGGCGGTCGTACGCAATCGCAGGGAGACCGTGGCTGGGCGCCTCGGCCAGACGCACCGAGCGCGGCACGGTCGTGGTGAAGACCAGCTCGCCGAAGTGCCGCCGCACCTCAGCCTCGACCTCGGCCGCGAGCCGCGTGCGCCCGTCGACCATCGTGAGCAGGATGCCGGCGATCCCGAGCCGCGGGTTCAAGCGCGTCTTGACGAGCTCGATCGAGCCGAGCAGCTGCGAGAGGCCCTCGAGCGCGTAGTACTCGGCCTGAACCGGCACGATCACCCGATCGGCGGCCGCGAGCGCGTTGACGGTCAGCGGCCCGAAGGAGGGCGGACAGTCGAGGAAGACGTATCCGTAGCGGTCGCGCGCGGCGGCGAGCGAGCTCTGGAGGTACCGCTCCCCGTCTACGTGCTGCGAGAGCGACACGGCGGCCCCGGCGAGCTCGGCCTTGGCCGGCACGAGCTCGAGGTTCCCGAACCGTGTCGGGCGCGCAATCTCCGCGACCGGCGCGCCGTCGAGGAGGTCGTAGCTCGAGACGCCGTTCGCCTTCTCGCCGAGACCGGAGGTCGCGTTCGCCTGTGGATCCAGGTCGATCAGCAGCGCCTGCTCGCCCGCCTCCGCGAGGCAGGCGGCGAGGTTGACCGCGGTCGTGGTCTTGCCCACTCCGCCCTTCTGGTTCGCGACGGCGTAAATGGTTCCGGGCACCGTTCGAGTCTAGAGAGGGGCTCGGACTATCCTCCTCGGCGTGCGAGCGCCGGCTCCCCCGTACGCGAACGAGGGCCCACACGCTCTCTGGCACGTGAGCGAGAAGCCGTCGATTCCACGCTTCGAACCGCACGTGAGCGCCACCGCGGCGGAGGCGGCGCCGCTCGTCTGGGCGGTCGACACGCGGCATCTGCCGCTC
>JBKJSM010000102.1:0-3034 GCA_046594445.1 Gaiellaceae bacterium | reverse complement strand
AAGGGCAAATAGCCCCAACCGCCGCGCTACACTGAGCCCGCCTCGCCGACGTAGCTCAGCTGGTAGAGCACTTCACTCGTAATGAAGGGGTCCGCGGTTCGAGTCCGCGCGTCGGCTTAGCCGAATTTGCAGGGATTTTGCTGTGCTGGCAACAGCCGAGATCGCTGCGCGGGTACGAAACGGGTACATCTCTGGACACCTTCTCACGTGGTGATGTGGCCTCGGTTGCCGCGAGTTTTGTGCCGATTTGCAGGCAACTTCGAAGCTTGGTGCGGGTGCGACGCGTCCGATGGGCAGGCCCGGAAGTGCCCGCGCGGTGACGCGCGTGCCCGCGTTTCCCCGGCCCGTCTTCGTACGGCCTCGGGGGACGAAGTCGTCGCGCAGCCCCACCGGCCTCGCCGGGTTCGAGCAAGGCCTGCGGCAAGCGCTCGCGCTGGCCTAACCGGAATGCTCCGGCTGCTCCTCGACGAGGGCTCGTCCCAACGGGAAGAGCTGGCTCGCTGCCTGCTGGAGCGCCATGCTCATCGTCGGGTAAGCATGGATCATCTGGGCGAGCCGGCCCGCGAACATCCGCGTGTGGATCGCGAGGGCGCATTCGTGGATCAGCTCGCCCCCGCGCGGGCCGACGACCTGGGCACCGACGAGCAACCCGCCGCCCAACCAGCCGAGCAGCGGCCGCCGGACGGTGACGAGCTTCACGAATCCGTCGGCGCGAGCGGCGATCCGCGCCCGGTCGACGCCGGCCATCGAGTAGGTAACCGCCCTGACCGACCGGTACCTCCGTTGGGCCTCGCTCTCGGTGAGACCGACGTGCGCCGTCTCCGGATCGACGAACGTCACCCACGGTGCGACGCGCTCGGCGAGCCGTGCGCGTTTGCCGGCTGCGTTTCTCCCGGCAACCGATCCCTCATGCGCCGCGACATGCGTGAACTGGAGCCCGCCGGTGACGTCCCCGGCGGCGAAGACATGGCCGAGGCTCGTCCGGCAGCGACGGTCTACACGGACGTATCCCCGCTGGAGCTCGACGCCGAGATCGTCCAGCCGGAGACCGGCGACTGCGGCGCGGCGGCCGGTCGCGACGAGGAGCGCGTCGCCGCGTACCCGTTCATGCTCGAGCGTAAGCTCGATCTCGTTGCCCTCTTCCCGGGCCGCGATGACTCTCGATCCGAGCAGGAGCTCGACGCCCTCTGCCTTGAGCGCCTGCTCGACGAGCGTGCCCGCTTCGGGCTCGTCGTGAGGGAGGAGGCGATCGAGAAGCTCCACGACCGTGACGCGACTGCCGAGTCGCTGGAACGCCTGCGCGAGCTCGAGCCCGATCGACCCGCCTCCCAGGACGAGCAGCCGCGGCGGCAACTCGGCGAGGTCGAACACGGTCCGGTTGGTCAGGTACGGGACCGCGTCCAGCCCCTCGAGCGGCGGTAGCGCTGGCTCGCTTCCCGTCGCGATAACGAACCGGTCAGCGTGCACGCTTGCGTCTCCGACCTGAAGTTCATGCGCCCCGAGGAAGACCGCAGCCCCTCGGACGAGCTCTATGCCGAGGGAGGTGAAGCGCTCGTCGCGCTCGTCGCGTCCGATCTCCCGGACGATGCTGCGCTGCCGCTCGTGGACGGGGCGGTACGCCAGACCCGGAGCGATCTCGAGGATTCCTTCACTGGCCAGCCGTCGCGCCTCGAAGACCGCCTTGGCGGTATCTATTAGGGACTTTGAGGGGACGCAGCCGTAGTAGGTGCAGTCACCGCCGAGCCGTTCCTCTTGTTCGACGAGCCCGACTCTCGCCCCCTCGTGCTGCGCGGCGAGCGCGGCCGCCAATCCGGCGGTGCCGCCTCCGACGACGACGACGTCGAACGGCTCGTCCCGACCGAACTGACTCAGCGTCGCTCGTACCGGATCCGGTCGACGACCGCGTCGGCGACCGACGGCACGGACGCGGCGAGGTCGCTTTGACCGAATGTCCGAAGGTGATCGATCGTTTGCAGAAGCGACTCGTACGCGAGTCGGCATCTGTGGCAGTGCATGAGGTGCCTGCGGACGCGCCGTTCCTGCCGGACGGGGAGATCTCCCTCGAGGTGGTCGGCCATCCGCGCCTCCGTCTCGGAGCACGAACCTATCCAGGGACGCATAGCGAATCTCACAACCTCTTCGATGGCACCGGCCCTCATATCGATTCGCATCATACGAGCGGCCGCCCGCGGTCAGCCGTGCGATCGCGCTGAAGCACCCGTGGTCGGACAATCGCCGAATCGGCGCCGACGGCCTGAGCATCAGACACCTATATGAGCAGCCGAAGCGTGCGCGACACCTGGCCCCGAGCTCTGGCGGCCGCACTGTGCGGGTACGTGCTCGGGCTCGTTCCTTCCGCGGGCGTGGTCGCGCGCCTGGCGTCGGGCGGAGCCGTTGATCTCCGCTCGGCCGGCAGCGGCAATCCGGGAGGAATGAACGCCTTCCGTATCCTCGGCCGGCGCGCGGGTCTGCTGGTCATGGGCGCGGACGTCGCCAAGGGAATCCTGTCGTGTGCCGCAGGCGGCGTGATCGCCGGTGACTCCGGCGCCCACGCTGCCGGAGTCGGGGCGGTGGCGGGGCACTGCTACCCAGTCTCGCACCGGTTTCGGGGAGGGAAAGGGATTGCGACGAGCTTCGGCCAGTGCCTGGCGACGTTTCCTGCGTTCGCGTCCTTCGACGTGGCCGTCGCGATCTCCGTCGCGCGGCTCCCGGGCATCCGGCGGCCGGCGCTCGCGTCGGTCGCCGTCTCCTCGACCGCGTGGCTGCTCGCGAGCGTCGTCTGGTGGAAGCGTCGGCTGCCGAATCTCTGGGGCCCGCGCCCGACCGCCATGCTCCCGCTCGCCAATGCGGCAACGATCGCCGTGATCGCGTCGAGGGCGCTCCTGCTCCTTCGCCAGCAGCGCACAGACCGACCGAATGAGTCACGATGAGGTCGCTCGCCCTCTGCACGGACTCGAGCGCGCAGCTGCCGGCGGCGCTTGTCGCTGCTCTCGGTCTCGACGTCGTGCCGATCGGCATCGCCGTAGACGATCTC
>JBKJSM010000101.1:0-27269 GCA_046594445.1 Gaiellaceae bacterium | reverse complement strand
AGTTTGAGGCGTGGCTCGACGCAGAGGCGAAAGCGCAGGAGGCGGGAACGTCCGGGCTCGGCGAGGCGACGTACGCCGGCGCGTGCGCCAAGTGTCACGGGCTCGCGGGCGAGGGCGACATCGGCCGCCGGCTCAAGGGAAACCTGGTGCTCAACGACGCCGCTGCGATCGAGCTGATCGTCCGCAACGGCCTGAGCGCGAGGCCGGGTCGCCGCGAGATGCCGCCAGTCGGCAAGGACTGGGACGAGCGTCAGATGAAGGCACTGACCGCCTACCTGCAGGGGGAGTTTCTCAATGGCGGCTAGAGCGGAGCGCCCGATCCCTGCCTGGCAGCGCGGCCGCTTCGCCAGCTGGCTCGTCACGGTCGACCACAAGCGGATCGGGATCCTCTATCTGGCCACCTCGGGGTTCTTCTTCGTAGCCGGCGGAATCATGGCGCTGCTGATCCGGACGCAGCTCGCACAGGCGAACCAGGGCTTCATCGAGCGCGACGGCTACAACGAGCTGTTCACGATCCACGGCACGACGATGATCTTCCTCGTCGTCGTGCCGATCCTCGCGGGGTTCGCGAACTACCTCGTGCCGCTGATGATCGGCGCCCGCGACATGGCGTTCCCGCGCCTGAACGCGCTCTCCTACTGGCTCTTCCTCTTCGGCGGCATCGTGCTCCTCCTCTCGTTCTTCGCCGAAGGCGGCGCCGCGCGGGGCGGCTGGACGAGCTACCCGCCCAACTCCGTCTACATGCAGGGCTCGGGGCAGGACCTCTGGATCCTCTCGCTGCACATCCTCACCATCTCCTCGCTGATCGGGGCGATCAACTTGGTCGTGACAATCCACAACTTGCGGACGCGCGGGATGAGCTGGACCCGCCTGCCGCTCTTCGTCTGGTCGGTGGAGATCTACGCGGGCCTGCTGATCGTCGTCTTGCCGACGCTCTCCGCCGGGCTGACGCTGCTCCTGCTCGACCGCCAGGCGGGCACGAACTTCTTCGTGCCGAGCGAGGGCGGCAGCGCGGTCCTCTACCAGCATGCGTTCTGGTTCTTCGGCCACCCCGAGGTCTACATCATGATCCTGCCCGTCTTCGGGATGATCTCGGAGATCATCCCGGTCTTCGCGCGCAAGCCGATCTTCGGCTACAAGGCGGTGGCGTTCTCGACTGTGGCGATCGGCTTCCTCTCGATGCTCGTCTGGGCGCACCACATGTTCACGGTCGGGATGCCCGGCTTCCTGAACGCGTTCTTCATGGTCTCGTCGATGGTGATCGCGATCCCGACAGGGGTGAAGATCTTCAACTGGCTCGCGACGCTCTGGCGCGGCAACCTGCACTTCGACACGGCGATGCTGTACGCGCTCGGCTTCCTCTCCGTCTTCACGATCGGCGGCCTGTCCGGGATCTTCCTCGCCGCCTTCCCGATCGACTGGCAGGTGCACGACACCTACTACGTTGTCGCGCACCTGCACTACGTGCTCTTCGGCGGCTCGATCCTCGGGATCCTGGGCGGGCTCTACTACTGGTGGCCGAAGTTCTTCGGCCGGATGCTCGACGAGCGGCTCGGGAAGCTGAGCTTCTGGTTCGTCTTCATCGGCTTCAACATCACGTTCTTCCCCCAGCACATGCTTGGCCTGCTCGGGATGCCGCGCCGGGTCTACACCTACGAGGACACCGGCCTGCTCCAGGAGTACAACCTGATCTCGACGATCGGCTCGTACGTGATGGGCGTCGGGCTGCTCCTGTTCCTCTGGAACGTGATCAAGTCGCGCAAGGGCCGCCGGGCGGGGAACGACCCCTGGCTCGCCGACACGCTCGAGTGGTACACGACCTCGCCGCCGCCGCCGCACAACTTCGACAACGTCCCGTACGTGACGAGCGCGCGGCCGCTTTACGACCTGCGACGACGGCTGACGGAGCGCGGTGACCTCTAGTAGGCCCGGACCCTGGCTGCAGCTGACGGCGCTCGCAGGAGTTGCGGCGACGCTGCTCGCTGTCATCTCCGGAACGGTCGGGCTCGAGCACGAGTACGTGTCGGCGCTGGCACTGCCACCGCTTGCAGCGCTCGTGATCGCGGCCTGGGTGGCGCACCGACAGCTCCTCTGGCCGTCGCTCCTCGCGCTCGCGCTTTTCGGGGCCGCAGCGGCGGTCACCGCGGATGGGCTCCACGTCGCGCTCGCCTCGGGCGCGCTGGCGGCCGCGGCCTTCGCCGCCGTCCAGAGCTTCCGGGGCGCAGCCGTCGCTGCCGGCCCCTGGCGGGACTACGTGACGCTGACGAAGCCGCGGATCATGTCGCTCCTGCTCGTCACCGGCGCCGCGGGGATGTTCGTCGGCGCGCAGGGCGTGCCCGAAGGGTGGCTCTTCCTTGCGGCGATGGTCGGCCTCGCGCTCGCCTGCGGCGGGGCCAGCGCGCTCAACCACCTACTCGACGCGGACATCGACCGGCTGATGGGCAAGCGCACCGAGAGGCGCCCCGTCGCAGCTGGCCGCGTGCCGCCGGCGCGGGCGCTCGAGTTCGGCCTCACGCTCTCGGCGCTCTCGTTCGTCTTGCTCGCGAGCACGGTGAACGTCGTCACGGCCACGCTCGCCCTGGTCGGGAATCTCTTCTACGTGCTCGTCTACACCCGCTGGCTCAAGCGCTCGACGCCGCATAACATCGTCATTGGTGGCGCGGCGGGCGCGGTGCCGCCACTCGTCGGGTATGCGGCCGCCACGGGCAACCTCGGCCTGCCGGCGCTCTGGCTCTTCCTGATCGTCTTCCTCTGGACGCCGCCGCACTTCTGGGCGCTGGCGCTCCTGCTCAAGGAGAACTACGCGGCGGCGAAGGTGCCGATGCTGCCAGTCGTCCGTGGCGACGAGGAGACCACGCGTCAGATCGTCCTCTACTCGCTCGTACTGGTTGCATTCACGCTCGCCGTCGGCCTCTGGCTGGGACCTGTCTACACGGTGGCTGCCGCGCTGCTCGGCGGCGTCTTCCTCGGCATGGCCTGGCGACTAAGACGCGTGCCGACCCGGCGTAACGCGGGTGTGCTGTTCCACTATTCGCTTCTCTACCTGGCGCTGCTGTTCGTGGCGGCGGCCGTGGACCCAGTGGTTCTCTAGAAAGGCGGCGATCCTGTGACCGATCTCACACCCGAGCTGGAGCGGAAGAACCTGATCCTGGGCTGGGCCCTGTTCGGCGTCTTCCTGCTCCTCTTCGCCGGCACCGTCGGCGTCGCGCTTCTCTACCTGGCATTGGATTAGCGCAAGATCGAAATCCGCAGAAGCGGATTCCGACCGCGCGGAGATCCCTGAAGGGCCGCTTCGCGGCCGGCGACTCCAATGACCGACACGACCCACATCTTCTTGGCACAGCCGGAGTCGCCTTCACCGGGCATCCGGCTGGCGGTGAAGGACCTGTTCGACACGGCCGGCCTGGAGACGACGTACGGCTCGGCGATCTTCGCCGGACACGTCCCACGCGAGACGGCGACCGCAGTGCGGCTGCTCGAGGACGCGGGCTACGCGAACGTGGGCAAGGCGAACCTGCACGAGTTCGCCTACGGCACCACGTCCGAAAACCCCCATTACGGCGACGTCCCCAATCCGCGCCACCCAGGCCGGATCGCCGGCGGCTCGAGTGGCGGCTCGGCGGCGGCGCTCGCGGCCGGCCTCGCCGATGCCGCGCTCGGAACCGACTCCGCCGGCTCGATCAGGATCCCGGCGGCGTGCTGCGGCGTCGTGGGCCACAAGCCCACGCACGGGCTGGTCTCGCTCGACGGCTGCTGGCCGCTCGCGGCGAGCTTCGACACGGCCGGGCCGATGTCCCTCGACGTCGAGGGCTGCGAGCGGATGCTGGCCGTCCTCGCGCCGGGCTTCGAGCCCGCCACGCTGGCGTCGCTGGAGGAGCTCGAGGTCGGCGTCGCCTGGACGGAGCTCGCCGACCCGCTCGTGCGGGATCGCGTCGAGGAGGCGGCGGCGCGTTTCCCCCGCCGCCGGCCGGTCGAGCTCCCGCTCGTCGACGACGCAACCTACGCCGCGTTCATGCGGGAGGCCGCTGACGTGCACCGCGAGCTCTTCGCCGAGAACGCGGAGTCGTACGGGGAAGACGTTCGAGTCAAGCTCGAGCGCTGCCTCGCCGTCCGCGACTCGGAGGTGGCGCACGCCGAGCGGCTTCGCGACGAGTACCGCGAGCAGGCCGATCAGGCTCTCGACGGCCTCGACCTGCTGCTCACGCCGACGCTGCCCAGCGTGGCGCCGCCGCTCCGGCGCGGGGCGGTCGGCGACCTCGACGTGCGTGCGGCGCTGATCCGCTTCACCTATCCCTTCTCGGTGCTCGGCTGGCCGGCGCTCGCGCTTCCCTGCGGGCCCGCCGAGGACGGCCTCCCGGCGTCGCTCCAGATCGCTGGGCGCGCCGGTGCGGACGGGCTCGTGCTGGCCGCAGCGCGGCTGCTATCCCTCGATTGAGGGACGGCCGGACTCGTTCTCCGGCCGAAGACAGAAGGGACGATGCTCGCCGTCCGTCTTGTATCCGTTTGCCTCCTCGCGCTGGTCGTCACCGGCAGCGTTCAGGCGCGGACCGATGTCGCCCCTGCCGCGCCGAGCGGCCTGAAGGCGTTCCTGCTGCGTGTCGACGAGCCGCGGAGCGCCTCCTTCTCGCGCACGCCGGCATTTGCCTGGAACCCGGTCCGCGGTGCTCAGCGCTACGAGTTCCAGCTCTCCACGAGCAGTGCGTTCCGGGAGAGCGGCATCATCTTCTCCGACACGAGCCTGATGACACCGGTCGCGGCGCCTGCGCTGACACTGCCCTGGATCACGGGCACGCCGCACGCCCTCTACGCCCGCGTACGGGCGGTGACCGACGAGACGACGACGACGTGGAGCGCCCCGTTCGGGTTCGACATCGAGCCGCCCGCGGTTGCGAAGCCGCTTCCGAGCTACCCCGGCCTGCTGCGCTGGAGCTCCGTGGACGGCGCGGTCGCCTATCAGGTGTGGTTCGTCGATCTGCCGAAGATGGTGGTCACGACCACGAACGTCGTCGACCAGCGGGAGTTCTACACCTTTCACCAGGCGGCCCCCTGGCTCAGCACCGTGCGCTGGCGGATCCGGGCGATGCGCTACGACTACAACGGCCGCACCAATGGCCTGCCCGCGGTCGGTTACGGGCCGTGGAGCCCCGTCTACAGCTCGGTCAACCCGCCGTTCGCGGTCGGGCCGCTGAAGCCGTCGGCGACGGTCTCCGACGTGGTTTCCTCCGGCAAGACCTCGGATCCCGCACACCGCCTGACACCCGCCTTCGTCTTCGGCGGCAATGCACTCACAGCGGGTGCCGCTGCCGAGCTCTACCGTGTCCATGTCTTCACGGACAAGCAGTGCGTCAACCGTGTCTATTCGAGCGCCATCGTCGGCAGCCCCGCGTTCGCGCCACGGACGAGTGGGCCACTCGCGCTGCCGCGCACCGCCGCCGCGATCGCGACCGCGCGTACCGCCTACCTCCCCGACGGCGACGAGGGCACGAGCTTCGCTGCTGACATGGAGAAGATCGTCGGCAACGAATCGCTTCCGGACACGGCCGCGACCCTCGGTCTGCCGGCCGGAACGGCGGCCAGCGCTCCGTCCACGGCCGCGGCTGCACCCGCCACCCCGCCGAGCACGGGATCGCCGGCGAGCGCGCCGGTGGCAGGGAAGCCCGGCGCCGTCATCCAGTTGATCTCCGCAAAGGCGGATTTCGGGCCTCCAATCGCTCTCTGGGATACGGACTGGTCGAACGGCGGTGGCTACTACTGGACCGTCGTCGGCGTGGAAGCAAGGATCCCGGATGCGCTCTCGACGAACCTGGCCGGCGCGGGCGGTGTACTCGGCGGCACGTCGCTGCCGGTCGGCGACCCGACCGGTTTCGCGGTCGGCGACGCGATCCTGGTCGGCAACTCCGGCAACAGCGAGTCCGTCACGATCACTGCGATCGCCGGGACAACGATCACCGTCGCGGCACCGCTCAAGAATGGCCATGGTGCCGGAGAGCCGATCGTTCGTACCTCCGGCAACATCCAGTATCGCGATGCCGAGCTCGCGCAGGACACCTGCGCAGCCGGTCGCGTACTTCGCTTCGGCAAGGAGAGCGGGCCCGCGCTGACCGGCGGCGGCGAGGCGTTCGCCTCCGGCCTGACCCCGAAGGGCAGGCTTGCGTCCGCAGTCGGCCGGCCGTCGTTTTACGGCTCACCGCTCGTCGCCTGGGAGACCGCGCTCGGCGCCGAGGCCTATGCCGTCCAGTGGAGCAAGAAGCGCAGCCCGTTCGTTGCGGAAACCGACCCGGCCAGCAACGCCCTCGGGATCATGACGCTGAACACCTCGGCGGTGCTCCCGCTCGCACCCGGCACATGGTACTACCGCGTGCGCGGCTACGACTATTCGCTGCCCACAGGAGCGCAGGCAATGTCCTGGTCCGATCCGCAGCAGATCGTCGCGACCCGGCCGACTTTCGCAGTTGTCGGTCGCGGCACGGACACCGTCGGGGAGAAGATCCGGACGCTCACCTCCGCCTCGGCCGGGTACTCGATCAAGGTTCCCTCGTCGTTCCGTGCCGGGCGCGGAACTGCATCGGCGGCGGCAGGCTCGTTCCACCCCTTCGGAGGCCGCGGCTCGAAGCTTCGGCTCTCAGCATACGAAGGCGGGCGTGCAGCACTCTTCGTCCAGACCTCGCCCGACAGCGCTGTCCTCTCGCACAACGCCTGGGTGCAAAGGGCCATCGCCGCCGCGAACGGAGCCGGCGCGGCGAACTGCGCCCGGATCTCGCTCCCTGCCGGAGCGGGGATCCGCTGCACGGCGACCACCTCCGGGCGGGCCACGGTGCTCTATCTGCTCCAGCACCGGAACACCACGTATGCGCTGACGTTCGCAGGTACCGAAAGCAGGCGTGGCGCTGACGCCGTCCGCTTCGCCTCGGCGGCACGCACCCTCCGCTTCACGAGGTAGCCGCACCGTAAGGTCGCAGCTGTGAGCCACGACCTCGAGCTTGCCCTCTCGCTCGCCGACGACGCCGACGCGATCTCACTCGCGCGCTTCCGCTCGCTCGATCTCCACGTCGAGACGAAGCCCGACCTGACACCGGTCTCCGAGGCGGACCGCGCCGTCGAGTCGGCCTTGCGGGCGCGCCTCGAGCGCGAGCGCCCCGGCGAGCCAGTGTTGGGCGAGGAGGAGGGCGGCGACGACCGCAGCGGCTGGATCATCGACCCGATCGACGGCACCCGCAACTACACGCGCGGAATCCCAATCTGGGCGACGCTGATCGCCTTCCGGGACCGAGTGGGCGTCGTCTCGGCGCCCGCGCTCGGCCGGCGCTGGTGGGCGGTGCGCGGCAGTGGCGCGTTTGCGAACGGGGAGCCGATCAGCGTCTCGGCGATCGACCGCATCGAGGACGCGACGCTCCTGTTCGCGCTCGACCGGCCGGTGCCCGAGCGCGCCTTCGCAGCCTGGCACGTGCGCGGGCTCGGCGACTTCTGGGCGCACATGCTGGTCGCCGAGGGCGCGGCCGAGGTCGCTGTCGACGCTCCCGGGCTCGCGATCTGGGACCAGGCCGCTGTCGCCGTGATTGTCGAGGAAGCGGGCGGCCGCTTCGACGGCCGTGTCTCCTCGAACGGCCGCCTAGGAGTCAGCGAGCTGCTGTAACGGCCGCTTCGTAGATCGGGTCGCGGCCGAACTGATCGAGCTCGGCGGATAGCAGGTCGCTCGCGCTCGGCGGGCCGCCGACGGGCGGCGCAACCGGCTCGCCGTCGATCGCCACGCGCTCGATGCGCTCCGCCGCGCGATGTGTCAGCTGCACCTGCTTGCGCAGCCGGGAGCGGAGCCAGCCGGCAAGCAGAAGCGCGTCCGCCTTCGGCCCGGTCACGGAGAGCCGCTTCACCTGGCGGACCTCGGGCCACTCGGCCGCGATCCGGCCGCGCCAGCCCACCGCTCGGCCCCAGACGATGTCGGAGACGGCAATCCGGTCGAAATGCTTCGCCAGCTCGACGTAGGCGCGCGCGAGGCCGCGCCACTCCCCTGAGTCGACGACGAGGCGGTCGCAGACGTCGACGAGCTGCTCGAGCTCGGGCTCGCCCCAGGGCGGCAGCCCGCGCCACCGGCAGAACGTGGGCAGGTCGGCGATCAGGAGCGGCTGCACGATCGACGCCGGCGCCCGGGCACGCTTGCCGCCGAGGCGGAGCTCAATCACCTCCGAGCACACCTGCCGGCTCGAACCGGGAATCCGGAAGCAGCGCAGCGCCACGTTCACGTCGATCGAGTCGCGCCGTTTCGGGTCGGGGAAGAGCAGGATCGCCCTCGACGGGTGGAGCTCCTCGAGGCCCGCGAGCGTGCGGCGAGCGGCGTTCGCCCACTCGGGCGGCGCCCAGGCGATGTGCGTCATCACGCTCGTCCTCGTGCCCGAGTTCTGATCGTCCGAGCGGAGTTCCGCCAGCCGCTGCTCGACCTCTGCGACGACGCCGGCCATTAGTGCCGGCGCCAGCTGCGGCCGTCGCGGTGGAGCAGATCGTCGCCGGTGCGCGGCCCCCACGAACCGGCCTCGTAGTTTGGGAACGACGTGCGATCGCGCTTCCAGGCCGCGATGATCGAGTCGACGAGCGCCCATTGCTCGTCGACCTCGTCCGCGCGCGTGAAGAGCGTCGCGTCGCCGAGCATCGCATCGAGGATCAGCCGCTCGTATGCCTCCGGCAGGCCGGTCCGGAAGGCGCCGCCGTAGAGGAAGTCCATGTTCACGGTGCGGATCGACATGCCCGCGCCCGGAACCTTTGCGCCGATTGCCAGCGAGACGCCCTCATCCGGCTGCACGTGGATCAGGAGCACATTCGGCCGCAGCCCGTCGCCGGCGATCTCCGCGAACGGCGGGTGCGGCGCGCGCTGGAACTGAATCGCGATCGTCGTCTCGCGGCGCGCCATCCGCTTGCCGGCGCGCACGTAGAACGGCGTGTCCGCCCAGCGCCAGTTGTCGACGTAGAGCTTGGCGGCGACGTACGTCTCGGTGGACGAGTCGCTCGCGACCCCGTCCTCCTCGCGATAGCCCGGCTCTTCCTCGCCCTCGACGAAGCCGCGCCCGTACTGTCCGCGCACGACCGACTTCGGCCCGGGCGTGTGCAGCGAACGCAGCACCTTCACCTTCTCGTTTCGCACCGAGTCGGCGGTGAAGTCGATCGGCGGCTCCATCGCGGTCAGCGCGACGAGCTGTAGCAGATGGTTCTGGAAGATGTCGCGGATCACGCCCGCTTGCTCGTAGAAGGCTGCACGACCCTCGATCCCGATCGACTCGGCCACGGTGATCTGGACGTGGTCGATGAACTGGCGGTTCCAGATCGGCTCGAAGATCCCGTTCGCGAACCGCAGCGCCATCATGTTCTGGACCGTCTCCTTGCCCAGGTAGTGGTCGATCCGGTAGATCTCGTCCTCGGAGAAGTACGCGAGCAGCATCTCGTTCAGCCGGCGCGCGGACTCGCGATCCTGCCCGAAGGGCTTCTCGACGATCAGCCGCGTCCACCCCTCGCCGCTGCGCCTTTCGCCGAGCTCGGTGACGATCGTCTCGAAGGCGACCGGCGGGACTGCGAGGTAGTAGACGCGGTTGCTGCCGGTGCCGCGCTGCTCGTCGAGCTCCCGCAGCACCTCGACGATCTTGTCCTCACCCGCGTCGTC
Organism: Gaiellaceae bacterium; assembly: GCA_046594445.1. Taxonomy (GTDB): domain Bacteria; phylum Actinomycetota; class Thermoleophilia; order Gaiellales; family Gaiellaceae; genus Gaiellasilicea. The sequence continues at coordinate 17,626 of JBKJSM010000101.1, read as the reverse complement.
GGCGAAGTCGGTGGCGACATAGCGCATCGCGGACGCCAGCTCCTTCCAGACGTCCGCTCGCAGCTCGTCCCGCCCGTGCTCGGCGACCGCCTGCTTCATTTCGGCCACCCACTGCTTCGTCGTCTGCTCCGTGCGGGCCACCCCGACGATCCCGAACCGCTCCGGCAGAAGCTGTCTCGCGGCAAGTGAGTAGAGGGCCGGGAAGAGCTTCCTCCGGGTCAGGTCGCCGGAGGCGCCGAAGATCACGAGCACGCACGAGTCGGGGTTGCGCCTAAGCCGCAGCCCTTCGACGAGCGGGTTCTCCGCCTCGGTCACCGCGCGTCCTTGTCCGCTTTCGCCGCCTTGACCGCCTTGACCGCGTGCCCGCCGAACTGGTTGCGCAGCGCCGCCTGCACCTTCGCTGAGAAGTCGATCTCGCGGCGCGACGCGAAGCGCGCGTACAACGCGGAAGTGATCGCCGGCAGCGGTACGTTCGCGTTGATCGCCTCGTTGATCGTCCAGCGTCCCTCGCCCGAGTCCTCCACGTACGGGGCGATGTCGTCCAGCTTGTCGCCGTGCGTCTCGAGCGCCTGGCAGAGCAGCTCGAGCAGCCAGGAGCGCACGACGGACCCGTAGCGCCAGATGCCGGCGATCTCGCTCAGGTCGAGCTCGAACTCGGAGTGGAACATCAGCTCGAACCCTTCCGCGTACGCCTGCATCAGGCCGTACTCGATCCCGTTGTGGACCATCTTCGTGAAATGGCCTGCGCCGGACGCGCCGACGTGCGCGTAGCCGTTCTCCGGCGCGAGCGCCTCGCAGATGGGCCGCAGCCGCTTGAGCGGCGCCTTGTCGCCGCCCGCCATCAGGCAAAAGCCGACTTCGAGGCCCCAGATGCCGCCGGAGACGCCGATGTCGACGAAGGAGACCTTCTGCTTGCGCGCCTCCTTGTAGCGGCGCTGCGAGTCGCGGAAGTTCGAGTTGCCGCCGTCGACGATCGTGTCGCCGGGCTCCAGCACGCGCAGCAGCTTCTGGAACGTGTCCTCGGTGATCTTCCCGGACGGCACCATCATCCAGACGTGACGCGGTGCCTCGAGCTGCTTCGCGAGCGCCCCCAGAGTCTTCGCCGTCGACTTCACGTTCGGGTCGTAGGTCTTCACCTCGTGCCCGTGAGCCTGCAACCGCTTCGTCATCCCCGAGCCCATCCGGCCGAGGCCGACCATTCCCAGCTGCATCAGATCTCCTCCAGTCGTAGTCGGATCGCCCGCCTGCCCTGTTCCTCGAGCGCGGCCAAGTCGCCTGCGGCCTGCGAGCGGATCAGCCGTCCGAAGCCGAAATCGCGACCGGGGATCGGCAGCTCGGCACCGGTCTCGTCCACGACCTGGACGAACAGGCCGGTGTTCGGGCCGCCCTTGTGCAGCTGGCCGGTCGAGTGCAGATAGCGGGGGCCGAGCCCGTGCGTGACGACGCAGCCCGTGCCGCGCACACGCGCGAGGAGCGGTTCCAGCTCCTCCTCGCGTGCGGGGTCGATGAAGGCCTGGATGCACACGTAGTCGCCCTCGTCGGCCTGCGCGAGCAGCTCTTCCAGCGATCCGCGCGGGGAGAGGTCGGGCTCGTCCGAGGCCAGCACCTCGCTCGTCTTGTCCTTCGCCGCCTGCACGTCCGGCTGGTCGAACGGGTTGATCCCGAGCACGTGCCCCGCCACCGCCGTCGCGAACTCCCAGCGATAGAGCTCTCCCGCCAGGTCGTAGCGGTCGACGATCTCCACCTCGCCGCGCTGCCGGTCAGGCCCCTCGGCCGGCTCCCCCGGCACGGGGACGAGCCCCTTGCCCTGCTTCCCGGTCGATTCCGCGACCAGCTGCTCAGCCCAGAGGCCAAAGCCGGTGTGGCTCTCGTCGATGCAGACCTTGTCGCGGCCGGCCTGCCAGCCCTCGGCGAGCCGGAGTCCGAGCTCCAGGCCGGGGTTGCCGTCCTCGCCGTGGCAGGCGACCGTCATCTCGGCGGCGACCTGCAGGAAATGCCCGAGCTCGACTCCCATCAGGGCGGCGGGCACCATCCCGAACATCGAGAGCGCCGAGTAACGGCCGCCGATCTCCGGCTCGCCGGGAAAGACCGCGCGGAAGCCGCGCTCGTGCGCCAGGTCGTCGAGGTCGGAGCCGGGATCCGTGATTGCGGCGAACTGCGCCCCCCGCCCGCCGGTGCGCTCCCAGAAGTACTCCAGGTGCGACCGCGTCTCGATCGTCGAGCCCGACTTCGACGACGCGAGGAAGAGCGTCCGCTCCAGGTCGAGGCTCTTCTCGAGCCGCCGGATCGCCTCGGGATGCGTGGTGTCGAGAACGTGGAACGACTCGACGTTGAACGTTCGGCGCAGCACCTCGGGCGCGAGCGACGAGCCGCCCATGCCGAGCAGCACGCAGTCGTGGAACTGGTCGGTGGCCGCCTCCGCGAACGCGTTCAGCTCGTCGACGTGCGGCGCGATCCGCGTGACGACGTCGAGCCAGCCGAGCCAGCGGTCCTCGCCCGAGTTGGTCCAGACCGAAGCGTCGCGCGCCCAAATCCGTTCGACCAGGCTCACGCCGCTGCGAGCTCGCTGCGCTTCGCGCGGATCTCCTCGAGCAGCTCCTCGAAGGAGTCGGCGAACTTCTGCACGCCCTCGGCCTCGAGCGTCGCGACCACGTCGTCGTAGTCGACGCCGACCTCCGCGAGCCGCTCGAGCAGCTGGCGGGCCTCGGCGACGCCCCGGGTGATCGTGTCCGGCTCCACCTTCCCGTGCTCCTGGAAGGCGACGGCCGTCTCCAGCGGCATCGTGTTCACGGTCTTCGGCCCGATCAGCTCCTCGACGTACATCACGTCGCGGTACTCGGGGTTCTTCGTCGAGGTGGAAGCCCAGAGGCAGCGCTGCGCGGTGGCGCCCTTCGCGGCGAGAAACTCCCAGCGCGGCCCGGCGAACACTTCCTGCCAGTGACGGTACGCGAGCTTGGCGTTCGCGATCGCAAGCTTTCCCTGCAGCCGCGTCGCCTGGCCGCCGATCGCCTCGAGTCGCTTGTCCGCCTCGGAGTCGACCCGCGAGACGAAGAAGCTCGCGACCGAGGCGACCAGGGTCGGATCGCCGCCGGAGGCCACGAGGCGCTCGAGCCCCTTGACGTACGCCTCCGCGACCGCGGCGTAGCGATCGAGCGAGAAGATCAGGGTCACGTTGATCGACTTCCCCTTGGCGAGGCAGTCCTCGATCGCACCGAGTCCGGGCAGCGTCGCCGGGATCTTCACGTGCAGGTTCGGCCGGTCGACCTCTTCGTGCAAGCGCATCGCCTGCTCGAACGTCGCCTCGCGGTCGTAGGCGAGTGTCGGATCGACCTCGAGCGAGACGTACCCGTCCGCGCCCTTGCCGCTGTCCCAGACGGGGCGAAGCAGGTCGCACGCGCGGCGGATGTCCTCCATCGCCAGCTGGAGGAAGATCTCGGTCGGGTCGTCCTCCGTCTTCAGCAGCTCCCCGAGCTGGTCGTCGTACCACTCGCCCGTCGAGAGCGCCTTCTCGAAGATCGTCGGGTTGGAGGTGACGCCGACGACGGCGTCTTCCTTCATCAGCCGGGCGAGCTCGCCGGTCTCGAGCATCTCCCGCGAGAGCGAGTCGATCCAGACGCTGACGCCCTGCTCCGAGAGCTCATGTAGTCGTGACGTGGCCATCCCTCATCTCCTTCTCCATCGCAGCGACCTTCTCCAGCCGCTTCACGTAGCGCTCGCCGCCGTCGAAGCGCGCGCCCAGGAAGGCGCGCACGAGGTCGACCGCGAGCTCGGCGCCGATCACCTCGGACCCGAGGCAGATCACGTTCATGTCGTCGTGCTCGACGCCCTGGTGGGCGGAGTAGACATCGTGGCAGATCGCAGCGCGAATCCCGGTCATCTTGCAGGCGGCGACCGACGCGCCGACGCCCGAGCCGCAGACGAGGATGCCGCGCTCCGCCTCACCGGACTGGAGAGCCCGTCCGAGCTCGCGCGCCTTGTCCGGATAGTCGATCCGCTCCGCGTCGCTGTCCGTGCCGAGGTCGACGACCTCGTGCCGGAGCGCTTCCAGCTCCTCCAGCAGGCGCTCCCGCAGCTTCACGCCGCGATGGTCGAACGCGACGGCGATCTTCATGCGACCCGCTCGAGTAGCGCCACTGCGCGCTCGGCGACGTTCTCGGCCGTGAAGCCGAGCCGCGCCAGCACCTCGTCGCCCGGCGCGGAGGCGCCGAAGCGGTCGATCGCGACCGACGCGCCGGCGTCGCCGATCCAGCGCTCCCAGCCGAGCGAGATCCCCGCCTCGACGGAGAGCCGCGCGCGGACGTCGGGCGGAATCACCTCGTCGCGGTAGTCCTGGGGTTGCGTGGCAAAGAGCTCCCAGCACGGCATTGACACGACGCGAACGTTCGCATCCATCGTCTTGGCGGCCTCGTAGGCGACCCCCAGCTCCGAGCCGGTGGCGAGCAGGACGACGTCCGGCAAGCCCTCTCCCGACTGCCAGAGCGTGTACGCGCCTCGAAGCACTCCTTCGGCTGGAGCGACCTCGGTGCGGTCGAGCGTCTCGAGCTTCTGGCGTGAGAGCGCAAGCGCGACTGGCCCGTCCTCCCGCTCGAGCGCGATCCGCCACGCCATCGCCGTCTCGTTCGCGTCGCCGGGGCGGACGTACCAGAGGTTCGGGATCGCCCGGAGCGCCATGTGGTGCTCGACGGGCTGGTGCGTCGGGCCATCCTCGCCGACGCCGACCGAATCATGCGTCCAGACCCAGAGCGACTGCAGGTGGCCGAGCGCGGAGAGGCGTACCGCCGGGCGCATGTAGTCGGAGAAGATCAGGAAGGTGGAGCCGTAGGGCTTCAGCATTCCCTGCGTGAGCGCGATCCCGTTCACGATCGAGCCCATCGCATGCTCGCGGATCCCGAAGGCGACGTTGCGTCCCGCGTGGGTGGCCGAGAAGAGGCCTGCGCCCTCGAACTCGGTCTTGGTCGACTCGACGAGGTCGGCGGCGCCGCCGATCATCGTGGGCGTGAAGGGCTTCAGCGCCTGCATTACCTTCTTGCCGGCGTCGCGCGACGCAACGCCCTCGCCGGCGGGGAACTCCGGCAGCGCGTCGAGCCAGCCGGGCCGCGGCTTACCGGTCCTGTCGGCCTCCCAGTCCTCGCGGAGCTTCGGAAACGTCTCCGCCCAGCGCTCGAAGCGGTCCCGCCACTCCTGCTCTGCGTCGATCCCGGCGGGCCGCGCGTCCATGTGCTCGTAGACCTCGTCCGTGACGTCGAAGTGCTCGTCCGGGTTCAGGCCAAGCGTCTCCTTCGCGGCGCGGATCTCGTCCTCGCCGAGCGGGGAGCCGTGGGACTTCGACGTGTCGACCGCCTTCGGCGCGCCGAAGGCGATGTGGCTGCGCACGATCACGAGCGAGGGCCGCTCGAGCTCGGCTTGCGCCGCCCGCGTGGCGGCCTCAAGCGCGTCCACGTCCTCGGAGTCCTCGATCGACTGCACGTGCCAGCCCTGGGCCTCGAAGCGCTTCGCCTTGTCCTCGGTCGTGAACGTGAGCGCGGTCGTGCCGTCGATCGTGATGTGGTTGTCGTCGTAGAAGTAGACGAGCCTGCCTAGGCCGAGGTGCCCTGCGATCGAGGCGGCCTCGTAGGAGAGACCTTCCATCAGGTCACCGTCCGAGCAGATCGCGTAGACGAAGCGGTCGACGAGGTCGTAGTGCGGGCGGTTGTAGCGTTCGGCGAGGAACCGATCAGCGATCGCGAAGCCGACGCCGTTGGCGAAGCCTTGCCCGAGTGGGCCGGTGGTCGTCTCGACGCCCTCGGTCATGAAGTGCTCCGGATGGCCCGGCGTGCGAGAGCCCCACTGGCGGAAGCGCTTCAGCTCCTCGAGTGAGAGGTTGTAGCCGGAGAGGTGCAGCGCCGCGTACTGAAGGATGCAGGCGTGGCCGGCGGAGAGGACGAAGCGATCGCGGTTCGGCCAGTCGGGATTCGCCGGATTGTGGCGCATGACGCGGCGGTAGAGCACGTACGCGAGCGGCGCGAGCGCCATTGCCGTGCCGGGGTGACCGGCGTTCGCCTTCTGGACGCCGTCCATCGCCAGCGCGCGGATCGTGTCGATCGAAAGCTTCCGGATCTGCGCGTCGTCGGCCATGGCCCGAGGATAACCGCCCACTACGCTTAGGGGCGTGGCAGTCCTGATCGCATCCAGCCTCCGCAAGGAGCATTCCGGCGATCCGCTCTTCGATGGCGTCTCGTTCAAGGTCGAACGGGGCGACCGGCTCGCCCTCGCCGGTCCGAACGGCGCCGGCAAGACGACGCTGCTGCGCACGTTGACCGGCGAGAGCGAGCTCGCGAGCGGGGAGCTCGCCTGGGAGAAGGGTGCGCGCGTCGCGCTGCACGACCAGCGCCCGCCGAGGGACGCCGGCTTCTCGCTGCGCGAGTACACGCTCTCCGGCGCCGCCGACCTGATCGAGACGGAGCGCGAGCTGCGCCGCCTCGAGGAGGCGATGGCCTCCGGCGACCACGCGCCCGAGACGCTGCGCCGCTACGGCGAGGCCCAGGCGCGGCTCGAGCACGCGGGCGGCTATGGCTGGCGCGACCACGCAACCGCGGTGCTGCGCGGCCTGGGCTTCGCCGATGCCGATCTCGACCGCGGCCTCGTCACGTTCTCGGGCGGCGAGCTCACGCGCGCCTCGCTGGCCCGAGCGCTCGCCGGCAGCCCCGACCTGCTGCTGCTCGACGAGCCGACGAACCACCTCGACATGGAGTCGATGGAGTGGCTCGAGCAGGAGCTCTCGACGATCGACGCCGCCGTCATCCTCGTTGCCCACGATCGCTGGTTTCTAGAGTCGGTCGCGACCTCTGTACTCGAGCTCGAGGGCGGCAAGTCGGTGTTCTTCCCCGGCAAGTGGCACGTCTGGCGACAGGAGAAGGCAGCCCGGCTCGCGGCCCAGGCGAAGTTCGCCGAGCGGCAGGCGGAGGACATCGAGCGACTCGAGCGCTTCGTCGCCCGCTTCCGCTACGGGACGAAGTCGCGCCAGGCGCAGGCGAAGCTGAAGCAGATCGCCCGGATCGAGGCAGTCCGGGTCGAGGCCCCTCGCGGCGGGCGCCGCACGCTCGGCTTCGAGTTCCTCAAGCCGGTGCGCAGCGGGCGCACCGTCTTCGAGGCCGAAGGGTTCGATCTGGCCGCGGGCACGAAGCCGCTGCTGAAGGACGCCGAGCTCGTCCTCGAGCGCGGCGAACACGTCGCCCTGATCGGCCCGAACGGCTCGGGAAAATCCACCCTGCTCGAGGCGGTCGTCGCCGGCAAGGTCGGCCGGCTCGGCCATGGCACGGAGCTGGCGTACTTCTCCCAGCACGAGGTCGAGCTGGACGAGCGCGGCAGCGTGCTCGAGTGCGCGATGGGCGCCACGGGGCTGCAGCGCCCGCAGGCGCAAGCGCTCCTCGGGAAGTTTCTCTTCTCGGGCTGGGACGAGCACGAGAAGAAGGTCGTCTCGCTCTCGGGCGGCGAGCGGCGCCGGCTCGCGCTGGCCCTGATCGTCGCCTCGGGCGCGAACCTCCTCGTCCTGGATGAGCCGACGAACCACCTCGACCTCGAGAGCCGCGAGGCGCTCGAGGCGGCGCTGGAGGCGTTCCCCGGCACAGTCCTGCTCGTCTCGCACGATCGGGCTGTGCTCGACGCCGTCGCGGAGCGAATCGTCGCGGTCGAGCACGGCACGCTCCGCTCGTACGACGGCGGCTGGGCCGACTACGTCCGCATCCGCGGCGACGAGACCACGCCCCCGCCGGCTGCGCCGAAGGAACGCAAGGAGAAGCCGCGTCCGGAGCGGCCGCGCGCGAACGAGCTGGAGGAGATCGAGACCGCCATCGAGGTGCTCGAGCTCGAGCTGGCCGAGCTCGAGCGGCAGCTCGCCGACGACTGGGGCAATGCCGACGTGCTCACGGCGCACACGAAGGCGCGCGACGACCTCCGGAGCCTGCTCGAGCGCTGGGAGGAGCTGTTCGAGTCGGCGCAGGCCTAGGGCCGCGTGGCGCTCGCGAGGAAATGAGTCATCGCAGCAAAGAAGCGGCCTTCCTCGCCGCGGCGCCGCTGCTCGTCGAGCCAGGCGAGCGCCGCTTTCTTGTCGGCGCCGGCGTCGATCGCCGCGGCCTTGAGCGCCGGCAGGAAGGGAGCGGCGTCGTCGTAGTCGATCGTCACCGTCTCGGCCTCGACGGCCACCTGGATGAACCCGGCGGCCGAAAGCGCGAGGCCGTTGCGCCTGCCCGCCCAGCCATTTGGGATCGAGTCGGCGAAGCCCGTCAGCATCGAGCGCGTCACTTGCCGGTCGTCGCCGTCGATGACGAACGCGTCCCAGTCCTGGTCGACGAGCACGATCCGCCCCCCGGGCTCGAGCACGCGCATCGCCTCGGCGAGCGCGGATATCGGGTCGGCGAGGTGCTGGTAGACGCGTTCGGCGCGATAGCCGGCGAGCAGGCCGGCCTCGAGCGGGAGCGCTGCAGCGGCTGCGACATGCAGCTCGGCCTCAGGCACGCGGCGCGCGGCTTCCCGCACCATCGCGTCGCTGGAGTCGACGCCGATCGCGCGAGCGTCGAGCGCCGCCAGGTCGGCGAGGACGGTACCGATCCCGCAGCCAACGTCCGCGATCGCGGCCCCGGGCCGTACTCCGAGAAGCTCGTACGAGCGCTCCCGTCTGGCGACGACATCCGGCTTCGCGTCCACCCAGGCGAGAAAGGCGATCAGCTGTTGTGTCTCCCCCGACTCGTCGACGTGATCGAAATCGTGGAGTCGGTCGAAGGTCTCCTCACTCACCTGGGCAATCTTGCGACACACGTGACGAGAGAGCAAGCAGCGGCGTAGAGACCGTGTGCAAGCGATGACGCTTCCCGCACGACAACCCGCCTTCTCGACGTCGTTTGCAGCGACCGCGGAAGAGCACCTCGACGACGTGTACGCCTATCTCGTCTACCTGACCCGCGACCGCTCGCTCGCCGAGGATCTCGCTGCGGACACGTTCGAGAAGGCGCTGCGGCTGTGGCGCCGGTTCGACCCTCGCCGGGCAAGCGCCCGCACGTGGCTCTGCCAGATCGCCCGCACGACCGCGCTCGACTGGTTCCGCGCCGAGGAGCGGCGAGGGCGCCGCGAGCAGCGCGTGGCGACGCCGGACCAGGTCGACGCCGCGTTCGCCGAGGGCCTGTCCCCCGAGCTCGAGACGGCCTTGCGAGAGCTCAGCGCCGGCGAGCGCGAAGTGATTGCGCTCCGAGTCCTGCTCGAGCTCGACGGCGAAGAGGCGGCTCGCGTGCTCGGCATCAGCTCGACGGCGGTCTCAACGCGCCTGTCGCGCGCCCTGACGAAGCTCGAGGAGAAGGTGAGCATCCATGTCTGAGACGCTGCAGAACGAGATCCGCTCCACGCGGCCCGCCGCACCCGAGTCCCTGCGCGAGCGCGTCCGGGAGCTCGCCGCGCAGGAGCCGGCCCGCGAGCCCTTTCTGGCCCGCTTCGAGTGGCGACGTCTGGTGCTCGTCGCGCCTGCGGCGCTCGTCGTCGCGCTCGTCGCGGCGGGCGTGATCGGGCTGACGCGAGACGACGTCGTCAAGAGCGGGGGCGACGAGATGGCCGCTTCGGGCGGCGCACCGGCGATCGCAACCCTGGAGAGCGCGACGCCCGAGCGTGCGAAGACGCTCGCGCCGGCAAACGCCGCCGATTCGGCCTTCGTCGCACCCGTTCCCGGCCAGCTCCAGCGCTACGAGGCCGAGCTTCGCCTGCGTGTGGACGACGTCGAGGCGCTGTCGAGCGCGACGAAGCACGCGCAGCGAATCGCCCTCCAGCACGGTGGCACCGTCGCGTCGCTGCAGTACGACGCGCCCGCCGCCGGCGTCGGCGCCGCGCAGATCACGCTCCGCATCCCCACGACTCGCGTCCAGAGCGCGATGACGCAGCTCTCCCAGCTGGGCACGATCCTGGGGCAGCGCTACGGGATCGAGGACCTGCAGGTGCAGGCCGACACGCTCCAGTCCCAGGTCGAGGCGGCGCAGCGCCAGATCGCGCAGCTCGTCGCGCGGCTCGAGAGCTCGACGCTCCCGCCCGGAGATCGCGTCGTCCTTCAGTCTCGGCTGACGAACGCCCGCGAGAAGCTGGCGGGCCTGCGCGAAGGCGTGCGCGGCACGAAGGCCGAGGCCCGCACCGCCACCATTTACCTCACCCTGACCACCGAGGAGATCCAGCCGGGCGCCGAGAGCGGCAGCCGCATCGACGACGTCCAAGACGTGCTCGCGTGGGAGGGGATCGCGCTTCTCTACGTGCTCGTGATCGCCGGCCCGTTCCTCCTGCTCGGTTTGCTGACCTGGTTGGCCCTGCGTCTCCGCCGCCGCCGCGAGGAAGCCCGCCTGCTCGCCAAGTAATAGTTACTCGGCCCAGAAGACGTCGAACGCGGCCTGGTCGAGCGGCTGGGCGCGGATGTCGACCCAGAGGCCGGCTCGGACGCCCACGAGTAGGGCCTGCTCGATGTCGAGGCTCCTACCTTTGCGCTCGCCCCGCGCCCGGTAGACGGCGACGACGTGCTCGTCGTCGGCCACGACCCAGAGCGGCTCGACGCGGTAGGTGCCGCCGGTGAGCTCGGACGTGCGCCGGAGGAAGCGGATGATCTCGTCCCGGCCGCGGTAATCGCCGGACATCGCGTTCGCGCCAGGCACATGCCAGACCGCGTCGTCGGCGAAGAGCTCCAGGAGCCCCGCGACGTCGCCTCCGACGAAGCGGTCGAAGCCGGCGCGCGTGACCGCCGCGTTCGGATGCTCGCTCAAGGCGGATCTAGCGTAGCCACCACAGCCTCCGCGACCACCTTGAGCGGCTTGCCCGAGACCTGGCTCGCCTTGCGCAGGCGCGCGAACGCCTCCTGCTCGGAGAGTCCCTCCTTTGTCATCAGCAGCCCCTTCGCGCGCTCGATCGACTTGCGCGCGGCGAGCGCGTCGGCGAGCGACTCCGCCTCCTCCCGCAACGCGGCAAGCTCGTCGTGCCGCGCTCGGGCCGTCTCGATCGCGGGCAGCAAGTCGGTCTCGCGGAACGGCTTGACGAGGTAGCCGAAGACGCCGGCCTCGACGGCGCGCGCCACGAGCTCCTTCTCGCCGTAGGCGGTCACCATCACGATCGGGATCGGCCGCTCGTCCAGGATCCGCCGGGCCGCCTCGATCCCGTCGAGGCGCGGCATCTTGACGTCGAGCACGGCCAGGTCGGGCCGCTCGCTGCGCGCCAGCTCGACCGCCTCCTCGCCGTCCTTCGCCTCCGCGCAGACCTCGAAGCCGGCGCCCTCGAGTAGCGCCCGCAGGTCCATCCGGATGATCGTCTCGTCCTCCGCGATCAGGATCCTCATGCCGGGAAGACCACTTCGGCGCGCAGGCCGGGCTCGCTCGTCAACTCGAGCGTCCCGCCCAGCTCGTCCCGCACGAGCGCGCGCACGATCGAAAGCCCCGTGCCGTCGGTGCCGCCGTTCAGGCCGCTCCCGTCGTCGGCGATCGAGAGCGCCACGTCGCCGTTGCGCTGCGCCAGCTCGATCCGCACCGTCCCGCCGCCGTGCTCGAGCGCGTTCTGGAAGAGCTCGCTGAAGACGAGCGCGAGCGCGGTCGCGCGCTGACCGGCGAGCGAGAGCGGCTCCAGCTCCGCCTCGACCTTCTTGCCCGCCACGAGCCCCTGGACGAGCATGGCTCGGAGCCGCTCGATCAGCTCTGCGAGGTCGACGTCGTCCTCCCGGTGCTCGGTCAGCACCTCGTGCACCGCCGCGATCGCGAGAATCCGGTTGACGGAGTCGCCGAGCGCCTTCTGGGGGTCTGCGCCCGGCGAGCGGGCTTGGAGCCGCAGCAGCGAGGCGACGGTCTGCAGGTTGTTCTTGACCCGGTGGTGGATCTCCTGGGCGAGGACACCCCGCATGACCGCGCGGCCGTGCTCGAGCGCGACCGCCGCGTGGTGCGCGATCGCCTCCAGGAGCGCGCGGTCGTCGTCCGAGAAGGGAGTGTCACGGTCGCAGACGAGCTCGCCGATCTGCCGGCGCTTCCAGCGCAGCGGCAGGCGCAGCGCGTGCGCGCCGGGATGACCTTCCGGCCAGGCGATCTTGCCGTCCTCGAGCACAAGGGCGGCGCCGGTCGCGTCCACGGCCGCCATCGTCGTCTTCACGATCGCTTCGAGCGACTCCTCGAGGTAGAGCGACTCTGACACGGCCTCGGAGATCTTTGCGAGCGCTTCCAGCTCGTGGACGCGCCGCTGCGCGTCGGCGTAGAGCTTCGCGTGCTCGATCGTCTGCGCGACCTGCGACGCGATCGCGACCAGCAGGTCGATCTCGCTTTCCTCGTACTCGCGCGGGGCGCGGGTGCGGACGTTGAGCGCCCCCTCGAGGAGCTTCTCGCGGGCCAGGATGGGCACGGCCAGGATCGACTCGTACTCGTCCTCGGGGAGGTTCGCGAATTGCTTGAAGCGGGGGTCGAGATGGGCGCGCGACGCGATCGCAATCGGCGCCCGCTCTGCGGCGGCTGCCCCGGTGATCCCCTCTCCCGGCCGCATCCTGGGGCGCCGCGTCATCTCCTCGACGCGGGTACCGTGCGTCGCCCGCAGAACGAGCTCGTCCGCGCGTTCGTCGTAGAGATAGACGAAGCATGCGTCCGCTTCGAGCGCGTCCGCGACCTTGCTGGCGACGAGCGCGAGCACCTCTTCCAGGTCGAGGGTCGAGTTGACCGCGGCAATCGTCTCGGTCAGGAGCCGGAGGTGCCGCGCGGAGGCGTCCATCCATTGAGTCTAGGCGTCCGACGGGCTCGTTACCGTTCGTCTGCGGCTTTACAAAACTCTTACCCAGCGCACGCTGGAATCTTTAAAAGGCGGGCATAGGTTCTCTACACGATGAGCGCCCTCGAACTGGACCTCCGCAGCGTCAAAGGCTTCCTCGTCGCCGACGTGCGCGGTCGCGTGATCGGCCGGGTCGAGTCGCCGATGTACGGCAGCGCGCCCGACAGGCCCGACGCGCTCGCCGTCCGCTCCGGGTTCATGCGCGGCCGCAGGCTGGTTCCGGCCGACACGATCGGCGCGATCGACCAGAGCACCCGCGTGATCGGCCTCAGCGTCGTGCGCGAGTCGATCCGCAAGTTCCTCTAGAAGCCTTTCAGGCTCTTCCGCGCGAGCAAAGCGATGCGCAACCGCCGACGCGGTCGCACCCTGCCCACGGGCGGAGCGGGATTCACTCCCGCGCAGCCCCGCAACGCTCCAGGCGGCGCACCGAAGAAGAAGGGGGGGCTTACGGGGGAAACATGGTTTCCCCCGTACTACGACCACGGGCTCCTGAGAACAGGAGCCCGCAATCGGCCGTCAGTTAAGGTCGCGCCGCTCGCCTTGCGGCGCAGCCCTATCCAGGAGTATGCGCCTCCCGGCCCGCCGCTGTCTACAGAACTGCCAGGTAGCGGTCGAGCTCCCACTGCGTCAGCTGGATCCGATAGTCGTCCCACTCCTTACGCTTGATCTCGACGTAGCGCTCGTGAATGTGCTCCCCCAGAGCGCGCTTCATCAGCTCCGAGTCTGCGAGCTCCTCGACCGCCTCGCCGAGCGTGCCGGGAAGCGCGACGATTCCGCGCTCCTGCCGCTCGGCCGCGGTCAAGTGGTAGAGATTGGAGTCCATCGGCTCCTCGAGCTCGTAGCCGTGCTCGATCCCCTCGAGCCCCGCGTGCAGCAGCGCCGCGAAGGTCAGGTACGGGTTGCAGGCGGGGTCGGGACAGCGGATCTCGGCCCGCGTCCCCTGCTCCGAGCCCGGCTTGTAGAGCGGGATCCGGATCAGCGCCGAGCGGTTGCGCTGCGACCACGCGACGTAGACCGGAGCCTCGTAGCCCGGAACGAGACGCTTGTACGAGTTGACCCACTGGGCGAAGACCGCAGAGAGCTCGCGTGCGTGGCGAAGCAGGCCGGCGATGAACGCCTTGGCGGTCGGCGAGAGGTGGTGCGGGTCGTCCCCGTCGAAGAACAGGTTGCGCCCATCCTTGAAGAGCGACATGTGGGTGTGCATGCCCGAGCCGTTCTGGCCGAAGAGCGGCTTCGGCATGAAGGTCGCGTAGACGCCGTTCTTCGCCGCGATCTCCTTCACGATCAGCCGGTAGGTGATCGTTGCGTCCGCCATCTCGAGCGCGGGGGCGTAGCGCATGTCGATCTCGTGCTGCGACGGCGCCACCTCGTGATGGTGGTACTCGATCGGGATCCCGACGCTCTCGAGCGCCTGGATCGTCTCGTTCCGCAGCTCGGTGGCGGCGTCGAGGGCCGTCATCGCGAAGTAACCACCCTCGTCGAGTGTGACCGTGCCCTTGTTGTCCTCGAAGAGAAAGTACTCGAGCTCCGGGCCGATGTTGAACGTGTCGAAGCCCATCGCCTGCATCCGCTCGAGCGCCTTGCGGAGCATGAAGCGCGGGTCGCCGTCGTACGGCGTCCCGTCCGGCCTGACGATGTCGCAGATCATCCGGCCCACGATCGTCTCGCCCGGTCGCGCCGGCATGATCCGGAATGTCTCGGGATCGGGGATCGCGACCATGTCCGACTCCTCGATCGCGTTGAAGCCGGTGATCGACGACCCGTCGAAGCCCATCCCGTCGTCGAGCGCCGCCCCGATCTGGCCCGGCGTGATCGCGAAGCTCTTCAGGTGCCCCTCGAGATCGGTGAACCAGAAGAGGACGTAGGCCACCTTCTGCTCCTCGATCTCCTTGACCACGCGCTTGCGCGAGCTCGGCTCGGACGTCGCGCGATGCTTGCTCTCGATCATCCCCACGTCTCTCCTCCTTCTGAACGAACAAAAAAAGGCCCCAGGCGGAATCCGCCTGAGGCCCCGTTGCCTCGAAACACGGCGTCAGTCTAGCGTCTCACGCCCGACAGTGCAGCTCGTTTCGCTCGGCGCGGCCGAGGACAGACAGGGTGGCATGGGACGACGCGCTCAGGTCGTGGCCGGCGCGCTCGCTCTCGTCCTCGTCGGAGTGGTCGCGGTCTTCCAGCGGGACGATCCGGCGCCGGACTACGCCCTTCACACGCCGCCGGCGCTTGCGGCCTGCACGCTCGTCGCCGCGCCCGACGGGGACGACTCCGCGGCCGGAACCGCCGCCGCTCCGTACCGCACCGTCGCGCACCTCGTCTCGAAACTGTCTGCGGGCGAGACGGGCTGCCTGCGCGCCGGCGTCTTCGAGGAGGACGTCGTCGTCCGCGCCGGCGGCTCGCCCGGAGAGCCAATCGTGCTCGCCGGCGCGCCGGGCGAGGCAGCGACACTGCGCGGGCGACTCGTCATCGACGACAACGCGAATGACGTCGTCGTCACGGGCCTGCGCCTCGACGGTCGGAACGAGGCGGACCTGCCGAGCCCAACGGTCAACGGCGACCGCGTCACGTTCTCTCGCAACGACGTCACCAACGAGAACACGACGATCTGCTTCGTGTTGGGCTCGGTCTCGGGATACGGAACCGCCGTCGACACGGTGCTGAGCGAGAACCGGATCCACCATTGCGGCCGCCTGCCCGCGACGAACCGCGACCACGGCGTCTACGTCGAGAGCTCGAGGGGCGCGAGCATCGTCGACAACGTCATCTACGAGAACGCCGACCGCGGCGTGCAGCTCTACCCCGATGCGCAGGACACGTTGGTCGAGCGCAACGTCATCGTCGCCAACGGCCAGGGCGTCATCTTCTCGGGCGACGGCGAGTTCGCGTCGAGCGGCAACCGCGTCGTGGGGAACCTGATCGGGGACTCCCGCTTGCGCTGGAACGTCGAGTCCTACTGGCCCGACGATCCGATCGGCACCGACAACGTCGTCGAGGGAAACTGTCTGTGGAACGGCAGCCTGGGCGAGATCGCCGAGCAGGAGGGGTTCGCAGCGAACGACAACCGCATCGCGGAGCCGCTGTTCGCCGACCGAGAGCGCGGGGACTTCCGCCAGCTGCCCAAGAGCCCCTGCCGCTCGGCGGGGCCGGCGCCGGGCTCAGCAGTGCTCGCGCCCTCTGTGAGGTGAGCCCGTGCGCACGCACCCTCCCTGGTAACTGCTGAGCCGCAGGTCCTTCGGCGGCGGGGCGCGCTGGTGCTCGGCGCGGCCATGTGGCCGTTGCGCGCCGCGCCGCTGGCGCTCATCCTGCTCGTTCCGAGGCGATGACCGACGGACGGCGGGCGCAGAAGACAACCATCCCGTCGTCTGACGTCGGCGCGCCGCCGTGGTAGCCGCTCACTGCCACGTCCACGAATCCGGCACGCTCGAGCAGGGCGGCGAGCTCCTCTCGTTCGTAGAACGACTCGGTGAGCAGGTGCTCCTCCTCGGCGACGAGCTCTCCGTCCCGCCACATCCAGGCGGCCAGCGCCATCGTCGTGCGTTGCGCGGCGTGATCGACGTCGACCAACCTGCTGCGCAGCGCGTACTCCGAGCCGTCGGCGCCGCGACGCCGCTCGGCCAGCGGCTCGGCGGGCGCAGCGGGGCTCGGCTCGGCCTCGGCGAACCGCCACGCCGCCTCGGCGTCGAGGACGAGCACCCCGCCCGGCTCGAGGTGGTCGTGGATACGCCGCAGCGCCTCGACGTCCTCCGCCCGGCTGCTCCCAAGCCCGAAGACGCCGCACGCGACCACGGTGCGGTAGCGGCGAGGCAGGTCGAACTCGTGTAGCGACTGCGTGTACAGGGCGGGCGACAGCCCTTCCCGCTCGGCGGCCGCCCGGCAATGGGCGAGCATGTCGGGAGAGACGTCGCATCCGTCGACGTCCAACCCCGCGCGGAGTTAGGGAAGCAGCAGCCTCCCCGTGCCGCAGCCCGCGTCCAGCGCAGGCTGCCCCGCTTTGACGAACCGGCCGAAGTATTCGACCTCTGGGCCGCCTTCGTTGAACTCTGCCCACCAGCGGGCGACGACCTCGTAGTGCCAGGTTGACATCCCTAGCCGCTCCGCTTCAGCTTCCCATGCTTCTTCGCGTAGATCTCGCCGCGGCGAAAGACCCAGAGCCCCACCGGCGCGCAGACGACGCCGATCACGAGGAGCGGCCAGATCTCGTCCCACATCGTCGAGAGCCCGGCCCCTTCCAGGATCGCCTCGCGGATCCCGTCGAGCACGTACGTCGCCGGCGAGACCACGGAGATCCACTCCATCCAGCGCGGCAGCACGTCGGTGGGGTAGTAGACGCCAGAGACGACGAGCAGCATCCCCTGCGCGACGAAGCCGAGCTGGGCGCCCTTCTCCGGCGAGATCAGCGGCAGCACCGCGGTCATCACCCCGATCCCGATGAACGCGAGCGAGCCCGCGACGAGCACGACAAAGGCGGCGACGAAGTTCGCGTTCGGCAGGTCGAGGTCGAAGAAGAACGCAACGACGATGAAGAGGATCACGGCCCGGATCAGCCCGTAGAGCACGGCGAAGAAACCCGCGCCCGCAAGGTGCATTGCCCGCGAAAGGGGCGCCATGAACGTGTACTCGATCGTCCCCTCCCAGCGTTCCCAGGCAACCGTCTCGGTCATGAATTCGAACAGGATCCCGAGGTACGCCCAGACGACGGCGCCGATCAGCAGCGTCGTCGTGGTGCGGGTGACGTCGATCTGGCCGCCCGTCGCCTCGATCCCCTTGGCGATGAAGACGATCGTGAGCGTGTTCGCGATCGTCCAGAGCATGAACGCGACGTCCCACCAGATGTAGCGGCGGGTCA
>JBKJSM010000069.1:0-5260 GCA_046594445.1 Gaiellaceae bacterium | reverse complement strand
GCTCTGGCGCTGGACGGCACCGCATCCCGACTGGACCGAGGACGCGGACTGGCCGCGCGAGGTCGGCTGCGTCTACTACGAAGCGCCTGACGCGATCGTGCTGGTCGACCCACTCGTGCCGCCCGACCGGGACGGCTTCTATGCGGCTCTCGACGCGGATGTCGCACGCCTCGGCCGGCCCGTCGCGATCGTCCTGACCGTGGCGTGGCATGATCGCAGCGCCGCGGAGCTGGCGGAGCGCTACGGGGCCCGGGTCGGTACTCCGCCGGCAGGTGTCGTCGAGTTTCCGTTCCCGCTCGTCAAGGAGACCGTCTACTGGCTGCCCGAGCACCTCACGCTCGTTCCCGGCGACACGCTGTTCGGTGACGGGGCAGGTCGTGTGAGCGTGTGCCCCGACACCTGGCTGGAGGGCGACGCGCCCGCCCGGCTCCGAAGCGCGTTGCTCTCGCTGCTCGACCTACCCGTCGAACGCATCCTCACCTCGCACGGCGAGCCCGTGCTCGCGAACGGCCACGCGGCGCTCGAGCGCGCCCTCAGAGACTGACGGCTTCGCCCGACGCGGCAGAGCGGTAGAGCGCGTCGATCGTCTTCGCCTGTCCCAGCGCGTCCTCGCGGCCGAGCAGCGGCTGCTTCTCGCCCGCCACGGCCGCGGCGAAGTCATCCAGCTCCAGACGGTAGGAGTCAGCGACAGGGATCTCGATCCGCTCCTCCCCGTCCGCGCGGCGCAGCACGATCCCGCCGTCGCTGACCTTCCAAGGCGTCGTCAGCAGCATCGTCCCCTCGTCGCCGACGGCTTCGAGCCGCTGCCGGTCGGGCGCGACGAACGAGGCGTCGAACTGGCCGATCACGTCATTGGCGAAGCGCATCGTGCCGTGGAAGGCGACGTCGACGCCGTTGTCCGCGAGCACCTGCTCGCCGAGCACGCGCTCGGGCTCGCCGGCGAGGAGCCGCGAGCCGCTGACGCAGTAGCAGCCGACGTCCATCAGGGCACCGCCGTCCAGCTCGGCCGAGAGGCGAACGTTCGCCTGGTCGAGCAGCGGAAAGCTGAAGCTCGCGCTCACAGACCGGAGGCGGCCGATCGCGCCCGACTGAACGAGCTCGCGCGCGCGCGCCGATTGCGGGTGATGGCGGTACATGAACGCCTCGGCGAGCACGAGCCCGGCCGCGTCCGCGGTATCGAAGGCCTCCTCGACCTCGGCGGGGCGCCGCGAGTACGGCTTCTCGCAGAGGACGTGCTTGCCGGCGGCGAGCGCCTTCATCGTCCACTCGTGGTGGGGTCCGTTCGGGAGCGAGATGTAGACCGCGTCCACCTCGGGGTCGGCGAGCAGCGCCTCGTAGCTCCCGTGCGAGCGCTCGAGGCTGTGTTCTGAGGCGTAGGCCTGGGCAACTGCCCCGTCCCGGCTCCCGACCGCGACGACCTCGACGCGATCGGTGTGGCGCGCACCGTTCAGGATTGCGTCGTTGATCTTGGCTGTTGAGAGGAGGCCGAGCCGCAGCGTCATGCGCCCCCCAGTCCGACGCGCTCGAGCGCCTGGCGCGCCAGCGCGTCGTCATCCTCGCCCGGCAGGCCGCTGATTCCGACCGCGCCGACCCGCCGCTCGCCGTCGAACGCTGCGACGCCGCCCTTGAAGAAGGTGAAGAACGGGTCGAAGCTCGCGAGCTCCGCCGGCGTGGCGACCACCTTCTCGGCGAGGTCATGGGTTGAGCGCGCGTCGCTGCGCGCGGCGGTGTAGGCCTTGCGCTGGGCGTTCAGGCGCGTGTCGGGCGCGGCGCCGTCCATCGTCGCGGCGGCGACGATCTCGCCGTGTTCCTCGGCGACGAACACCGAAACCGGGGCGGGGGCCTCGCCCACCACCGATTGGACGATCGCCAGAGCTTGCTCGAGCTTCACCGTGACACACTACGCGACGCGAATGGCGGACGAAATCGGGATCGGGATGCTCGGCTACGCCTTTATGGGGAAGGCGCATTCGAACGCCTTCAAGAAGCTTCCGTACATCGCGTGGCCGCCCCCGCTGGTGCCCCGTCTCGTCGCGATCGCCGGCCGGAACGAGGCTGCGGTCACCGACGCCGCGCAGCGCTACGGCTACGAGCGCTGGACGACCGACTGGCGCGACATCGTCGCCGACCCCTCGATCGGCCTCTTCGACAACGGCGGCCCGAACTCGCTGCACGCCGAGCCGACGATCGCCGCCGCCGAGGCCGGCAAGCACGTGCTCTGCGAGAAGCCGCTCGGCCGCGACGCCGACGAGAGCTACGAGATCTGGCAGCGTGTGGCTGCCACGGGCGTCAAGCATCTGTGCGGCTTCAACTACCGCTTCGTGCCGGCCGTGCGGCTTGCGAGGGAGATGATCGAGGCGGGCGAGCTGGGCGAGATCCGCCACTTCCGCGGCCGCTACCTCCAGGACTGGGGCGACGACCCGAGTCTCGACACGTGGCGCTTCCAGCCCGAGGAGGCCGGCTCCGGCGCGATTGGCGACCTCGGCACCCACGTCGTCGACCTCGCGCGCTTCCTCGTCGGCGAGCTGACGACGGTCTCCGCGCTCGTCCGCACATTCCTCCCCGGGCGGCAGGTGGACGACGCGCTCGAAGCCGTCGTCGAGTTTGAACAGGGCGCGGTCGGGACGATCGAGGCGACGCGGCTCGCGCTTGGCCGCCGCAACGCCTTCCAGTGGGAGATCAACGGCTCAAAGGGCTCCCTCGCTTTCGACATGGAGCGGCTCAACGAGCTGCAGGTCTTCCGCGCCGACGGCGACCGGGCGCGCGGCTTCAAAACCGTGCTCGTCTCCGAGACCGACCATCCGTTCTGGGACTTCTGGTGGCCGCCCGGGCACATCGTCGGTTGGGGCGACACCTTCGTGCACGAGGTTCATCACCTGCTGCGCGCGATCGCCGACGACAGCGACGTCGCCCCCTACGGCGCAACCTTCGAGGACGGCTACCGGGCGTCCGAGGTCTGCGACGCGATCGTCCGCTCCAGCGAGAGCGGGCAGCGCGTGCACGTCACCTACCGGTAGTGGCCGGGCCGCGAAGCGGCCCCTTCAGGGGTCTTCGCGCGACGAGCGTCCGCTCCTGCGGGCGCTCGTCTTGCGCCAACGACTACCGCCCGACCTTCTGCTGGCGCCGGCGCAGGATCGTGTCGAGCGTGACGGCGAAGAGCAGGATCCCGCCCGTCGTCATGAAGATGACGCCCTGGGTCAGGTTGAGCGTGTTGAGGCCGTTCGCAATCGTCGCGATGACGAGCGCGCCGAAGAGCGCGTCGCGCACCTCCCCGCGGCCGCCGAAGAGGCTCGTGCCGCCGATCACCGCCGCTGCGATCGCGTCGATCAGGAGCGTGCCGCCACCGGCATTCAGGTCAACGCTGTTCAGGCGCGCGGCGAGCACCACGCCGCCGAGCCCGGCCATCGCGCCCGAGATCATGAAGACGATGATCCTGACGCGCTTGACGTTGATGCCGGCGCGCCGGGCCGCCTCGGCGTTGCCGCCGACCGCGTAGACGTGCCGGCCGAAGGTCGTCCGCTTGGCGACGAACGTCAGGAGCAGGAGCGCGGCGATCATCAGCAGCAAGACGAACGGGACGCCGCGGTCGCGGTTACTGATCACGACGACGACGATCGCGACGGCCACGACCGCCACCGCCTTCGCGACGATCAGCCACGGGTCGCGCACGGCGACACCGTGGCGCCGGTGCGAGACGAACGTGCTCACGAAGCTCGCGAGGTAGATGCCAAGGACGACGGCCACGATGATCCAGCCGGCGCGCTCCGAGAAGAAGTAGTTGGCCGTGTTGTTGACCGTCGCATCCTGGATCACGATCACGCCCTCGGCCTCGATCGACTTCTGGATCGCCCCCTGCCAGATCTGGTAGCCGGCGAGCGTGACGACGAACGCGGGCACGCCGATGAAGGCCACGAACGAGCCCTGAAACGCCCCGATCGCCGCACACACCGCAACAGCCAGCAGGATGGCGATGATTCCCGCCACCTCGTTGCCGTCCGGCACCGTCAGCTTCGCGACGACGACGCCGGCGATACCGCTGATATAGCTGATCGAGAGGTCGATCTCGCCGATCAGGAGGACGAAGACGACGCCGTAGGCGAGCAGCGTCACACCGGCCATCTGCGTGATGATGTTGCTGAAGTTGCCCGGGCTGAGGAAGTTGTCGGCCTTGAACGAGAAGAAGATGACGATCAGCGTCAGGCCGATCAGCACCGGCCAGCTGCCGAGGTTGCCGCCGCGGACGTTGCCGCGCACCCGCTGCGCGTAGGTCTCCCGCTGCGGCGCCGCCTCAGCCGCGCTCATGCGGGCTCCACTGGCGCATCCTGGGGGATTCCCGAGACCTTCGTCGGCACCCCGGCTGTGATCGCCCCGACGACCTCCTGCTGCGTCGTCTCGCGACGGTCGTAGACCGCGATCGAGCGCCCGAGCCGCAGCACCGTGATCCGGTCCGCGACCGCGAAGATGTCGTGGAGGTTGTGCGAGATCAGCACGACCGCGAGCCCCTGGTGGGCGAGCCGCTCGACGAGCTCGAGCACCTGCTGGGTCTGCGCGACGCCGAGCGCGGCGGTCGGCTCGTCGAGGATGACCAGCCGCGAGTTCCACATCACCGCGCGCGCGACCGCCACCGACTGCCGCTGACCGCCCGAGAGCGTCGCCACCGGCTGGCGGATCGACCTGATCGTCGTGACCGCGAGCGTCTTCATCGTCTCGGCCGTCTTCGCCTCCATCACGGGCTCCTTGAGCCGCTGGAAGGCGTCGTGGGCCTCGCGGCCGAGGTACATGTTCTGAACGACGTCGAGGTTGTCGCAGAGCGCGAGATCCTGGTAGACGACCTCGATCCCGAGCTTCGCGGCGTCCTTCGGCCCGTGGATGTTCACGGTCTCGCCGTCGAAGACGATCTCGCCGTCGTCCGCGGTGTGGATGCCGGCGACGCACTTGATCAGCGTCGACTTGCCGGCGCCGTTGTCGCCGACTAGGGCCATCACCTCGCCGGGTCGCACTTCGAAGTCGACCCCGGTGAGCGCCTGCACCGAGCCGAAGCTCTTCGAGATCCCACGGAGCTCGAGCAGGGCGGTGGCTACCTCGGTGCTGGTCATCGATGAAAGAGGTGGGGCCGCCGCGAGGGCGGCCCCACCGTGTCTCTTCCTACTTGCAGAACTTCGCGTACACGCCGCGGCAGACCTCAGACCGCTTCAAGTAGCCGTTGAACAGCTGCTTGTAGTTGGCCTTGGTGATCGACACGGGCGGGATGATGAACGCG
>JBKJSM010000105.1:0-4409 GCA_046594445.1 Gaiellaceae bacterium | reverse complement strand
TTAGCGAAGTCCTCGCTCCAGGCCGGCATCGCGAGCTCGCCGGGGCGGCCGTGCGAGCGGTAGAGGGACGTGCGGAAGACGAGAGCGCCGTCGACCGGCACGGGCTCGGCCGAGTCGCTGACGAAGAAGATCACGAACCGCTTGCTCGCCGCCGCCGCCGCGAGCGCGAGTCGCCGCGCTTCCTCGACGCGGCCAGGATCGTCCTGAACGAGCTCCCACGGGGCCGGGTAGACGACGATGTCGGCGTCGGCGAGCTGCTCGACGGTCTCCAGGTACTCGGGGGCGGACGCGAGGAACGCGTCGTACCTGCCGGGGGTTGGATCCCGCGGGTCCTCGACGGGCGCGCCCCAAAACGGGTAGAGCAGCTGCACCGGCTGCATCTCGTCGGGTAACGCCGACCGATCGGCGTAGACGCGAAGCGTCACCTGGCCAGCGCCTCCAGAAAGGGGCTGCTCAGCGCCGCGATCTCCTCGGGAGGTCGCGGCGGGACAACCGCGCGGTCGCCGAGATCGCCCACGTTCGCGGCGAGGACAACGGTGTCGCGCGGGTCGGCGAAATGCTCGTCGAGGAGCCGCCGGAAGTCGGCGGGCAGGTCGAGAAGGGGATAGAGCAGGTAGCCGTCGACGCCATAGAGCGCGGCGACGACGGATCCGGTCGACTTGAACGACACGACCTTGTCGATCGAGCGGTCGGAGAGCAGCAGCGACTCCACGATCTGATCCTCGCGTCCGAGCTCGTAGCCGGTGAGGTCCTGGCCGATCAGGCTCAGATGGGAGCGAGGCTTGAACACGAGCCTGTGCTCTGGGAACGCGGTGCGGATCTCCCGCAGCGTCGTGGACAGCCGCTCGCGGAAGACGTCGATGTCGTCGCCCTCCACGATCGGGTACCGCTCGCCGAGGAAGAGAATCGTCCGCGGCCCCGACGCCGAGTCGTCCGCACGCAGGATGCCGAGGGGCCAGGGGAGCTCGTTCGCGGCCGTGGGCGAGGCTGTGAGCAGAAACTCCCGGTCGTAAGGGTCGCGGAGGTAGTCGCCGACTCCGTGGCGGTTCGAGTCCACGGTCCAGCGGTACCGCAGCGTGCTGAAGCCGAGCAGCCGGTTCCAGAGGTTCCAGTAGGCGCTCGCGGCGGGACGCCGGCGCACGAAGATGCCCTCGGGGTTCCGTCGTGTCACCCGGACCAGCTCAACCCGCCCCTGCCACTCCCGGGCGAGCGCGTTGAGAACGATCGCGCGGAACGAGTACCCGACGATCGCGTCCCCTTCGCGGAGCGGCAGAGCCTTTGCCTGGCGGCGATAGCGGAGTGCCCGCCGCGTGACGGCGGGGAGGTGGCGAAGCCGGTTCGGCGGGTGGTAGCCGTCCAGGATCGTCACCGCGTCGAACTCGGCGACGTAGGGCTCGTACTCGGGGATCACGGCGCCGCCGAGGAGGAGACCATGCGTCCGCACGCGCCCCGGCGCGTGCTGCCTGAGCAGGCGCGCGAACGCCAGCGACAGGAAGAAGTCCTGCCTCTGGTCGATCGCGAACGCGACGGTGCGCATCAGGCACGCAGCCCGAGAAGCGCCTCGGCGAGCACGAGGTCGTCCTCGCCGTCGATGTCCACCGAGTCGAGCGGCGACATCTCATACCCGATCGTGGCGTCGCCGTAGAGCGTTCCGCGCTTCTGCAGCGATGCTGTCCGCAAGACGAGCACTGCGGGGCCGTTGCGGGCAAAGAGCTCGGGCTTCTCCTGCCGGCGCAGGGGGGCGTCCCGGCCGGCGGCGGTGAGCGTCCCGTCGGGAGCACGCTCGAGGACGGAGGCCGGCGAGAACGCGTGCGGCACACGGACGACGCTGACGACGGTCTCTGCACCGGTCTCCAACAACAACTCGACCGCGCCGTCGACGTGCTCCGCTCGCCGGAGCGGCGATGTCGGCTGCAGCAGCACGACCACGTCGGCCGGAACGTGCTCGAGCGCGTGCAGGATCACGGGCAACGCGGGCGTGTCGTCCGCCGAGAGCTCCGCGGGACGCAGGAAGGGCACGTCGAGCCCGAGGCTGCGCCCGGCCTCGGCGATCTCCTCGTCGTCGGTCGAGAGGACGAGGCGGGTCAGGGCCTTCGCGCCGAGCGCGGCGTCGGCGGTGTAGGCGAGGAGTGGGCGGTCTGCCAGCAGCGCGAGGTTCTTGCGCTCGATGCCGCGCGACCCGCCTCGCGCAGGGATCAGGCCGAGGATCTCCACGCTCAGTAGGTGAGGCGCTTCTGGATGTTCACGGTCGCCGTCGCGAGCACGCCCGCGATCCGCTCCCCCGCGCGGCCGTCGCCGTAGAGGTGCTCACTCGGGTGACGGCCATGCGCGACCTGTCGCCTTACGGCATCGACGATCTCGTCGCGGCCGTGGCCGACGTCGATCACGTTCGAGCCGCGGTCGCGGCCGTCCTGACGGCTGCCGACGTTGACGGACGGCGTCCCGAGGAATGGGCCTTCGCGGATCGCGCTGCTCGTATTGCCGACGATGCAGGCGCAGCGAGCCATCAGGCGAATGTAGGTCTCGACGGGGAAGTTCTTGTAGAAGCGGATGTGCTCGTGCCGTTCGCGCTCGCGAAACTTGCGCATCCCGCGCGACACGTCCTCGGAGCCCGCGTCGGGGTTCGGCCAGAGCATGACCGTCGGCATTTCCAGCGTGCGGATAGCGGCGAGCGTCTCCTCGATCTGCTCTTCGCCGTGCCCGTACTCGGTCGTGACGGGGTACTGCGCGACGAGGAGAAAGGGCTCCTCCAGGTCGATCTCGCCGCCGACGCCCTCCTGTGCGAGCAAGGCGGCGTCCGCGCTGCCGTCGTCCGCGGCGGTCACCTCTGCGACGAGGTCGATCCGGGGACAGCCGACGACATGGACGCGTTCGGGGTCCTCGCCCATCTTCACGATCCGTTCCGCCGCGTGCTCGTTCGCGGGGAAGTGGAGGTGCGCGAGCTTCGTCACCGCGTGGCGGACGCTTTCGTCGATCGTCCCGGTCACCTCACCGCCCATCGTGTGGGCGAGCGGGATGTTCATGTACGCGGCGGCGACCGCGGTCGCCATCGTCTCGAACCGGTCGCCGACCGTGATGACGAAGTCCGGCTCGAGCGTGGCGAAGATCGTGGGCAGCTCGAGCAGTCCGAGCCCTGTCGACTTCGCCATCGTCACCGTCGTCTCACCCTCGATCAGCATGTGCACGCGCGCGGCGGCTCGGAACCCGTCCTGCTCGACGATGTTGGCGACCTCGCCGTAGCGGTCGAGCAGCGCGGACGCGCCGAGCACGACTTGGAGCTCGAGATCGGGGTGCGCCTGCACGGCGCGCATGGCTGACTTGATGCTGCCGTAGTTGGCTCGCGAGCCGACCACGACGCACACGTTGCGCTTGCCCTCGTTCACGCCAGATCCTCCCGGCGGATGAGGGTATCGGCGCCGATCGCGCGCGCTGCGCGCTTGCCGATGACCTCCGGTAGCGCGCTCGTCGGAAGGCCCGTCCCCGGTCGCTTCGCGGTGACGTGGTCGGCCGTGAGCTCGGCGCCCTCCTCGATGTCCACGACTGCAACGAGGCTCTTCTCGAACGTGGCCTTCATCTCGGCATACATCGAGGCGTCGGTCTTGTCGACGGGGCTGGCAAGCATCGCCTCGATCGCCCGCACGCCGCGCACCAGATCGGCGAGCTCGTCCGGCTCGAGCGAGTGGCGCGCGTCGCTGCCGTACATGCTGCGGCTGAACGCAAAGTGACGCTCGATCACGGTCGCGCCGAGCGCAACCGCGGCGAGCGACGCGTACAGATCGAGAGTGTGGTCGGACAGGCCCACGGGGGCGCCGTAGCGCTCCCGCAGCTCAGCGAGCACGTTCAACCCGACCTGCTTGGGCGGGCACGGGTACTCCGACGTGCACTGGAGCACGATCAGCTCCTCTCCCGCGCGCAGGATCTCCACAGCCCGGTCGAGTTCCTCCCAGGAGCTCATGCCCGACGAGAGCAGGACGGGCTTGCCGGTTCGCGCCACGGCTTCGAGCAGCGGCAGGTTCGTAACCTCGCCTGACGGGATCTTGTACGCCTCGATTCCGATCCGCTCGAGGAGCTCGACCGCCGCGACCGAGAACGGTGAGGAGAGGAAGGCGACGCCCGCTTCGGTCGCGTGCTCCTTGAGGTCGGCCCACTGCTCCTCGGTGAACGAGGTGCGGCGGAAGTACTCGTAGCGCGGCTCGTCCTGGAAGTAGGAAGGTGCGGGCGCGTCACGGGTAGTCTCGGCGGCCGCGATGTGCGTCTGGAACTTGACCGCGTCGACGCCGGCGGCTGCGGCGGCATCGATCAGCCGCTCGGCATTGCCGAAGCTCCCGTCATGGACGGAGCCGATCTCGGCGATGATCTGCACGGGCATAGCGGGGAGCCTAGTCGGGTGGGAGGGCGAGGATTCGCGC
>JBKJSM010000099.1:0-11473 GCA_046594445.1 Gaiellaceae bacterium | reverse complement strand
AGCGCCCTCGTCGGTCGCGAGCACCTGCTGGAGGAACTCCTCGCCCTCGTCGGCGCTCGCCTCGACGACCCTGCCTCCGCGGAAGACGAGCCGTGCGCCGACCACGTCGTGGCCCAGATAGACCGCGGGGAACTCGCCGAACTCGATCACTCCCTCCGCGGTGTCCTCGACGGGGCTGTAGAAGACTTCTCCGTCGGGCATGTTGCGGAAGCCTGCCGAGATCACTCCGTCGCGGCCGTCGATCCCGATCGTCAGGTCGGTGCTTCCTCCGACGATGCGCACGGAGCTGCCGCGGTCGAAGCGCTCCTTGATCTCGCGCATCCGCTCCTCCTCGGCGTCCCAGTCGAGCAGGCAGGCCTCGTAGACGAAGTTGGTGTACTCCTCGAGCGACATGCCGGCCTGCTCCGCCGCTGCGGCGGTCGGGAACTCGACGACGGCCCAGCGTACGTCGAGCGACCGGGCTCGGCGGCTCGCCACCTCCGCCGCCTGCTGCAGCGCCTTTAGTCGCTCGGGGTCGAGCGCCGCGCCGGCGCGCACGTCTTCGGGCGCGCGAATCGTCAGCCGCGCGTCTTCGTTCTCGACCTGGTACAGCTCGATCGGCGGCAGCTCGCGGAGCAGCTCGAGCGGCGCCTCGAGCGCCCAGTCGAGGTCGGCCCGGACGCGTTCGGAGCCCCAGTTGATCCGGGGCAGGTAGTACGCCCCCCGACGCGCGATTGCGCGCGCGACCTCCGCGACGAGTGGCCGCGCGAGCGGGGAGGCGCGGACCGAGACCTGCCAGCCGGGCTGCACGTCGAGGCAGCGGCCGACCACGAGCTCTGCCAGCTGCGCGATACGAGGGTCGTCCACGACCGGGGATCCTAGACGCGGTAGGTTCGGGCGATGGACGCGGTCGTGCTCGCCCTCGCCTCGGCCGCCCTCTTCGGCTCCATGACCGTCGCGCTCCGCTTCGCACTCGCCCGCGAGCCCGATGCGGAGGCGGGCGCGCTGTGGACGATCCTGGCGGCGTTTGCGGTGACGTTGCCCTTCGCGGCCGCGGGCGAGTTAGAGCTCGGAGCGATCTGGCCCTTCCTGCTCGCGGGCGTGCTCGGGCCGGGCTGCTCGCAGCTCCTGTTCACGCTCGCCGTCCGCGACGCGGGGCCTTCGCGCACGTCGATGACGGTCGGGACGGCGCCCGTGTTCTCGGTCGTGATCGCCTTGGCGTTGCTCGACGAGCCGGCCAAGGCGGGCGTGATCCTGGGGGCGCTCCTGATCGTCGTCGGAGGAATCGTGCTGGTGGGAGAACAGGGCCGGCCCGAGCACGTCAAGTGGGTGGGGCTCGGGTTCGCGCTCGCGGCGGCGATTGTCTTCGCGGTCCGCGACAGCCTCGTCCGCCACCTCTCGCTGGACACGCAGGCCGAGCCCGCGCTGGCTGCGGCAGCCACGCTCCTGGCCGGCGCGACGACGATCGCGGCGTGGCTCCTGTTGACCCGGCGGCGCCTGCCCACGCGTGGTCTACGTGCGTTCGTCCCCGCCGCAGTCCTGTTCGGGCTCTCGTACCTCTGCCTGTTCGAGGCGTACTTCCGCGGCCGCGTCTCGGTCGTCTCGCCGCTCGTCGCGACCGAGTCGCTGTGGGGGGTCGGGCTCTCGGCGCTGCTGCTGCGCCGCCACGAGCTGGTGGGCACGCGGCTCTTCGCCGGCGCCGCGCTCGTCGTCGCCGGGGGCGTGCTGATCGGGATCTTCCGCTAGCTCGCCGCTTCGACGCGGGGAAGGAAGCGCGTCGCGATCGTGAGCAGCAGATGGACGATGCCAAGCGCGACGAAGAGCGCCGTCGGATTCGTCTCGTCCGAGAAGCCGAAGAGGAAGGGCGCCGCAATCAGGACGGTGGCGAGGGTGAAGTCGAGGACGACATGCCCTTTGATCGGGATCGTACGGGCGAGTCCCGTCGGAGAGTCCGTCGAGGCGGCGACGACGAGGATCACGATGCCGACGACGATCGAGACTGCCTTCGCCGCCCCGGAGTCGAAGCCGAGCAGCCACGGCGCCACGACGAAGAGAATCCCGGCCGCGTATTCGATCAGGCCGTGCAGGAAGAGCGGGACGGGTCCTTGGCGCAGCACGGATGAATGTCTACCCACCGCGTCGGACGGCAACCTTCCTGCAATCTGATATGATCGCACTCAGATTTTCTCAGCGTCACACGCGAAATCCAAAGGAGACCTAAGCATGGCCAAGACAATCGGAATCGATCTCGGCACCACGAACAGCTGCATGGCGGTGCTCGAGGGTGGCGAGCCGACCGTGATCCCGAATGCCGAGGGCGGCCGCACGACGCCGTCCGTGGTCGCGTTCACGAAGGACGGTCAGCGGCTCGTCGGGGCGCCCGCGAAGCGCCAGCAGGTGATGAACCCGCAGAACACGATCTTCTCGATCAAGCGCTTCGTCGGCCGCAAGTGGGACGAGGTCTCGGAGGAGATGACGATCGTTCCCTACGAAGTCGCGAAGGGCGAGAACGGCGACGCCCGCGTCAAGGTCGAGGGGAAGGACTACGCGCCGGAGGAGATCAGCGCGATGATCCTGCAGAAGCTGAAGACCGACGCCGAGGCGTACCTCGGCGAGCCCGTCTCCGACGCGGTCGTCACGGTTCCGGCCTATTTTAACAACGCGCAGCGCGAGGCGACGAAGGACGCGGGCAAGATCGCGGGCCTGAACGTGCTCCGGATCATCAACGAGCCGACCGCGGCGGCGCTCGCGTACGGGCTCGACAAGGAAGGCGCCGACCAGACGATCCTCGTCTTCGACCTCGGCGGCGGCACGTTCGACGTGTCCGTGCTCGAGCTCGGCGACGGCGTCTTCGAGGTCAAGTCGACGAACGGTGACAACCACCTCGGCGGCGACAACTTCGACAAGGCGATCGTCGACTGGATGGTCGCCGAGTTCAAGCGCGACCAGGGCATCGACCTGGCCGCCGACAAGATGGCGCTGCAGCGGCTCTACGAGGCCGCCGAGAAGGCAAAGATCGAGCTCTCCTCGACGATGACGACGCAGATCAACCTGCCGTTCGTCACCGCCACCGCGGACGGCCCGAAGCACCTCGACCTGCAGCTCACCCGCGCGAAGCTGGGTGAGATCACCTCCGACCTGGTCGAGCGGACTGTCGGCCCGACCAAGGCGGCGCTCAAGGACGCCGGGCTCGACGCCTCGAAAATCGAGCACGTCGTGCTCGTCGGCGGCATGACCCGCATGCCGGCGGTGCAGGAGAAGGTCAAGGAGCTGCTCGGCAAGGATCCGCACAAGGGCGTCAACCCGGACGAGGTCGTCGCCGTCGGCGCCGCGATCCAGGCCGGCGTGCTCAAGGGCGAGGTCAAGGACGTGCTCCTGCTCGACGTCACTCCTCTGTCCCTCGGGATCGAGACCAAGGGCGGGGTCTTCACGAAGCTGATCGACCGCAACACGACGATTCCGACCCGCAAAGCGGAGACGTTCTCGACCGCCGAGGACAACCAGCCCTCGGTCGAGATCCACGTGCTCCAGGGCGAGACGGAGATGGCGAGCTTCAACAAGACCCTCGGCAAGTTCCAGCTCGTCGGCATCGCGCCGGCGCCTCGGGGCATGCCGCAGGTCGAGGTCAGCTTCGACATCGACGCGAACGGGATCATCCACGTGACCGCCAAAGACCTCGGCACCGGCAACGAGCAGCAGATCAAGATCGAAGGCGGCTCGGGCCTGTCGGAGGACGAGGTGCAGCAGATGGTCAAGGACGCAGAAGCTCACGCGGACGAGGCGCACCGCCTGCGCGAGCTCGCCGACGCGCGCAACGCAGCGGAGAGCCTCGCTTACCAGACCGAGACGACGCTCAAGGAGCACCGCGACAAGCTCGACGCGTCCGACGCCTCGACGATCGAGGGCCGGATCATGGAGCTGCGCGGCGTGCTCGAGTCGAGCGACGTGAACGAGATCAAGCAGAAGACGGAGGCACTGAGCGAGGCGTCCCGGACGCTGGCCGACGCGGTCTACGCCCAGGCGAGCGCCCAGGCGCAGGCAGGGGCGACCGGCAACGGCGCCGAGCCCGACGCCGACGAGGTCGTCGAGGACGCCGACTACGAGGTGATCGACGAGGAAGAAGAGGCCAAGACCTCGTGACCGACGAGCCTCGCAGCGAGGAGCAGGACGAGCAGGAGATCGTCGAGGAGCCGGCCGCAGAGGAACCTGCGCCGGCTCCTGACAACGACTCCTACCTCCGGCTTGCTGCCGACTTCGACAACTACCGCAAGCGCGTCGCCCGCGAGCACACCGAGCTGACCCGGCGCGCGAACGAGCGGCTGCTGAACGACCTCCTGCCCGTGCTCGACGACCTCGAGCGGGCGCTCGAGGCCGCGGCCGAGCACGAGGAGGCGAAGCTCGAGGAGGGCGTCCGGCTCGTGCACCGCTCGCTCGTCGACCTCGTCGCCCGCAACGGGCTGACCGAGATCGAGACCGAGGGCACGTTCGATCCACACATTCACGAGGTTCTCCTCACCCAACCAGGGGACAGTGCGGAGGGGGGCTCGGTGCTCCAAGTGCTGCAGAAGGGGTACCGGCTCGGGGACAAGGTGCTCCGGCCGGCGCGCGTGATCGTGGCGGAGTAGCGATGGCGAACCTCTACGAGACGCTCGGCGTCCCGAAGAACGCCTCGGCCGACGAGCTCAAGAAGGCTTACCGCAAGCTCGCCCGAGAGCATCACCCAGATAGCGGCGGCGACGAGGCGAAGTTCAAGGAGATCCAGGGCGCCTACGACGTGCTCGCCGATCCCGAGAAGCGCACCCAATACGACCAGTTCGGCTCGGCGAACGGTCGCGGCGGCTTCGGCGGCGCCGGCGCCGGTGCCCAGTTCCAGGACTTCGACCTCAGCGATCTCTTCGGCGGGCTCTTCGGCGGCGGCGGGGGCGGCTTCGGTCAGCAGCGCGGACCCCAGCCCGAGCGCGGCGCCGACTTCCAGACGGAGGTGCACGTCTCGTTCGAGGACTCGCTCAAGGGCGTCCAGGTGCCCGTGCGCGCCGAAGTCGAGACCGCCTGCCACACCTGCGGCGGCTCGGGCGCCGAGCCCGGGACCGCGCCGATCGTCTGCCCGGAGTGCGGCGGACGCGGCGTCACCTCCGACTCGCACGGGCTCTTCTCGCTCTCGCATCCGTGCCCCCGCTGTCGCGGCAACGGCACGCTGATCGAGAAGCCCTGCAAGACCTGTCGCGGCTCCGGCCGCGAGCGCGTCCAGAAAACGTTCCAGGTGAAGATCCCCGCCGGTGCCAAGGACGGCACGCGCGTGCGCCTGAAGGGGCGCGGCGAGCAGGGCAGAAACGGCGGCCCGGCCGGTGACCTCTACGTCGTCGTGCGCGTGGCCGGCTCGCCGCTCTACGAACGGCGTGGCGACGACCTGATCGTCGACGTGCCCGTTTCCTACGCGGACGCGGCGCTCGGCGCCTCGCTCGACGTCCCGACCCCGGACGGCGCGATCTCGCTGAAGATTCCCGCGGGCTCACAGCCCGGGAAGCTGCTCAAGGTGAAGGGCCGCGGCGCCCCGAGGCTGAAGGGCGGCGGCAAGGGCGACCTGCTCGCACGCCTGAAGCTGACCGTCCCCGAGAAGGTCTCGAAGAAGGAGCGCGAGCTGCTCGAGGAGCTGCGGAAGGTGAGCCGCTAGTGGACACGCATCCTCGTTACATGATCTCCGTCGCGGCCGAGCTCGTCGGCATGCACCAGCAGACACTGCGCATGTACGAGTCGAAGGGCCTCGTGCGCCCGGGGCGCACGCCCGGTGGTACGCGCCTCTACTCCGACGTGGATCTCGAGCGCCTGCGCGTGGTCCAGCGCCTGACGACCGAGCTCGGGCTCAACCTCGCGGGCGTCGAGCACGTTCTGCGCCTCGAGGACGAGCTGCGCAAGGCGCAGGCCCGTGCCGCGCGGCTCGAGCGCGAGCTGCGCGAGGAGATCCGGACGGTGCATCGCTCCTACAAGCGCGAGATCGTCGTGTACCAGTCCGAGCGCCACCCGGTGCGTCGCGGCTAGACCACCTAGACCTGCTCGAGGAAGGTCGTCTCGCCCTGCTCGGGCGGGGCGCCGACGATAAAGAGCCGCAGCTCGTCCTCGTGACGGTTCGAGAGCTGCAGCGCGGTGCCCGGCTGCACGACGAGGACGCTGCCCTTCTCGAGCTCGTGCTGGTCGGGCGCGTCGCCCTCGCCCATGTTGATCGTCAGCGTCCCGTCGAGGACGACGAAGACCTCCTCCTGGACTGGGTCGATGTGGCGGCGTCCTACGGCGCCGGGCGGGTAGCGGAAGAGGTTCGCGCGCGAGTGCGTCAGCGCGTCCGAGAGCCCGGCGGCCAGGCGCGGGTCGCCCTCGCGCCGCGGCTGCCAGTCGAGGTCGCCCGCGTGAAAGATCGTGTAGCTCACTTCAGGTAGCGGTCGAACCACTCGAGCAGGAGCTCGAACCGCATCACGCGGTGCACCGGATTGCCGGCGCGCGTCAGCTCGTGGCTCTCGGCCGGGAAGCGCACCAGCTCGACGTCGCGCTTGAGGAGCCGCAGCGTCGTGAAGAGCTGCTCCGCCTGCTCGATGTTGCAGCGCAGATCCTGCTCGGAGTGGAGGATCAAGAGCGGCGTCTCGATCTCCTTCGCGTACGTCCACGGCGAGATCTGCAGGTATTTGTCGACGTTGTCGTGGACGAAGTCGCCGTGGTAGGCCTTGAAGACCCAGCCCATGTCGCTCGAGCCGTACATGGAAACGAGGTTGTTGACGCCGCGCTCCGAGCAGGCGGCTTTAAAGCGGTTCGTGTGCGAGACGATCCACGAGGTCATGTAGCCGCCGTAGGAGCCGCCGAGGACGCCGAGACGCTCGGGGTCGCAGAAGTTGAAGCGCTCGAGCGCCGTGTCCACGACCGCCATCAGATCCTCGTAGTCGACGGTGCCCCAGCCGGGCCCGAGCTCGCCGGGGCCCATGATCGCGCGCCCCCACTCCTCCGAATAGCCGGACGAGCCACGGGGGTTCGAGTAGACGACCGCGTAGCCGCCGCCCGCATAGACCTGCGTCTCGTCGAAGAAGCCGTTCCCGTACTGGGTGAAAGGCCCGCCGTGGATGTTCAGGAGTAGGGGATAGCGTTTGCCCTCCTCGAAGCCGGCGGGACGCGCGATCCAGGCCTCGACCTCCGTACCGTCCTTGGAGACTGCGATGAAGCGCTCGGGCTGGATCAGGTCGCGGCCGCCGGCGAACGCGCTGCCGACGTCGGTCAGCTTCCGCTCGCCGCAGTAGAGCTCGCCGAGGTTGGGCGCCGTTGAGCCCGTGCGCGCGATCTGCCCGTCGCGCACGTCGTAGCCCGAGAGCACGATCTTCCCGCCCTGGACGAGTTCTGGGTCGCCGCCGTCGAGGCCGACGCGGTAGACGTGGACGCTTCCGGCGTCCTCAATCGCGAAGAGGATCGTGTCGCCGTCCCAGATCGGCTCGCGCAGCTCCGGGTAGGGGTCGCAGGTGCGGTCGAGCGGGCTGGTCAGGATCCGGCGGTCGCCGCCCGTCTTCGCGTCGACGACGGCGATCTGCGTGTGGCGCGGGTAGTCGTATCCGCCCGGGCCCAACTTGCACGCGATCAGCGTCCCGTCCGGGGAGTACGAGGGCGCGTAGTAGGCGCTGTCGCCCGCGGTGAGCCGCTCGGGCTCGCCCCCGTCCGCGGGAACGACGTAGATGTCGCTGACCAGGTCGATGTCCCAGTCGTCGCCTCGCGCGGACGTGAACGCGATCCCCGCTCCGTCGGGCGTCCAGGTTGGGTGCGAGTCCTCGTAGTCGCCATCGGTGATCTGCTTCGCCTCGGCGGAGCCGTCGGCGGGGACGACGTAGAGATGCCGGCGCCGATCACCGGTCCAGCCGACGCTGTCGAGCTTGAACTGAAGGCGCTTGAATCGCCGCGGCGCGCGCTTTTTCTCGTCCTCCTCGTCGTACGCCTCGTCCGGCACGCGGGCGGAGAAGACGAGCCGCGTCCCGTCGGGCGACCAGGCGGGCTCGCCGGCGTCGTCCTTGAGGTCGGTCAGGCACACCGGCTCGCCGCCGCCCGCCGGCAGCACGTAGAGCTGTCGCAGGGACTTCTCATCCCCGCGCTTGGAGACGAACGCGAGCTGCGTGCCGTCCGCCGACCAGCGCGGCTGCGCGTCGTTCTTGCCGGTCGTGAAGCGCCGCGGGGGCTCGGAGCCGTCGGCCTTCGCGAGCCAGATCGACTGGCGATACTCGTTCGCCTCCTGGTCGATCGACCAGACGACGTACGCGACCTCCTCGCCGCCGGGGCGCACGCGGGGGTCGGTGACCCCGGTCAGCTCGTAGACGTCCTCCGGTCGCATTCCCGCCACGGGAGCACTATCTCAGACGCTAAGTTCCCGGCGTGGCCACCACCCTCACCGGCGCCGAGCAAGTCGAGTGGGATCTCTCCGACCTCTACGAGGGGCCGGACGACCCGAGGATCGAGTCCGAGCTCCAGGAGGCGCTAACCGCAGCGCACGCGTTCCGGGAGCGCTACCACGGCAAGATCGGCCGGCTCTCCGCCGCCGAGCTCTCGCACGCCGTGGCCGAGCTCGAGCGGATCAAGTCGATCTCGACGCGGGTGGAGACGTACGCGCGGCTCCGGCTCGCCGCCGACAGCTCCGACCAGGCGCGCGGCGCGCTCGTCCAGAAGGTGCGCGAGCGGAATACGCAGGCCGAGACGGAGCTCATCTTCTTCGACCTCGAGTGGGGGGCGCTCGATGACGAGGCCGCGGAGCGGCTGCTGGCCGACCCCGACCTCGAGCCTTACACAGCGGTCCTGCGCTCCGAGCGCCGCCACAAGCCGTACCAGCTCACGGAAGCGGAGGAGAAGATCTCCGCGGAGAAGAATCTCACCGGCGTCGGAGCATGGAGCCGGCTCTTCAACGAGCTCCTCTCCGACATGCGCGTCCGGCTCGACGACCAGGATCTCTCGGTCGACGAGGCGCTCTCGAAGCTCTCGCGCGAGACCTCGCAAGACGAGCGCGGTCGCATCGCGGCGGCCGTCACCGAGACCTTGCGGCCGGGCTTGCGGACGCGGGGCTACGTCCTCAACACGATCCTGAACGAACGCGCGATCGAGGACCGGCTGCGCGGCTACGACAGCTGGATCGCGGCTCGCAACCTCTCGAACGAGATCCCGGACGAGGCGGCGCAGAGCCTGGTCGACGCGATCGTCGCCCGCTACGACATCCCGCAGCGCTTCTACACGCTCAAGGCGCGGCTCCTCGGTCTCCCCCGCATGCGCGACTACGACCGCTTCGCGCCCCTCCAGGAAGTCGGCGGCACGATCGAGTGGAGCGAGGCACGCGACCTCGTACTCGAGTCCTTCGCCGACTTCTCGCCGACCGCAGGCGACATCGTCAACGACTTCTTCGAGCGCGACTGGATCGACGCCGCCGTGCGTCCGGGCAAGATGCTC
This sequence comes from Gaiellaceae bacterium, assembly GCA_046594445.1. Lineage (GTDB taxonomy): Bacteria > Actinomycetota > Thermoleophilia > Gaiellales > Gaiellaceae > Gaiellasilicea. Next base: position 2,047 of record JBKJSM010000099.1, on the reverse strand, counting down.
GGCGCGTTCTGCGCAACGCTCGTCCCCGAGGTTCACCCGTACGTGTTGATGAACTACGCGGGCGAGCGGCGGAGCATCCTGACGCTCGCACACGAGCTCGGGCACGGCTTGCACGGCGCGCTGGCGCAAGACCTGGGGCTGCTGAACGCCCAGACGCCCCTCACACTCGCCGAAACCGCCTCGGTCTTCGGCGAGGCGCTCACCTTCGAGAAGCTGATGGAGCGCGAGGACGACCCGCGCGCCCGGCTCGACCTCCTCGTCAGCCGGGTCGACGACACCGTCGCGACCGTGTTCCGCCAGGTCGCGCTCAACCGCTTCGAGCACGCGATCCACACCGGCCGCCGCGAAGAGGGCGAGCTGCCGGTCGACCGGATCTCGGAGCTGTGGAAGGCCGAGCAGGAGCGGATGCTCGGCGACGCGGTCGAGGTGACCGACGACTACGGGATCTGGTGGAGCTACGTCCCGCACTTCATCGCGGCGCCGGGCTACGTCTACGCCTACTCGTTCGGCTACCTCTTCTCGCTCGCGATCTACCGGCGCTACCTCGAGGAGGGCGAGTCGCTCGTCGAGCCGTACCTCGACCTGCTGCGCGCGGGCGGCTCGGCGCCCCCGGCCGAGCTCGCCTCGCGACTCGGCTTCGACATCGGCGACCCCGGTTTCTGGTCGGCCGGCCTCGATGCGATCGGGGTGCTGGTCGACGAGGCCGAGCAGCTCGCCGCGCAGCTCGACGCGTAAGTGCTGCTCGTCGTCGCCGCGACGGAGCGGGAGCTCGCTCCGCTCGACGGGACGCGCACGCTCGTCTGCGGGATCGGCCCGGTCGAGGCGGCCGCGACCGTCGCCCGCGCGCTTGCGGAGGAGAGGCCGAGCGCCGTCCTCCACGTCGGGATCGCCGGGGCGCGTGGGATCGAGCCGCTGACGCTCGTGCTCGGGTCCGAGGCGCTCTACTGCGATGCGGCCGGCCGCTTTGTCCCGTCGCGGTCGCTCCCCGATCCGGGCCTGCTCGCCCGCCTGCGCAACGCCTTCCCCGAGGCGCTCGCTCAGCCGATCGGGACGAGCGCGCGCGTGGGCGGGACGCACGGCGTCGATGTCGAGGCAATGGAAGGCTTCGCAGTCCTGCGCGCCTGCGAGCTCGTGGGCGTGCCCGCGGTGGAGGCGCGCGTGGTCTCGAATGAGATCGACGAGCCCGACCGGGCGCTGTGGCGCTTCGACGACGCGTTCGCCACGCTCGCGGAGGTGCTGCCGCGGCTCGTCGCGGTGGCGTCGGCCCAGCGAGCGGCCCAGTGAGTCGGGAAGCTCTGCCGCCGCCGCTCCCGCCGGAGACCCGGACGGTCGGTCAGGTGGTCGCCGAGGCGATCAAGCTCTACCAGGCCAACGTCTGGCACTCGCTCGCGCTCGGCCTGAGCGTGACGGCGATCAACCAGGTGTCCGCCGGTCACGAGACCGGTTTCCAGGTGCTCGTGCTCGCTGCCGGCGCTCCCTTGATGGCCGCCTCGTTCGCGGGCGCGTCCGCGCTCGTCACAGAGGCACGGCCGCGACGCGCCGACCTCGCCCGCGCGATCGCCGTCGGCGCGATCGTCTTCGTCCCGGCGGCGTTTCTGACCCTGCTCTACGTGCTGCCAGCGGTGGCCTGGCTCGCGCTCGTCGGGCTCGTCGTGCCGGTGATCGTGGTCGAGCGGCTCGGCGTCGCCGCCGCGCTCCGCCGCGCAGTCCAGCTCGCGCGCGCCGACTACTGGCACGCGCTCGGATCACTCGCGACGCTCGCGATCCTCTTCGGCCTCGTCAAGCTGATGCTCGCGCTGCTGCTCCGCGACTTCGGCGACTCCGGCGAGCGGGTCGCGCTCGGGCTTGCCGACCTCGTCATCTCGCCGCTCCTCTTCCTCGGCGGCGCGCTTCTCTACCTGGATCAGGCGGCCAGAGTACGATCGAGCTCTGTGACCTGAGGAGGAGCGATGCCGACCTATCTGATGCTCTCGACGCTGACGCCGCAGGGCGTGCAGACGCTGAAGGCCAATCCGGGCCGTCTGCGCGAGGTGAACCGCGACGTCGA
>JBKJSM010000062.1:0-32670 GCA_046594445.1 Gaiellaceae bacterium | reverse complement strand
CCGGCCGGCGCAGCGGAGCTCGACAGCCTTGCGGCTCGGCTCGCCGGCGGGAACGAGTGGCGGGGCGCACTAGCGCTCTCCGGCCGCACGACCTTCGCCGACCGCGCCGATGCCCTGGCCGATCTCTATCGTTCGGTCGGGATCGAGGCGCTCGTCGTCGGCTACGAAGCGGCGGCTGAGCGGCTCGCGGCTCGGTTGCTCGAGAACACGAACGTGCTCATCTACGGCGCCGGTCGCGAAGACGTCGCGGCCAGCCGGATCGACGTCCGGATCGTCGTCCTGCTCGGCTACCTCGCCGAGCGTCACGGATCGGTCACGGTCTCGAGCCTGTTCTCCGGCCACCGCAAGTTTTCGCGGCCCGGAGTCGTCTCAGCTCATATGTACGGGCACGCAGTTGACGTCGCCGCTGTCGGCGGATCCCCGGTGGCCGGCAACCAGCAGCCGGGTGGGCTCACCGAGGACGCCGTTCGCTCGGTGCTCCTCCTCCCCGCCGAGCTGCAGCCGCAACAAGTGATCTCGCTGCTCGGGCTGGGCGGGCCGTCGTTCCCGCTCCGCGACCATGGAGACCACATCCACGTTGGCTTCTGATCGCCCGACACTGAGGCACTCGGACGGGCGCGTCGTCTGCGAGCAACTGCTCGTGGCGGCGCGCCCGCTCCGGCGGATGGTCGGCCTGCTCGGCCGCCGCCGGCTACCGGACGGCGAAGGGATCCTCCTGCGCCCCGCCGGCTCGATTCACACCTTCTTCATGCGCTTCCCGATCGACGTCGTCTTCCTCGACAAGGAGCACCGCGTCGTCGGGATCGAGGCTGCATTGCCGCCCTGGCGCACTGCCGGCAGGCGCGGTGCGAAAGCCGTCGTCGAGCTGGCCGCCGGCGAGTGCGAGCGCCGCGGCCTTCAGGTCGGCGATCGCCTAGTAGCGGCCTAGCGCTGCAGGCCGAGCGTCGTCTGCGCCAGCCGCAGCATCCAGATCGCGGCGAGCATCGCGTAGGTCAGCGCCGGGAGCACGACGCCGAGGATCGCGACGCGGACGTCGATTCCCGAGTCCAGCAGGAACGGCAGCAGATGCAGGACGAGCACCGCGAGCGCCGTGTGCAACGCCGTCCTCCACAGACGCGCCGGCGAGAACCGCGGGGCCACCGCAGAAGCCCCGCCCCGTTCTCGGTGTGAGCTCCGGGCCCACCGCAGGAGGCCCGTGCAGCTCGTATTTGCTGGCCAGAGCATGCACCACAGCCGGTCGCTTCACCTATCACCCAAGAGGTGGTTCACCGCGTTGGTTGACGTACGCTGGCATTCGCGGGCCCGTAGCTCAGCTGGTCAGAGCAGGCGACTCATAATCGCTTGGCCCCTGGTTCGAGTCCAGGCGGGCCCATGCTTGTGCGCAGCGTCGGAAATCTGCGGAAGCAGATTCCCGACGCGCGAAGCCCCCTGAAGGGGCGGCTTTGCCGCCCGGTGCGTTCTTCTGCGGGAAACTCGCATGGCTTCACGGGCGGCGCTCGTCACATGGCAGGCCATCTGCACGGAATCCGCGCGGGTTCTTCACCCGGCACGCGGGTTCTGACTGTCACAATGGCGCGCGTGAAGGCCTACCAGCAGGAGACCCAGCTCCGGACCACAGGCGGGCTCTCGATCAAGGACATCACCGAAGAGGTGCAGGAGGCCGTCGTCGCGAGCGGGATCAAGAACGGGATCTGCTCTGTCTACTCGCCGCACACGACGTGCTCGGTGCGCGTGAACGAGTTCGAGACGGGCTTCCTCGAGGATTTCGCACTGCTACTGAAGAAGCTCGTTCCGAGCGACTCCTACTACGCGCACGACGACTGGGACCGCCGAACGGAGAACGTCTGCCCGGAGGACATGGACTTCGGAAACGGCCACTCGCACTGCATGTCGATGCTGCTCGGCCCCGCCGGCGAGTCGATCCCCGTGCGCGACGGCGAGCTCTGCCTCGGCACTTGGCAGCGCGTGCTTTTCCTCGAGTTGGATCGCGAGCGCGACCGGCGCTGGCTCGTCCAGGTCGTCGGCGTCTAGCGCGGGACGACCACGACCCCAGCCGGGTCGATCTCGACCGCGACGCGATCACCCTTCCCGGGGGCGTCGACGGCGGCGACGACCGCTTCCAACTCTCGTCCGTCCGCATCGCGCACCCGGAGCCGCACGACCGGACCGTTCCGTTCGGCGCGCACGACGATCCACTCGCCGTCGGCACGGCGTTCGACGCGGATCGCTTCGGGCCGGGTCACTCGCGCCACGGAGCCGTCCACCTCGACGTTCGCGAGGCCGAGGAAGCGTGCCGCCCACTCGTCGGTGGGTCTTGCCCAGAGCTCGTCCGGAGTCGCGGCCTGGACGATCCGGCCGGCACGCATCAGCGCGACCCGGTCGCCGAGCGCGAACGCCTCGGCAACGTCATGCGTGACGTAGACGACGCTCAGGCTCAGCCGCTCGAACAGCTCCGCAAGCTCTCCCACCAGGCGCTCGTGCAGCGGCCTGTCGAGGGAGCCGAGCGGCTCGTCGAGGAGCAGCACTCGCGGCGACGGTGCGAGCGCACGAGCGAGCGCGACGCGCTGCTGCCCGCCGCCCGACAGCGTCTCTACCGCCCGGCGGCCGGTGCCGGCGAGCCCGACGAGCTCGAGCAGCTCCGCAACGCGAGCGGGAATCGTCCCGGCGGGAACGCCCGCCATTCGGAGCCCGAACGCAACATTGCCGGCGACATCCCGATGAGGAAAGAGCGCGTGATCCTGGAACATCAGACCGATGCCGCGGCGGTGCGGCGGCGTGCGCGTCACGTCCTGTCCAGCGAGCAGGACGCGTCCCCGGTCGAGCCGCTGAAGCCCGGCAACCGCGCGGAGGAACGTCGTCTTGCCGCACCCGCTCGGACCGAGCAGCGCAACCGTCTCGCCGGGTGCGACGTCGAGGGTGGCCCCGTCGAGCACCGGGCTGTCCCCAAACCGGACAGAGAGCGCGTCTGCGCGGAGCATCAGAGGGCGCTCCGCCGCGCGCCCGCCCGCTCCGAGGCGACTGCGGCGGCAACCGTGAGCAGCGCAAGCACGACCGCGAGTGCGGCTGCAACGCCCTGATTCTGGGCGCCCGGGCGGCCGAGGAAACGGAAGATCGCTACCGGGAGCGTCGGCCGGTCTGCCTGTGCCACGAACACGGTGGCACCGAACTCGCCGAGAGCGATCGCGAACGCGAACCCCGCTGCGACGCCGGCGGCCCGTGCGGCGAGCGGCAGGTCGATCTCGCGCCAGACGCGGTACGGCGACGCGCCAAGCGCGGTCGCCGCTTCACGCAGGCGCGCTTCCACGGCGCGGAGCGCGGGCGCGAGAATCCTGACGACGAACGGCGCCGCCACGAGCGCCTGCGCGAAGGGCACCAGCACGACGGATGCCCTCAGTTCGAGCGGCGGCTCGTCGAACGCGATCACGAAACCGAGGCCGAGCATCACAGCCGAGGCGCCGAGCGGGAGCAGGATGAGGCCGTCGAGCCAGCTCGGGCGCCGCCGGGCCAGCGCGGCCGCGAGCAGGCCGCCGACGGCGAGCGCGACGGCCGTCGCCGCCGCCGCGAAGAGCAGCGAGTTCAGGGCGGCGTGCAGCGGCGTCACGAGCAGCACGCTCGTCTCCCGCCCGAGCGCCCGGTAGGAGTCGAGCCCGATTCCGTCGGCGGTCGACAGCGAGCGGAGAACGAGCGCGGCGACCGGGAGACCAAACGCCGCGAACGAGAGCGCCAGCACTGCGGCGACGACGGCCCGCTGCCGCCCGACGGGACGGCGGAGACCGCCCCACCCCGAGGCACCCCTCCGCCCCACAAGACGTCCTTCCAGCCGACTCGTGACAAGCACAATCACCCCCACCGCCGCGAGCTGGAGCAGCGAGAGCGCAGCGGCCGTCTTCAGGTCGAAGAGCCGCACCGCCTGGTTGTAGATCTCGGTCTCCAGCGTCGCCGCGCGCGGTCCCCCGAGGACGAGGATGACGCCGAACGAGGTGAAGCAGAAGAGAAACGTGAGCGAGGCGGCTGCCGCCAGCGCGGGCGCGAGCAGTGGCAGCGTCACCTCGCGCAACCGCCTGAACGGGCCGGCTCCCAGCATGGCGGCGGCATCCGGGATCGTGCTGCCGAGTTCCGCCCAGTACCCGCCGACGACGCGCACGACCACCGCGACGTTGAAGAAAGCGTGGGCGAGCAGGATCGCCCAGACGCTCTGGTTGAGTTCCGAGGGCAGCAGCGACGAGAACGCGGCTGCGACGACGAGCGTCGGCAACACGAACGGCACGAGCACGCCGGCGAGAACGAGCGAACGGCTCCGGAAGGTGAAGCAGCCGACCACCCAGGCCAACGGCAGCCCGACGACGAGCGTCAGCGCGGTGGAGAGTGCGGCTTGCCACGTCGTGAACCACAGGATCCGCACCGTCTCTGCGCTGTCGACGAGCGAACCTTCGCCGCCCAAACCCCGCCCGACGATCGTCGCGAGCGGGTAGGCGAAGAAGAGGGCCAGGAAGGCTGCCGGCGCCGCAACGGCCGCCGGCAGCCACAGCCGCCTCAGCGCAGCACGACCGACGTCCACTCCCGCACCCAACGGTCGCGATTCTCGCCGATCCGCTCCGGGTCGAGCTCGAGCGGCCGCTCGGGCACGACTGCGAACCTCCGGAACGCCTCGGGTAGCTCGACGCCCTCGCGCACCGGGAAGACGAACATCTGCATTGGCACGTCTGCCTGGAATCGCTCCGAGAGCAGGAAGTCGATCAGCCTACGAGCGCCGCTCTCGTTCCGCGCCCCGGCGAGGATGCCCGCCAGCTCGACTTGACGGAAGCAGCTGTCCTCGATGACGGCAGTCGGCGCTTCCTCGAGGGGCTTGCCCGCGAAGATCACCTCGGCCGCGGGGCTGGAGGCATACGAGACGACGATCGGCCGCTTGCCCTTGCTGCCGCCGGCGCCGGAGAACTGCACCGTGTAGGCCTCCTCCCACCCGTCGACGACGAGCACGTCATTCGCGCGCAGCTTCTGCCAGAACTCCGTCCAGCCGGGCTCCCCGTAGCGCGCAACGGTGGCGAGCAGGAAGGCCAGGCCGGGAGTCGAGGTGGCGGGGCTCTCGACGACCAGCAGCCCGCGGTAGCGCACGTCCGTGAGGTCGTCGAGCGAGCGCGGCGGCTCGATCCCGTGCTCGACGAACCAGCTCTTGTCGGTGTTCAGGCACACCTCGCCGTGGTCGACCGGCACGACGCGGTGCTCGGGGTCGAGCTCGAAGCGGTCAGGCACGGACTGGAGCGCGGGCGGCTCGTAGGCCTCGAACAGCTCCTCGCCGAGCGCCCGCGAGAGCAGGTTGTTGTCGATCCCGAAGAAGACGTCCCCCTCGGGGTTCTTCTTCGTGAGCAGGGCGCGGTTGAGCGCCACACCAGCGTCTCCGGTCTGAAGGATGCGCAGCTTCAGCCCCGTCTCCTGCTCGAACGCTGCCTTCACGGGCTTCGAGACGACGAAGGAGTCGTGCGTGACGAGAACGACCTCGGACGACTCGCTCGCCTGCTCGTCGCCGCCGCAGCCCGCAACGAGCACGGCGACGAGCGCAAGTGCGGCGAGCCGGCTCATACGACGCCTCCGGGCCTGATCGCGAGCAGGACGCCCCGTTCGAGCGAGACGTGCGCCTCCGCCGCTGTGAAGACGTTCGAGACGCCGCGACTCGTGCCGGGCACGAGGGTCTCGCTTGCGAGCGGGTACGCGAGGCCGCTCGTCGTGACGCCTTCCGCGGGGCCGTGCACGGCTATCAGCGAGACGAGCTCGCCCGGGACGCCCTCGAGCGTGCGCGAGCCGTGGATCACGTGCACCTGCGCCCCACCGAGCAGCGCGTCGACCTCGGCCTCCGCGTAGCGCCGATCCGCGATCAGGAGCAGGGACGAGAGGACGTGGTCGAGGCGACCGCTCTCCGAGCCGACGACGAGGATGCGCGCCGGCGAGGCGGCGAGGGCGGTGTCGAGCGCGAGCTCGAGGTCGGTCGCGTCCTTCGCGGCGGGATGGCGCTCTGCGCGGCCGCCCGCCCGCTCGACCGCCGCGAGCCCGGCAGCGGTGACCGAGTCGAAATCGCCGATGGCGACATCGACGTGGAGACCGAGCGCGAGCGCGCGGTCGACGCCCCCGTCGGCGGCGACGACTAGTGTTCCCTCCCCGAGGTCAGGCGGAATGGCTGTCGGCCCCGGAACGCCTCCGGCAACGACGACGGCAATCTCGATCATCTGCGCACCCTTCCTCCGCTGGCATTACCCAGATCAGGTCTGCGGGTCGGCGGCGCTCGTCGTCCGCCCTCTCAGCCCGGTTGTCCCGAGCTCCCCGTTTCGGCTGTGCTCATCCTAGCTCGGCGGCTACTCGGGGGTGACGTAAGCGGCCGTGAGGCCGCCGTCGACGAGGAACGTCGAGCCGTTCACGTACGAGGACTCGTCGCTCGCGAGGAAGAGCGCGCCGTTCACGATCTCGCGCGGCTTCGCCAGCCGTCCCATCGGCCAGTGGATCCGCCGGCGCTCCAGCGCCTCGGGGTCGTCCCCGAAGATGTTGAGGAGGAGCGGCGTCTCGACCGGGCCTGGGCAGAGCGCGTTCACGCGCACGCCTTGCCGCGCGAACTGGACGGCGAGCTCGCGGCTCATCGAGAGCACTGCGCCCTTCGACGCGGAGTAGGAGATCTGCGACGTCGCGGCGCCGAGGATCGCCACGAACGAGGCGACGTTGATCACAGAGCCGCCGCCCCGCTCGAGCAGATGCGGGATCCCGTGCTTGCAGCAGAGGTAGACGCCGCGGGTGTTGACCGCCTGCACGCGGTCCCAGGCCTCCACCGACGTGTCGAGGATCGAAGCGTCGTCGTCGGGGGAGATGCCGGCGTTGTTGTAGAGGACGTCGATCCCGCCGTACCGGCCTGCGGTCGCGTCCATCATCGCCTTCACGCTCGCCTCGTCGGCCACGTCGACCTGCACAGCGAACGCCTCGCCGGAGCTGAAGCCGACCGTCTCCTCGGCCGCCCCCAGATCGATGTCCGCCGCGCAGACCTTCGCGCCCTCCTCGGTGAACAGGATCGCCGCCTCGCGACCCATGCCGCCCCCGGCGCCCGTGATCACACAAACCTTTCCCTCCAGCCGTCCCGCCACGTCACTCCTCCGTCGAGATGAACACGTTCTTGACCTCCGAATAGCCCTCGAGCGCGTGCATCCCGAGCTCGCGGCCGAAGCCCGACTGTTTCATGCCCCCGAATGGCGTCGAGACACGCACCGAGCTGTTCGAGTTGACGCTGAGGACGCCCGCCTCGACCTCGCGCGCCATCCGCAGCGCCCGGGCGCCGTCACGCGTCCAGATCGAGCCCGAGAGCCCGTACGGGGTGTCGTTCGCAAGCCGCACCGCCTCGGCCTCGTCGTCGAACGGGATCACCGCGACGACCGGGCCGAACACCTCCTCGCGCGCGATCCGGTCGTCATTTCGCGCCTCGACGATCGTGCACGGGAACCAAAAACCGGGGCCGTCGGGCGTCTCACCGCGAAACGCCGGCTCGCCCTCGACGAACGACGAGACGGTCTCGCGGTGGGCGGCCGAGATCAGCGGCCCCATCTCGGTCGCCTCGTCCTCGGGGTCACCCACCTTGACGCCGCGCGTCGCCTCCACGAGCAGCTCGAGGAAGCGGTCGTAGGCGCTGCTCTCGACGAGGATGCGCGAGCGCGCGCAGCAGTCCTGGCCGGCGTTGTCGAAGACGGCGTACGGCGCCGCCGCGGCTGCACGCTCGAGATCGGCGTCCGCGAAGACCACGTTCGCCGATTTGCCGCCCAGCTCGAGCGTGACGCGTTTGATCGTCGATGCCGCGCCGCGCATCACCGTCCGGCCCACCTCGGTCGAGCCGGTGAAGCCGATCTTCGCCACGTCCGGATGCTCGACGAGCCTGCTGCCGACGACCGAGCCCTTGCCGACGAGGACGTTCACCACCCCCTCGGGGATTCCGGCTTCGAGCACGAGCTCAGCCAGGCGCAGCGCAGACATCGGCGTCAGCTCTGCCGGCTTCAGCACAACGGTGTTGCCGCACGCGAGCGCGGGCCCGAGCTTCCAGGAGGAGATGTTGAGCGGGAAGTTCCACGGGACGATCAGTCCGACGACGCCGAGCGCCTCCCGGAAGGTGAGATCGACGCCCCCGCCGACGGGGATCGTCTCCCCGTAGTGCTTGTCGACGGCCCCGGCGTAGAAGTGGAACACCTGCGCGACCATGCCGATCTCGGCGCGCGCGCCCGCGATCGGCTTGCCGACGTTGCGCGACTCGATCCGCGCCAACTCCTCGCCGTGCTCCTCGACGAGCGTCGCGAGCCGGCGCAGCAGACGGCCGCGATCGTTCGGGGAGACCTTTCGCCAGGCGGGAAATGCCGCTTTTGCACGGGCAATTGCCGCGTCGGTCTCATCGACGCCGGCCTGCTCCAATTCGGCGATCGACTCCTCGGTGGCGGGGTTCAGAACGGTCAGCACGGATGGAGCTTCGCACAGGGCGATCGCCCGTCGATGCGGTGCGGCGGGTGGTGCGGGGCAAGGACGCAGGGAGCGTTCGTAGCTGAATGCTATGGACGCGACTGAGGACGCCGCCCTCGCGCCGTCCGCCGCGGCGCAGCGACATGGCGCTTCGTTCTGTGCGGAACTCCTCAATTTGAACATGTCTCTCAAGACTCGCGCTGATCACGCCGATGAGGGATCTGTGACACCGGATCAGGAAGCGGCCCAGCAGGCCGTCGAAGAGCTCGTCGCCCACTACCAGGGCAAGGCGCGCGCGGTTGGACGAGCCGGCATCGCCATCGGCGCGACCCTCGGCGTACTCGTCGGCTCGGTGCCGCTCAGCCCGCTCAAGTCCGTCTGGCCGATCCCGGCCACCTTCGGCTTCGCGACGGTGCTCGGGGGCCTCGCCGCCGGCCTCTTGATTGGCTACGTGATCGGCGGCACCCGCGCGCGGATGTACCAGCGCATGGCCGAGCAGAGCCGCCTCCAGCTTCAGCTCGAAGCACGACTCTCCCAGAGCGACGCCCGGATGAGCCAGCTGCTCACCGCGCTCACTGCCCGCGCCGTGCGCGCCAAGGCCGCAGAGCCGGTCGCGCCACCGGACCCCGTGGCGGCGCCGGTTGCTCCCGCTCCCGTTCTCGCTCCTCCCGTTTACGAGGCTCCCGCGCCTGCCCCGACCCAGCCCGTGCACGCGCCGCAGCCCGTCGTGGTCGAGCCGGCGCCTGAGCCAGCCCCGCCGCCGGCCCCGGCCCTCCCGCCCATCTACGAGCCGGCAGCCTACGAGCCGGCGGCAACCACGACCCCGGAGCCCCCCGCGGCCCCCGTTCCCGTCGCTCCGCCGCACCTGATGCAGGTGCCGCGGCCGACGCCGTACGAGGCGCCGCAGCAACAGCCCCCGCTCTCGCCGCCGGTCTCCGGCTCCAACACCGGCTCTTAGGGCTTACTAGCGCGGTAGGCCCGCGCCTCGTCCACGAGCGCTTCGAAGAGCGCGACGTCCTCGCCTTCCTCGGGATGCCAGAGCACGCCGACGGCGAACCGCTTGGCGGGATCCTCCAGTGCCTCGAGCGTGCCGTCCTCGGCCCAGGCGGTCTCGACGAGCCCGTCTCCGACCCGGCCGAAGCCCTGGTGATGGGCCGACTTGACCGGCGCGCGCTCGCCGACCAGCGAGCCGAGACGGCTGTCCGGCTCCACCTTGACGGCGTGTTCCGTGAAGACTCCCGGGGTTAGCCTGTGCTTCTGGTCGCCGACGACATCCGGCAGGTGCTGGACGATGTCCCCGCCGCGCGCAACGTTCAGCACCTGCGAGCCGCGGCAGACCGCCAGGATCGGCATGTCGCGCTCGAGCGCCGCTGTGAGGAGCGCGAGCTCGCCGCGATCGCGGTCCGGGCGCACGCCGTTCGTCTCGGGGTGGGCCTCGTGGCCGTACTCGCCGGGATCGATGTCGGAACCGCCCGAAAAGAGGATGCCGTCGAGCGCAGCGAGCGTCTCGTCGATACCTTCCTCGCTCGGCGGCACGAGCAACGCACGCCCACCGGCCGACTCGATCGCGTGGATGTACGCCAGCGGGATCAGCGCCGCCGGGAGGTCCCACACCCCCCAGCGCACGCTCGGCTCGGCGTACGTCGTGATCCCGATCACCGGCCTAGCCACGCTCGTAGAAGCGCTCCCGCTCGTAATTCGTGACCACGCGGTCGAACAGCTCCTGCTCCGTCCGCCCGTAGTTGAGGTAGTGCTCGACGACCTCGTCGCCGAAGGCGCCTCGCGCGATCGTGCCGGCCTCGAGCGCCGCGATCGCCTCGCGCAGCGAGTGCGGGAAGCGGTCGGCGTCAGACTCGTACGCGTTTCCCTCGAGCGCAGGCGGCAGCTCGAGTCCCTGCTCGATCCCGTGCAGGCCGGCCGCAATGATCGCCGCGAAGGCGAGATAGGGATTTGCATCCGCGCCCGGGATCCTCGTCTCCGTCCGCAGCGCCGGGCCGTGCCCGACGATCCGAAAGCCGCAGGTGCGGTTGTCGCGTCCCCAGGCGAGCGTCGTCGGCGCCCACGAGCCGGCCGCGTAGCGCTTGTACGAGTTCACGTTCGGCGCCAGGAAGAGCGCCAGCTCCTTGAGGCAGGCGATCTGCCCCGCGAGCCAGCCGTTGAACTCGGGCGTCTCGCCGGCGAAGGCACTCTCTTCGCCCCGCCACAGGGAGGAGTGGATGTGGCAGGACGAGCCAATCCAGCTGTGATTTGGCTTCGCCATGAACGTGATCGAGCAGCCGTTCAGGTGCGCCAGCTCCTTGGCGCCGTTCTTGTAGATCACGTGGTTGTCGGCCATCGTCACTGCGTCCGCGTAGCGGAAGTTGATCTCGTGCTGGCCCGGCCACGCTTCGCCCTTCGAGGTCTCGACCTTGATCCCGGCGCCCTGCATCCCGTTGCGGATCTGCCGGATGAACGGCTCGTCGTAGGTCGTGGCGAGCACGTGGTAGTCGAGGATGTACGGCACCGACGGCGTCAGTCCGGTGTAGCCCCGGGCGTGCGCCTCGGCGTAGGTCTCCTTGAGCAAGTAAAACTCGAGCTCGGAGCCGATCATCGGCGTGAAGCCGAGCGCCTCCGCCCGCTCGACCTGCGCGCGCAGCACCTGCCGCGGCGAGGGAGCGACTGGCGAACCGTCGTGCGCGTTGACGTCGCAGAGGACGAGCGCTGTCGCATCGAGCCACGGGATCCGCCGCAGCGTCGCGAGGTCGGGCGCGAGTGCGAAGTCGCCGTATCCGCGCTCCCAGCTCGCCAGCGCGTAGCCGGGAACGGGATCCATCTCCATCTCGATCGCGAGCAGGTAGTTGCAGCCCTCGACCGCGTGTCCCGCGCTGATCTCGTCGACGAAGAACTCGCCGTGGAGGCGCTTGCCGAGTAGCCGGCCCTGCATATCGGTGAAGGCGACGACGACCGTGTCGATCGCGCCCGACTCCACGTCGGCCTTCAGCTCGTTGAAGCCCAGCACGAGCGCGATCTTAGACCCTGTTGCGTCCGAGGCTCGTTCGTGATCGTGCCGTCCGACACGTTGACAACGCTACGCCGAGCGGCACGTAATAGCGCCGACACGACAGCGGACTCTGGGAGGGTTGATGGAAACAGCACCACCTGCGGGCAGCTTCCACACTGACGACGACGAAAAGCTCCTGCACAAGCTCGGCTACGCGCAGGAGCTCTTCCGGGCAATGGGCGGGTTCCAGAACTTCGCGATCTCGTTCACGATCATCTCGGTCCTCGCCGGCGCCCTGACGTCCTACTTCATCGCCTTCAACAACGGCGGCCCGGTTGCGGTGAGCTGGGGGTGGCTCCTCGTCGGCCTGATGAGCACCATCGTCGCGCTCTCGATGGCCGAGATCGCATCGGCGTTCCCGACCGCCGGCGGCCTCTACTACTGGGCGTCGAAGCTCGGCAGCCCCGCGTGGGGCTGGTTCACGGGCTGGTTCAACCTCGTCGGCCAGATCGCAGTGACTGCGGCAATCGCGTACGGACTCGCGATCTTCGGAACATCGCTTTTCGATCTGCTCTTCGGGTATCCGAACACGCGAGCTTCGATCTTCCTGCTCTTCTCGATCGTGATGGCTCTGGCGATCGTCGTGAACTTCACGAGCGTGAAGATCACAGCGGGCCTGAACACGTTCTCCGCGTACTGGCACATGATCGGAGTCGTCTTCATCGTCGCGGTGCTCGCGATCGTCCCCGATCAGCACCAGTCGATCGGCTACGTCTTCACCGAGACGATCAACAACTCCGGCTTCTCCGGCTCAGGCTGGGGCCAGTTCATGTTCCTCTATGTGTTCGCGCTCGGCCTGACGATGGCCCAGTACACGATCACGGGCTACGACGCATCGGCGCACATGGCCGAGGAAACGCATCAGGCCTCGCGTGCTGCGGCGATCGGGATGATCGCGGCCGTCGTCGTCTCCGTGTTCTTCGGGTTCCTGCTCGTCCTGGCGGTGACGTTCGCCATCCCCGACACGCAGGGCACTCTGGACGCAGTCGGGAACGCGGTCACGTATATCTGGGAGACGTCGATGAGCACGAGGTGGGCGGAAGTGCTGCTCACAGTCGCGGTCGTCGCGCAGTTCTTCTGCCTCGTCGCGTCTGTCACCTCGGCCTCGCGGATGATGTTCGCGTTCTCGCGGGACGGGGCTGTTCCTGGTCATCGCTTCTGGCGGCGGCTCTCGTCCCAGCGCGTCCCGGTCCACGCGGTCGTCGCGATCGGCGTCCTCGCCTGGGTGCTGATGATCCCGACGTACTGGAACAACCTCGCCGGGTACTACGTCGGCACCTCGATCGCGGTGATCGGGCTCTACATCGCCTTCATCCTCCCGGTGATCCTCCGGTTCCGGATGAAGGACCGGTTCGAGCCGGGCGCGTGGAGCCTCGGCAAGCACTACCGCTGGATCGACCCGCTGGCGATCGCATGGGTCGTGTTCATCTCGATCGTCTTCATCCTCCCGGTGACGCCGGCAGGAGTGCCGGGGAACGACGTGCCGCTGAACTGGAACGTCGTCAACTACGCCCCGCTCACGGTCCTGGGCGCCTTCATCCTCTTCGGCGGCTGGTACGTGCTCTCGGCCAACAAGTGGTTCAAGGGCCCGATCCGGCAGGGCACGGACGAAGAGCTCGAGCAGATGGAGCAGCGGATCGAGGATGCCACGCACATGCGTCCCGAGCCCGTTGCCTAGCGGCTCAGCTTCTGCGGCAGATCGGAGAGAGGGCGCCGAGAGGCGCCCTCTCTCTCTTATCCGACCCAGGCGCCCCCGTTCTGGTCGATCGCCTGGCCGGTGACGCCACGCGAGTCGGGCGAGAGGAGCCAGGCGACCGTGCCTGCGATGTCGGCCGGCTCGCTCATCCGGCGGAGCGGCACCTCTCGCATCGCCTTGCTCAAGGCCTCCTCGCGCGTGCCGCCGATCGCCTCGGCGAATCCGTCGATCCCCTGCCACGCCATGTCGGTGTCGACCCAGCCGGGACAGATCGCGTTGACCTGGACGTTGTCGCCTGCGAGCTCGGCCGCGAACGACCGCGTCAAGCCGAGCAGTCCCGCCTTGGATGCGGAGTACCCGGTGTGGCCGGCGACCGCGATCCGCGCCAGGATCGACGCGATCACGACGACGTCACGCCGCGCAGGCCCCGGCTCGAGGTAACGGAGCGCCGCGCGCACGCAGTAGTAGGTGCCGTTGAGATTCGTCGCGACGAGCTCGTCGAAGCGGTCGTCCGGCCCGTCCTCGTTCGGCCCGCCCAGCCCGCTGTTTGCCACGAGCGCGTGCACCGGGCCCCGCTCTAACGCAGCAGCAGCGAACGCCGTGTCCACCTGGCCGCGTTCGCGGATGTCGCACACCGCCGCGCCGGCTCCGAGTTCGTCTGCGACCGCTCGCAGGCGGTCGAGATCGCGCGCGAGCAGGGTCAGCGACGCGCCCTCGGCCGCTAGCCGTTCCGCGATCGCTTTCCCGATTCCTCGTCCGCCGCCGGTGACGACGACGTGCTTTCCGGCCAGTGACTGCATCGCTCCCCTTCAGAACATCGCTCTTTGCGTGAACTTTGGCGCGTCGGCGCTCTTGCAGGCGCCCGTGTCTGAGCATAGATTCCTGGTCTGCCTCGGCCCTGTCCTCTTCGCTCCACGGGCCGGCAAACATCTCCGAATCGACTGTTAGAGCGTTCGCGACGAACGACAAACAAGCCGTTTTCTAAAGAAAAGATCGCAATTTGCGGGCAGCGGCCTTCCGACCCCCTTGACGCTCGAAGGGCCGCGCCCTAAGTTCCCTCTTGCAGCGAGCACGGAGCGAGATTAGGTCGAGGCTCCACCGAAAGGCGAGTACCTGCAAGGGGAATCGTCAGTCGGAGGAGCGGACGAAATCGCCACCGGCTCGCTGAATTTATTTGTGGCGCAAGCAGAACCGGAATCTGCGGGAGCAGATTCCGGTTCGCGCCAAGACCCCTGAAGGGTCGCTTCGCTCCCGAATTCTCTCACCATCGTCTAAGGCGGCGATGGCAATTGATCTGCGTCAAAACGAAAAGTCGCAATTTGCGGGGTTGGCGGTTCTGCACCCCTTGCAACTCACCTCCTCAGCCCCTAGATTCCCCCTTGCAGCGAGCACGGGACGCGAGTAGGTCGAGTCCACTCCGGTAGGTCGTAGGAAGAAGCCGCAAGGCTGATGCCGAAAGTCCGTCGGGGTGGAGGACGAAAGCGCACCCGGCTCGCTGAATTTATTTGTGGCGCATGCAGAAAAGGGCTCCCGAGGGGAGCCCTTTTCGCGCCAAGACCCCTGAAGCTGCGTGCGTCGTCGCCGGGCCTCGATGCCAGTTGCTTGTTCGCTTGGTTCAGCGGCCAGCGGTCTCAACCTGATCGGTAACGTCGGCCGGATGCGCAGGCTGCTCGTCCTGGTCTCCACGGTCGTGTTCGTGGACGCGATGCTGTTCGGGGCGCTGGCGCCGCTCGTGCCGGGCTACGCGGACGAGTTCGGGCTCTCGCGGACGGGCGCCGGCCTGCTCGTGGCGTCGTTCGGCGCCGGCGCGCTGCTCGGGGCGCTGCCGGGCGGCTTCGCGGCGGCGACCTTCGGGCCCAAGCGGGCGGTCGTCGCCGGTCTGGCGCTGCTCGCGCTCGCCAGCTTTGCCTTCGCCGTCGCCGACGGGCCTTGGGCGCTCGGCATCGCCCGCCTCGTGCAGGGCTTCTCGAGCACGATCACGTGGGCCGGCGCTCTCGCCTGGCTCACCGTCTCCACCCCGCGCGAGCGCCGCGGCGAGCTGATCGGGACGGCGTTCGGCGCCGCGGTCTTCGGCGCCATCCTCGGCCCCATGTTCGGAGCGATCGCTGACGCGGTCAGCGTCCGCGTCTCCTTCGGCGCCGTCGGGATCGTGGCAGTCGCCCTCGCGGCGTGGGCAGCCTCGCGCCCGGCCGCGCCCGCCGAGGAGCCGACGCCGGGCGCCGTCCGCCGCGCCTTCGCGGACCGCAGCTTCGTCGGCGGCCTGTGGCTGAACACACTCCCTGCGTTCCTCTTCGGAGTGCTCGTCGTCCTCGTCCCGCTCCGGCTCGACGCGGGCGGCTTCGCGCCGTTCGCGATCGGCGCGGTGTTCCTCGTCGCCGGCCTCGTCGAGGTGGTCGTCAACCCCCTCCTCGGCCGCTTCTCGGATCGACACGGACGCCTCCTCCCCATCCGGATCGCGCTGGCCGGCTCGGTCGTCGTGGCTCTGGCCTTCGCGGCCGCTCGAGATCCGTGGGCGGTGGCATTCCTCGCCGTGGTGGCCTCGATCTCCTTCGGCGCCTTCTACACCCCTGGGATGGTGCTCGTCTCCGACCGGGCAGAGATCGCGGGCCTCTCGCAGGCGATCGGGTTCGGGATCATGAACACGGCCTGGGCGCTCGGGAACATGAGCGGTCCGGCGACGGCCGGCGCGATCGCGGACGCGTTCGGGGACCCGATGCCGTACCTAGCCGGCGCCGCTCTCTGCGCCATGACCCTTGCCTTCGCCAGGCCGGCCCGGGTCAGCGAACGACGACGGTGAGCGTCGGCACGTTGTCCGGGCCCAGCGTCTGGAGTCCGGCCTGCTCGGAGCTCTGCACGTTCTGCGCCCGCAGCCTGTAGGTACCCGGCCTGCGGAACACGATCGTCCGCGTCGTCCCGGCATAGAAGCGCGCTGGGCCGAGCGGCAGTGCCGGCCCGCGAACCTGGGTGACGTCGAAGTCCATGGGGCACGAGACCCTGATCGCCAGGCGGGTGCCCCGCGCGACCGTTACGGCCGCAGTCGGAGCCGGCGGCTTGCCGGCGATCGACCAGACGTGGCAGCCCCGCAAGGTGTGGACGAGTGCAGCGCGCAGCGTCGGTGACGCGGCGACGGCTGCACCTCCGGGCACAACGACCAGGGCGAGTGCTGCGAGCACGATGAGCAGGAGCCTCCGCATGTCCTCAGTATTGCCGCCAACGGCGAGGCCGTGATCGGGGGAACTACTGATTTTACTCGCGGTACGCTGCGCTCGTGCTCGAGCGCTGGACCGCCGCCGTCCTCCGCTACCGGGCGCTCGTCCTACTGATCTGGCTCGGCGCCCTCCTTGCCGGCATCTGGGCGGCGCCCCGCCTGTCGCCGCTCCTCTCCGACTCGTTCGCCGTCCCCGGCACGGACTCTGAGCGCGCCCGGACGATCCTCGCGCGCGACTTCGACGAACGCCCCGACGGAGCGTTCGTCGTCGTCTTCGACGTCGTCCGGACTTCCGACCGCGCCGAGCGCAAGCGCGTCCAGCGCCGCCTCCGCCTCGCCGCACGGGCTGTCCCGACCGGGCACGCGGGAACGCTCCGAGCCGGCGGCGGCATCCTCTACGGCAACATCGAGACCACGCTCGACCTCCAGCACGCGAAGCGACACACGGAGGCGATCCGCCGAGCGCTGCAGGCCCCGGGCGGCGCGCCGGCCTACGTCACCGGCGAACCGGCAATCCAGCGCGACCTCGACCGCAGCTTCTCCGCCGATCTCAGGCGCGGGCAGGCGATCGCCCTCCCCGTCGCGCTCCTCGCGCTGCTCGCCATCTTCGGGGTCTCGCTCGCGGTCGCGATCCCCTTCGTCTTCGCGGCCTGCACGATCGCCGGCACGCTTGCCGTCGTTTGGGCCCTCGCGCACGCATTCTCGATGGTCACTTACGTGACGAACCTCGTCGAGCTGATCGGGCTGGCGCTCGCGATCGACTACTCGCTGCTCGTCGTCCACCGCTTTCGCGAGGAGCTCGGGCGCGGGCTCGAAGTGGCGGACGCGGTCGTCCGCACGATGGCGACGGCCGGCCGCTCGGTGGTGTTCTCCGGCCTCGCCGTGGCCGCGGGCCTCGCTGTGCTGCTCCTGATGCCGGTGCCGTTCCTCCGCTCGATGGGCGTCGCCGGGCTGCTGATCCCGCTGGCGTCGATCGCCGCGGCGCTGACGCTGCAGCCGGCGCTCCTCTCGCTGCTCGGGCGCCGAGTCGGGTGCCGCGTGCCCGCCGGCAGCCGGAGCGGCGACGGCGGGTTCTGGGCCCGGCTCGCGCGCGCGATCTTGCGGCGTCCCGTCGCCTTCCTCGCCGGTGGAACGGCCCTGCTCGTCGCTGCGGCGGTGCCGGCACTCTTCCTCGAGCTGAGCCCGGGCTCCTTCTCGAGCATCTCGAGCACGCAGCCCTCGACGGTGGGGCTTCGCCTCCTCAGCGACGGCGTCGGCGCGGGCGCGGTCACGCCCACCCATGTCGTCGTGGACACCGGGGCTCCCGGGCGGGCCAACAAGCGGGAGATCCGCGCCGCCGTCGACCGGCTCGGCGACCGGCTCGTGCTCGACCGGGAGGCGCTGATCGTCGCCAGCGGCTCGCGGATGCCCTATGTCGACTCCTCGGGCCGATACGCGCGCGTGATCGTCGCCGGGCGGCACGAATACGGCGAGGAGGAGAGCCGCCGCTTCGTCGTCAGACTGCGGCGCGATCTCGTCCCCGCCGCGAGCTTCCCCGCAGGGACGCGCGTGTACGCAGGCGGCGCGCCGCCG
This sequence comes from Gaiellaceae bacterium, assembly GCA_046594445.1. Lineage (GTDB taxonomy): Bacteria > Actinomycetota > Thermoleophilia > Gaiellales > Gaiellaceae > Gaiellasilicea. The sequence continues at coordinate 14,685 of JBKJSM010000062.1, read as the reverse complement.
CAAGGAGTCGACTTTCTCGACCGGGCGTACGGCGCCTTTCCATGGCTCGTGCTCGGGATTCTCGTGCTCACGTACCTCGTCCTGCTGCGGGCGTTCCGCTCGCTCGTGCTGCCGCTGAAAGCCGTGCTGCTGAACCTGCTCACGACGGCGGCCGTCTACGGGCTGCTGGTGGCCGTGTTCCAGTGGGGCATCGCCGCGGAGGCGTTCGGAGTCGAGCAGACGGGCCAGATCGAAGGCTGGATCCCGATCTTCCTGTTCGCCGTCCTCTTCGGGATCTCGATGGACTACGAGGTCTTCCTGGTCACGCGCATGCGAGAGGTCTGGGACGAAACGGGCGACAACACGCAGGCCGTCGCGGCCGGGCTCGAGCACACGGGCCGGATCATCACCGCGGCGGCGCTGATCATGGCTGCCGCGTTCTGCGGCTTCCTGGCCGGGTCGGTGACCGGCCTAAAGCAGCTCGGCCTCGCACTTGCGCTCGGCGTCGTCATCGACGCGACGCTCGTCCGCGGCGTCCTCGTGCCCGCGCTGATGGGGGTGCTCGGCCGCTGGAACTGGTGGCTGCCGAAACGCGTCGCGCGGGCGGTGCGGGTCGAGCCGTAGCCGCGACGCACGGAGAAGACGTGAGGGAGAGACGCGAGCCGCGCCCCTCCCTCACTTCCCGGGATCACCTAGTCGACGATGGTGATCGCCAGCCGCATCGCCGGCAGCTTGTAGCCGAGCGCGAGGCCCGGGGCATCCCGTTCGTAGGTCAGAACGGGCACCATGCCGTACGGCGTGTTCGCATAGGAGGGCTGCTGCGTGTACAGCAGTGGATACATGTCGATCAGGTGCGTGCCCTTGACGCCGGTCGCGACCATATTCAACACGACGTCGCCGTTCGAGTTGAAGCCGCACCCGTAGCCGATGTAGCTGTTGTCGTAGTTGACCGCGATCGTGTTGTCGAGCTGCGTCCAGCCGACGCCCTTCAGGTGAATGGTGAACTTCTGGCCTCGCTTCAGCCTCAGCGACGAGACGCCGTTGCCGACGAAGCTCCGCTTGACGAAGAAGGGCACCTGCGCCTTCACCTCGCCCGCCTGCAGCATCTGGACGACGTGCCAGCCCCCGAGGCCGTCCGGGACCTCGATCTGCGAGGCGAGGGTGCCGCTGGACGACGCGGTCGCCTTGCCGAGCGGGATGGAGACGAAGCTCCAACACGTGCCGGTGCAGTTGACGCGGTTGCCCACCACGGTCCCCCACTGCAACTCGACCGCTGCGTTCGGGGTCAAGCCGGAGGCGGTGACACCGACCTTCGTTGTCACGGCGCCGGTCGTGGTGCTCAGCTGGGCCGACGCACTCGTGCCGCCGGTGAGCCCGGCTGCGGCGAGCGTCGTGCGCGTGGCGACGGTCGGTGCGACGTCCACCGGCCAGTCGATCCTCGCTGCCGGCCGGCCGTTGTCCTTCGTGACCGTGAAGGTGAACGTGAAGCCTGTGCCCCATGGGATCGGGGACTGCTCGATGTTGAGGTACTTGTAGCTGATCGCGTCGGCGATGTCGAGCGTGTGCTTGCCGACCGGACCGCTGGCCCGAATGCGCACCTTCGCGACACCGCGCGTCCAGTTGGCCATCACGGCACCGACGTACTTGTTGTCGTACAGCAGCGCCCCGCCGCCCTCGTAGAGCGAGGAGCCGAGACCCTTGTAGACGATGGTGATCATCGTCCCGATCGGGCCCTTCTTCGGGCTGATCGAGGCCGAGCGGGCGATCAGGAAGCCGCCCTTTGCGACCTGCAGACCGTCGACGACCGCGTAGATCTCGTGCAGACCGCCGAAGTCCTCGGGTGCCTTGAGCTGGACGCTGAACGCGCCGCTCGCATCGGTGTGTGCCTTGGCCAGCTGCACGGTGTACTTCGTGGCTTTGCGGCCGAGGTAGTCGACGCTGTCGGCACGCGCATCGAGCACCCAGTCGACGTTGGCCGTGCCCCAGGTCAGGGTGACGTCCTTGTGGGCGGGGAGCCCGGTGCCGGCGATCGTGATCGCTGTGCCGGACAGTGCGATGTCGGGTGTCGTCTTCAGCAGCTTCATCTCGGCGGCCGGCTTGCCGGGATCGACGACGGGACCGGGAAGGGCCGCCACCCCCGGGATTGCCGGCACCGCAACCGGACCGGCCGCGGCGAGGGCAACCGCGGGCAGCACCAGCATCGCGAGTGCAGCGAGCGTGCCGACAGCGGCCTTCCTGACGATCGAAGCCGAATGAGTGGTCTTGGTCATGGTGGTGGTCCTTTCTCTTCGGCTTAGGGAATGATCGTGATCACGTAGTCGTAGGCTCCGACCTTGCCGCTGTCGAGCGTGAACGTGACGCGGAGCGTCGTGTCCCCGAGCGGGAAGTCGGCCGGGATCTGCCAGGCGTTCGTCCAGAACCAGGTGCGGTTCGTCGTGGGGCCGTGCGGGCCCCAGTTGAGCGCGGTCGGCGCGACACCGGGCACCGTGAGCGTGGCCGTGTCGACGTTCTCCGTCGAGAGGACGTTGCCCGTCGCCAGCTCCGAGCCCCAGGTGCGGAGCACGAACTGCTCACCGCGCTTGAACACGTTGGTCTGCGTGCAGCCGACCGGCCGCGGAGCGGCGGCGGCGGGACGCGTACCGTTGACGCTGTCGACGTAGAGCCCGACATCGAGCTTTGCATCCGCCGACACGGCCGGGTTGGCGGCGACCGGGGCGGTAAAGCTCGTCGTGGTGGTCTTGGTCACGGTGAGCTGTGCCGACGGGACCGGGATCTGGAGGAACTGGCCGCGGCGCTTCGCCACGAGCTTGATCAGGATCTTGAAATCGACCTGTCCGAGCCGGTAGTCCGCAGGAACATTCCATGCTCCCGACCACGGCATCCGCGCGCTCGCGCCGGGCGCCTGGGGGTCGTACTTCAGCTTGACATTCGGCCGGTCCGGGATCTTGACGTAGAAGTACTTCACGTCCTTGGCGGCAATGAGCTTGCGGGTCTTGCCGTCGACCGCGTACCCCCGGAAGACGACGGTAGCGCCAGGGGCGATCTGCGTGATCAGCGCGCGCTCCGTCGTCACCGTCTGTGCAGCAATGAAGACCTCCTGCACCGTCGGCGACGGGAACGGCGTCTCAGCGTCTGCGACCGCCGGGAACGCCGATACGGCGGCGGTCGCGGCCATCAGGATCAGGAACTTTCTCATGGTGCTCCTCTGTGCTCGGTGGGGTCGGGGAAGATCGTTCGTCTCTCTGGGTACTCCGTCCGTTGCCATGACTACTTGGTCAGGGTTCCAGCGAACTTGACTGCGAACGTGCCCTTGCCACGGTCGTAGACGCCGGTGATCTTGAGCTTGCCGCGGACGTTCGCGAGCTTTCCGAAACCTCGAATGACGGTGGCCCGCGCGTTGATGCTGAAGACCTGGCCGGCCTCGTCGCCGCACCCGTTCGAGCCGGTGACGACCTTGAACAGCAGCTTCGTGTTCGCGGCGCCGACGATCGTGCCGGTGCCGATGAACGGGACGCACGGCTGCGCGGACGAGTCGCCTGTCCCCTTGCCCGACATCTTGCTCGTGCCGAGCAGAGTGCCCTTGCCCGACCCGTTTGCGGTGATGTTGGCGACGTCTCCGTCGACCCTGACCACCGCGATGCCCGCGAATTTCGCCGTGAACGGGAGGGCCGTCGCCGTCACGGCCGAGCTCGTCGCGGCCGCCACCCCGGCGAGCAGGATCGCGACAGCGAGCGTGCCGACCGTGGCGATGCCGTATCGATGATTCCTCACAGGTTCTCCTTTTTGGCTGATGGCCGAATGTTCGACGAGTGCCCGTTGGGGGACATCCGCGCCGTCACTGATCAGTCGTGCGGGAAAACCCCGATTCGTGTCGGGCGCGCCTAGACGCGAAAGCGCTCGACGCCCAGCGGGCGTCAGGCGGGCGCTGCCTCTCGAAGACCTGCTCGAGGCCGGCGCTTGGCGGCGGGAGCTACCGGCCGAGCAGGCGGCGGAAGCCGCGAGAGCGCTCGGGCTTCGGCCCGGGGTCGCCCACTGGTGTCTCGGTCAGCGCCCGGACGTTTTCCGTCGAGCGCTGCCGGGCCTGCTCGGCGCGCTCCCGGTCTCCCCGGAGCGCGGCCCGCATGTCGTCGATCTGGCTCTCCTCTTTCATCCGTCGAGGGTTCGCTCCGCCACGGAGGGTTCCTCCCTTTCCAGGAAAACGCACCGCCGGGAGTCGTCGGGAAACGGCGACGGGCCGGCGCGGAGCACGCGAAGGCGCTCACCGCCCACCTCGAGCTCCGAGCCGGGTGCGGGCGCCTCGCCGTCGCGCTCGAGCAGGCGATATCCCTCGGCGCTGGGTGCGAAGAGCACGTGGCCGGCGACCGGCGGAGACGGCTCCGGTTGCTCAGCCTCCGGCGAAAGCGCCGTGTGGTCGAGCAGCGCGATCACGCGCTCGACCAGCTCCGCGAGTCGGTCGAGCGCGGGCAGCACGACCGGCAGCGGCTGCCGACGGCGACGCCGAAACCAGGAGAGGCTCATCCGGAGCGACTTCGCGCCACCCAGGCGCGTCCCTGCGCGCTCGCGGACGCACCCTGACGGCCCCCCGTTCCGGCGAGCGGGCAAGCTCTGGTTATTGGGCGACCGGTGGTCGGCTCGCGTCGGGCGATGTCGCGATTCGCTGAGCGAGCGCCGGTCTAGGGAAGATCGCCGTCCACGTAACGGATCGACACGTTCTCGGCCGTTCCCGCGTAGGCCTCGTCGGGCTTCGGCGTTTCGCGCTCCACTCCAGCCCCGTGCTTCAGCGCGACGGGCTCGACCGGGTAGATGACGCCCTGCCGGGCGCGCGCGCCGACCGAGAGGACGACCAGCGGCTCCGAGCCCGTCGCCACGATCACGTGCTTCACCCAGGCCGGGCAGTGGACGAAGTCCCACGGCTGGAGCGGCCGCTCCTCCCCTTCGATGATCAGCGTGCCCACGCCGGCGAGCACGAGGAAGTTCTCCTGGCCGTCCTCGCCGTGGTACATGCACGCCGGCTGGCCGGGCTGGAGGACGCCGACGTTGATCCCGACCTCCTTGAATTGCGCGTCGCCCGTCCCTTCCCAGCGGGTGAAGCGGCCGAAGTCCGCGCTTTCCTGCCAGAGCGCGTCACGCGTGTTGAGCACGAACCAGCCCTCCCCCTCCGGCACGAGCCCGAACTCGGTCTGACTCAGCTTGGCCTCGTTCACGGTGCTTCTTCTATCAGCCGAGCGGCCTCGACGAGCTTCGCTGGAGCCACTTCGGCGTAGGCGTCCTCGGCGATCCCGGCCAGCTCGCCCCAGTCGACGCCGCGGTCGAGGCGGACTCCGAGCCAGCCGCGGTGACCGACGTAGGGTGGGACGAAGAACCGCTCCGGATCCGCCTCCACGAGCATCCCCTGCGCGCCCTGCGCCGCTGCGCACCAGATCGCGAAGCGTCCGTCGCCGTGGTGGTCGGTCAGCACCATCAGGAACGAGCGCTTCTCGCGGACGAAGAACGTCGGAGCTCCGTGGCTCGGTCGCTCGCTCGTCTCCGGCAGCGCGAGGCAGATCTCGCGGATTCGTCGCAGCGTTGCCTCGCGTTCCTCGGGAACGACCACCACGTGCGAATCGTTACAAGGGCGCGAGCGACAACGCGCGCGAGAACCGGTCGGTGAGCCGCAGCGACCCCTCGACCGAGAGGTGGCTGACGTCCCGGTACATCCAGATGCCGCGGTTCGCACTCGTGCACAGGACGGCATCGCACAGCCCGTCGTCGAAGTCGAGCGCTGCCGCGTCCCTCGCGCCCGCGACGGCCGCTTCCTCTGCCGCGACAGCCATACGGCGCTCGTCGTCCGCGTCGTGCCGCTGGACGCCGCTGAGGCACGACTTGGTCAGGATCGTGAGGACGGCGCAGCCGTAGGGCTCTGCTCCGAGCGTCGGGATCGGGTGAACGACGACGACGCGCGAGCCCACGTCGTTGAGACGCCCGATCACTCCGGCGAGCGCGTGCTGCCACATCTGGGCCTTCTCCGCGTCGAGGCGAGAGCTTGGCCCTCGGTCAGTTCGAAGCGCAACCGTCGCGTCACCGACGTAGAGATCGGAGCGGGCCGCGATCACGACGACGTCCGGGCGCAGCCGCACCAGCAGGTCGAGGGTCTGCGAGTTGTAGCGCGCGCACCTCTGCCGATGGCCAGTGTCGAATCCATTCACGAAGACCTGCAAGGAGACCAGCGGGCAGGAGTTCATCGTCAGGACAGTGGCGTCGTACCCGGCCCGCCCGGCGGCGCGAACGACTGGCTCGGTGAACTGGCCGGCCTGGGAATCCCCCACGAGCGCGACGCGGCCACGCGACCCCTGCACCCGCCACGTGCAGCGTTCGAGCCCCTGCGCGTCCGCGAGGCCCGGCCCGTTGCAGCCACGCGCTATATCGGCGTGCGGCGCCGAGGCCGAATGCCACTCGCCGAGAGCGTCGCTTCTGAGCAACATCTCGTTCACCCCGATGAGCGCGCCGGACGCTCCGACGGGAACGAGCACGCAGACGGCGGCCAGAGCCAGGACGGCGCGGCCGCGGAATCGCGTTCCCACCCGGATCGGGTTCTCGACCCAGCGGTAGGAAATCCAGGCCGGCACGATCGAGACGACGGCGGCGACGAGGACTGCGTGGCTCTGCGGCCAGAGCGCGCGCGCAAAGACGATCAGGGGCCAATGCCAGAGGTACCAGCTGTACGAGCGGTCGCCCAGCCAGGCCAGCGGAGACGAGCCGAGGAGGCGTGCGGCCGGGCCGCGCCCGGCAAGCAGCACAGCACACGTACCCACGACCGGCAGAAGGAGGCCGCGCGGGTCGCCCGGCGCCTCAGCCACCGCGAAGGCGGCCAACCCGATCGCAGCGAGCCCGGCGACGCCGAGGATGGACGCGGCGTGCGCGGACAGGCGACCGAGCCACGGCGCAGCCAGCGCGACGAGCGCGCCGAATCCGAACTCCCAGGCCCTGGTCGGGGCGCTGTAGAAGCTGAAGGTCTCCGGGGAGTGGACGCCCGGGAACGTCGACCCCGACGAGAGCATGAGCGCGAGGACGAGTGACGCTCCGGAGACTGCGGCAACGGCGAGGGCCGCGCCCAGCCTGCGGGAGCGCAGCAGCCACCAGCCGAGCAGCAGGAGCAGCGGAAACGCGAGATAGAACTGCTCCTCGACGGCGAGCGTCCACGTGTGCAAGAGCGGTTGCAACTCCGAGCTGACGTCGAAGTACCCGTCGGTCGCCTGGTAGAGATAGCCATTGGCGGCGAAGACGGAGGCCGCGATGCCCGTTTCCGCTCCCAGCCGCTGCGTGGCCAGCGGGCTGGCGAAGGTGCCGAGGAGCGCGACGACGGTCAGCACCACGGCGAGCGCCGGCAGCAGGCGCCGGACGCGGCGGGCGTAGAACCGCAACAGGTCGATCCGGCCGTTCGCCGCCAGCTCCCGCAGCAGCGTCGCCGTGATCACGAAGCCCGAGATGGCGAAGAAGACGTCGACGCCGCTGAAACCACCCCGCACCGGCAGCTCGGCGTGGAAGGCGACGACGAGCAGGACGGCGAAGCCGCGAAGGCCCTGGATGTCCGCGCGCCGCGCGGGGGTGCGCTCGACGATGTCCACCCTCCATCTTCGACAGTGGCGTCCCCGCGCTTGAGCCGCCCTAGGGGCGCAGGTGGATCACCGATAGGCCGTCCTCGGCCGCCAGCCGGTCGGCGACGAGCGAGCGGTGGCAGGCCTCGGGTCGCGCTCGACGCACAGGAGCGCCGTCGTCATTAGACGCCGCTCGTCGCGAGCCGGCGGCCCGAGGCCGCCGGCTCGGTCGACGATGAGTGGCTAGCGCGAGCGGGCAGGCGTCCGCCGCTTGGCGGGCGCCTTGGCCTTCTTGCGCGCTGAAGGCCGTGCTTTTCCGTTCGCAACCTCGCCCGTGGGCTCCTTCCCCAGACCTGCCTGCTTACGAAGCTTCGCGGCGATCTCCGCGATCTCCTCGGGCGCGTAGTCCGGCGCGAACACGGCCGGCTGCGAGGGCAGGTCGTACGCGGGGAAGCCGTCCGGCGGATCGTCCACGACCTCGAGCTCCTCCCCGGTCTCGGGGTGCGGCCCCTTGAAGACGGCCGCGAGCTCCAGGTAGTCACTCGGGGAGAAGCGGTAGAGCTTGAGATGCTCGCCGCGCTTGATGTGCGGCTTGCACTCCGGGATCTTCTCCGTCGGGATCCGCGGGCTCGGGAACATCTTCGAGAGGTTCGCTCCGGTCAGGTGCTCGACCGCACGTGCGTAGGCGACCTGGTGGACGCCGCCACGAACGAGCAGGAAGCCGGTGAGCGCGCGGGCAACGGGATGCTCGACCATCTCGTACACCTTGAGCTTCCCGTTGCGGGCGCCGGTCTCGAGGAAGAAGTTGTGCGTCAGGTCCTCGACGAGGTCGCCCGACGAGAACACGTAGTCCCCGTTCCAGGGGCGTCCCTGCGAGTTCTGCGGCAGCGCGCCCTGGCCGCCGACGAGGAAGTGATGCGGGTTGCCGATCCCCTTCAGAGCTTTGAGCGGACTGCCGGGGCCGCGGCCGTTCGGGGTCGACGTGGGCGTTGCGCCGGTCAGCATCGTGTTGATCGCGTTCGCGACCAGCTCGACGTGGCCGAACTCCTCCGCAGCGATGTTCGCGACGAGGTCGTAGAACGGCCGCGCGCCTTGCTTGTTGCGAAAGTTGAATGACTGGAACGTGTAGTTCAGGAACGTGGACATCTCCCCGAACTTGCCGCCCAGCAGCTCTTGGACGGCGGCGGCTCCCGCCGGATCCGGATCTGACGGCGGCGGCAGTTCGATCTGAATGCGATCGACGCGACGAATCATGTGACCCCCTGATAAGACGATGGACGCGGCAGGTACCCGAGGCCCGGTCTGCGAAAACACGTAAGTTTCGGGCTGCCGTGGCACTCGAGAAACCCCAGATCGACAAGCCCGAGGGCGACATCCCCTTCGAGCTCGGCGTCGAGGAGATCGCGGTCGGCGAGGGCGACGAGGCCGTGAAGGGCGCGAAGGTCTCGGTGCACTACGTCGGCGTCTCGCACACGACCGGCGAGGAGTTCGACGCCTCCTGGAACCGCGGCCAGCCGTTCGAGTTCAAGCTCGGTAAGGGCCAGGTGATTCCCGGCTGGGACCAGGGCGTCGAGGGGATGAAGGTCGGCGGCCGGCGCAAGCTGACGATCCCGTCGGCGCTGGCCTACGGCGCGCGAGGAGCCGGCGGCGTGATCCAGCCGCACGAGCCGCTCGTCTTCGTGGTCGACCTGCTCTCCGTGGACTGAGGGCCTCACGAGCGGGAGCAACCGCTCGCAGTCGTTACCCACGAGGTCGGTCCGGTCAGCTTGCACGACGGCGTGTGCGAAGAGCCGGTCCTCCCCGTAGCATCGCGTTTTCCTTGAATCTTCATAGATTTTAAGATTTAGAGTAAGCTCTGTGGGTGCCCTCCTCTTCTCAATCCGTCCACGTGGTGAAGGCGAATCTCTTTCGCGTGCTCGGGCACCCCGCGCGAGTCCGGATTCTCGAGCTGCTGCGGGAGGGGGAGCGATCGGTGGGGGCGCTGCAGGCCGAGCTCGAGCTCGACTCGGGTGGTACCTCGCAGCACCTTGCCGCCTTGCGGCGGGTGGGCCTCGTCGAATCGAGGCGTGAGGGAACGAGCGTCTACTACCGCGTCGAGGATGCGAGCGTCTTCCTCCTGCTGGAGACAGCTCGTGCGCTGATCACGCGTCAGCTGACCGAGCAGCAGTCGATTCTGCAGGACCTCGAAGCCTCTTGATCGCCGCGCTCCTGCTCGCCGGCCTGAGCGCGATCGCACTCGGGGCGGCGCTCGTACTCGTCCGCGCTGGGGTCTTTCAAGCCGCTCTGCTCACACAGGCCGCTGGTGTGTCCGCAGTCGGGGTTGCGGGCTTCTGGACGCTCGGCTCCGGCGACACGCTGGGCGCGGGCTTTGCGAGTGCGCTCGATCCCCGCTTCGGCGTGGATGGCATGAGCGGTCTCTTCCTCGGCACGCTCGGCCTCGTCGCGGGTCCTGCGTTCCTGTTCTCGCTCCGCTACCTCCAACCGACCCGGCAGGGACGCCTGGTCGCCGCCCTGAGCGGCACCTTCGTGCTGGCGCTCGCGTTCGTCCTCTGCGCCCGCGATCCGCTCACCTTCCTCACCGGCTGGGAGCTGATGACGCTGCTCTCGGCGAGCGTGATCCTCGTCGCCCGCCACGCCGACCGGCTCTCGCGGCAGACGGTCTTCAATTACCTCGCGGTCACCCACCTCGGCGGCGTCGGGACGTGGGTCGCCGTACTGCTGCTCGCGCACGCGGGCGCGTTCGGCAACCCGGCGGCGATCGGGGCGGGCTCGGGCCTGCAGATCGCGATCGCGCTTGCCGCTCTCGTCGGGATGGGAACGAAGGCCGGGCTAATGCCGCTGCACGTCTGGCTTCCGCGCGCGCATCCGATCGCACCGGCGCCGGTCTCGGCGCTCATGAGCGGCGTGATGATCAAGGTCGCGCTTTACGGGTTGGTGCGCGTGCTCGTCGAATGGGTCGGGGTCCTACCGGTCTGGTTCGGCGTGCTCGTGCTCGCGCTCGGGGCGTTCTCGGCGCTCGGAGGGATCGTCTACGCGCTCTTCCAGAGCGACCTGAAGCGGCTGCTGGCGCTCAGCTCGATCGAGAACGTCGGGATCATCGTGCTCGGCCTCGGCGCCTGCCTGATCTTGCGCGCCCGCGGGGCCGAAGCCTGGGCTGCCTTCGCGCTCGCCGCAGCGCTCCTGCACACCGTCAACCACGCCGTCTTCAAGTCGCTTCTCTTTCTCGGCGCCGGTGCATTCGAGCGGGCGGCAGGCTCGCTCGAGCTCGACCGGCTCGGCGGCCTGCTGCGAAAGATGCCCTGGACGGCCGGAGCGTTCTTGGTCGGCACGATGGCGATCTCCGGCCTGCCGCCCCTGAACGGCTTTGCCTCAGAGTGGCTGACCCTTCAGGCGCTCCTGCACATCGCCGACAACGGTGAGATCGGAGACGGCATCGCCGGCGCGGTCGCGCTCGCCGCCCTCGCCGCGACCGCCGCGCTCGCCCTCTTCTGCTTCGTCAAGGTGGTCGGGCTCGTTTTGCTCGGGCCACCGCGGACGGAGAAGGCCGCAGCGGCCGTGGAGGCGCCGCTGCCGATGCGGGCATCGCTGCTGTTGCTCGCAGGCGCCTGCATCGCGCTCGGCCTGGCGCCGGGGGTGCTCTTCGGCTCGCTCGTCGGGCTCGCCCCCTGGCCGGCTGCTCTACCGACGCAAACCGATCTCGAGCTGCCCGACACCGGCTCGCTGCCTGGAATCTGGGTCGCGGTCGTCCTGCTCACGCTCACCGTAGCCCTGGCGCTTCTGCGCGGAAAGCGAAGCGCGGCTCCGGCGCCGACCTGGGCCTCCGGCCAACAGCTAGAGCCTGCGCTTCTCTGGACGGGCGCCGGCTTCACCAAGCCGCTGCGGCTCGTGTTGGAGACAGTGCTGCGCCCACAGCGGGAGATCACGGTTCGGAGCGAGGCCGGCGTACTGCAGGCGGTCTCCTACTCAGGTCATCTTCCCCAACTGCTCGAAGATCGCCTCTACGAGCCGCTGACGCGGGTCTTGCTCGCCGCGGCCGCGCAGACACGGCGGCTGCAGAGCGGCAGCCTCGGCACCTACGTCGGCTACCTCGCCGGCCTAGTCCTCGCACTCCTCGCCGCCGCACGCTTCGGGTGGATCAGCTGACCGCCGAGACGGTTGTCGCAGCTGCCGCCCAGCTCCTCGGCGGGATCGCGCTCGCCCCGCTCCTACCGGGGCTCGTGCAGCATTGGAAGGCGCGCCTCCAGGGCCGGCGCGGGCCGAGTCCGTTGCAGCCCTACCGCCAGCTGCGGCGCCTGTGGGGAAAGAGCACCGTCATCCCCGAAGGGACGGGCCTCCTCTACCGGTTTGCACCCTCCGTTGTCGGCGCGGCGCTGATCGCAGCCGTCCTTGTCGTGCCGGCAGCGGCGGTCGCGCCGAGCTTCGGGATCGGGCACGACGCGCTCCTACTCCTCGGCCTCCTGGCGCTGGCACGCTTCGTCGTCGTCGTCGCCGCGTGGGACGCCGGTAGCGGCTTCTCGCTGATCGGCGCTAGCCGCGACCTGACGCTCTCGGTCTTCGTCGACGCGACGCTCGTGCTCGCCCTCGCCCTCGCCGCCCTCCTTGCCGGCACGACCGACCTCGTTGGCGTCGTCGCAGCAACGGCCGGCACGCAAGTCTGGACGAGCCCGGAGCTCGCGCTCGCCGCGCTCGCCTTCGCCCTCGTCGCTGTCGCCGAGATGGGTCGCCAGCCGGTCGACAGCCCCGACACACACCTCGAGCTGACGATGATTCACGAAGGCCTGCTGCTCGAGTACGCAGGCCGCGACCTCGCCTATCTGCAGTGGGCAGCGGCGGTTCGCCACTGGCTCGTGCTCGTGCTAGCAGCCCAGGTCTTCCTGCCTCATCCGCAGGAGGTCTGGCTCCAACTCGCCCTGCTGCCGCTCGTGCTAACCCTGCTCTGCGCGGCGCTGGCGCTCGTCGAGACGCTCGTCGCGAAAATGCGGATCCTGCTCGTGCCACGCCTGCTCGCGGCCGGCACGATCGCGGCGCTGCTCGGAATCGCCTCCTGGCTTGTGAGCGTCTCGTGAGCGGGGCGGTCATCTGGACGCTCGTCGCACTCGGACTCGCTGTCCTCGTTGTCCGCCGGCGCTCGCTCGCGGTCGCGCTCGTGACCGCGCAAGCGCTCCTCCTCGCCGGCTTCGCGCTCCAAGAGGCGGGGAGCAGCGGGGACGTCCTCGCCGCCGGCGCGCTCGCGCTTCGCGCTCTCGTCCTGGCTGGGCTCTTCCTCCTACTTGTCTCGCGCACGCGCTCGGTGCGACCCGTGCGGGCGCGGGTCGCGCCGCTCGCACGCGCCGGTATCGCCGTTGCCTTGGCCCTCGTCTTGACGTGGCTCGTGCCGGTGATCGGGCTTGACTCGCGCGACGCCGAGCGTGGCGTGCTGGCGCTCGTCGCCTTCGGGATCGCCACCGCAGCGCTGCGACGCGCGACCCTGTTCCAGATCATCGGCATCGTCCTGGTCGAGAACGCACTCGCACTGGCAGCGCTGCAGCTGCCCGGCGGCGGCGCTGTGGCGATCGAGCTCGGCGTCGCCCTCGACCTGATCCTCGTCGCCTTGGTCGCCGTCATCTTCTACGAGCGGATCTTCACCGAGTTCGGTACGGCCGACAGTGCTGCCCTGAGGGCGCTGCGTGACTAGCCGCGAACTGCTCGCGCTCGCCCTGATTGCCCTGCCTGCGCTTGCGACGATGCTCTTCCTGCTCGCCCCCAGCGGTGTCGTTCCGGGGCTCGCGCGCCTGTCCGCGCTTCCGACCGCTGCACTCGCGCTGACGCTCTCCCTGCTCGCCCTGCGCTCCCCGAGCGAGCCGCTGATCGGCGACTGGCTCGTCCTCGATGCCGCCGGCGGCCTGCTCCTCGGCGTAATCGGCCTCGTGGGGCTGGCGAGCGTGCTCGTCTCAGCGGCCTACCTCGGCACGAGCGGTGACACGCTCGTCTCGCCCGAGCGCCGGCAGGGGGTCTACTACGCCACCCTCTACCTCTTCTGGGCGATCCTGCTCGCGATACCGCTCGTCGGCAACCTGGGCGCAGCCTGGCTTCTCGTCGAAGCGACGACCGCCGCCTCGGCGCTGCTCGTCGGGTTCAGCGGCAAGCCGCGCGCGCTCGAGGCGGGCTGGAAGTACCTCGTCCTGACCTCGCTCGGGCTCGGCGTCGCGCTGCTCGGGATCGTGATGCTCGCGGCCGGGATCCCCGCCGGCGGGCTCGGCGGACTCTCCTGGCACGCGCTCTCGACCTATGCCGGCGGAAGCGAGACTGCGCTCGTCGCCTACCTGCTCCTGCTCGCCGGGCTCGCGGCAAAGATCGGCCTAGCGCCGGTGCACAACTGGCTCCCTGACGCGCACTCGGAGGCACCGCCGCCCGTCTCCGCTCTGCTCTCCGCCGCGCTTCTACCCACCGTGCTGCTCGTCGCCTGGCGCTGCCAGCAGGCACTCGCGCCCGTGGTCGGCGAGCAAGCGACCCAGACCGTCCTGATCGCCTTCGGGCTGGGCTCGCTCGCAGTCGCGGTGCCCTTCCTCTGGCGCTCGCTGCCCTGGAAGCGACTGCTCGCGTACTCGAGCCTCGAGCACATGGGCGTGATCGCACTCGGGATCGGCTTCGGCTCGCCGCTCGCGCTGGCCGGCGTCGCGATCCACATCGCCGCCCACGCCGTCGCCAAGGCGCTCGGCTTCTACGCGGCAACCCCGCTGCTCGGCCACGAGCCGCAGGCGGGCGAGCACCCCGTCACCGGCATCGCCCGCAGCAAGCCCGCGCTCGGCGCCTCGATGGGGATCTCGCTCGCCGCGCTTTCCGGCCTGCCGCCCTCGCCGCTCTTCGTCAGCGAGGTGCTGATCGTCGCCGGCGGTTTCCAGGCAGGGCATCCCTGGGCTGCAAGCGCAACCGCGCTCCTGCTCGCGCTCGGCTTCCTCGGCCTCGCTCACGCCCTGATCGAGACGACCGCCGGCGACAGCCCTCCCCGCGAGCGCGGCCCCCTCACCGGCCTGCGCGGCGTCACCGTCCTGACCTGCATCTCCGCCGTCCTGATGCTCGGCCTCGCGGCGGCTGCGGTCGTGCTACCCGGCTCGGAGCTCGTCGACGCTCTCCTCCGAGGTCTCACGTGACG
>JBKJSM010000128.1:0-11584 GCA_046594445.1 Gaiellaceae bacterium | reverse complement strand
CAGAGCCGCGTCGAGGCCTGACCCCTCGGCGCGGACCTACCAATCTTCATCCCGCGAACCGGCGTTATCCCCCGTATCCACAGCCTGTGGAGAACCCCCCGAACGAGGGATGCCACTAGGCGTGGCTACAAGGAGTATGCGTCGGCTGTTACCAGCCGCGAGCGCCGCCGACGACGGCAGCACGTGCGACGAGGCGAGTCACTGAGCTCTTCATGAAAAAACACCCTTCAGTCGAGGAACTAACGGCTCGGCCACCATATACCCCTTTTGAGGGGTATGCAAGAGGTTTGCGAAGAATTCGCGACAAGTTTTCCACGCTTGATCGTGTTGATGTCCGGATGGGGCTCTACTTCGTATGTCTCGCAGTCGGGGCTACCGCGATGGGCACGTGGCTGATCGTCAGTGAGCACGGACTCGGCAATCCCCTCGCAGTCGCCGCTCTGGCCATCCTCGGTGCAGTTGCCGAGCGCGGCCGAGTCCGACTGAGTCCTAACCTCGAGCTCTCGATCTCACTTCTTCCGACACTGTTTGCTGCAGTCGTCTTCGGTCCAGCGGCCGCAATGCTGGTCGCTGCAGCCTCGATTGGCAGCGACTTTCGCCGGCCGTACATGAAGTGGGCGGTCTACACAATGAGTGAGTCAATTACTGGCGCCGCCACCGGACTTACCGCAGCTATGGCGGCGAGTTGGGCCTCTAGCTCTGGAGGTTCGATCGCCCTGGCAACCATCGTTGGTGCGACGACCGCTCAGCTAATGGACACCGGCTTCTCGGCGTTGACCGTCACTCTCCGCGGCTCAGGCCGGCCGTCCGAAATCATCAAGACGTTGACGCCAGTCGTGGCAGTGTCCGTGCCGTTCTACACGCCGATCGTTGCCCTATTGGCGTACGCATACCTAGAGATGTCCCCGTGGACACTTCCGCTCTTCCTCGCCCCCGCACTGGCCGCTCAGCACCTGTTCGGCTTGTACCAAAGACAACGAACTCTCGCCGACGACTTGACACTGGCTAACGCTCATCTCGAGAAAGCCAACCTCTCTTTTGCAGCCGCACTCGTAGCCACGCTCGACGCGCGCGACCAATACACGGCAGGACACTCCGCGGCAGTGGCGATCTATTCGCGTGACATCGCGGAGCGCATGTGTCTGTCGCCGGCGGACCAGCAGACCGCACACGTAGCCGGACTCGTTCACGACATCGGAAAGATCGGCCTTCCCGTCGGGCTGCTGGAGAAAGTAGGTCCGCTTACGTTGGACGAGAGACGGATCATGCAGGGCCATTCAGAGATCGGCGAGCGCATCCTCGCCAAGGTGGACGACTATGGCGGCATCGCAAACGTGGTGAGACATCATCACGAGCGCGTCGATGGGAACGGCTACCCAGAGGGACTTCGCACAGAAGAGATCCCGATGATTTCGAAAATCATCGCAGTCGCAGATGCGTATAACGCAATGACATCCGATCGCCCCTATCGTGAGGCAATGCCGACGAGAGTCGCCCGGATGCGTTTGGCTCAGGCAGTGGGTTCTCAGTTCGATACGTCAGTCGTAGCCGCGTTCGAGGCGATTCTCGCTACGGCAGACGACGACTATCGAGTGGCACAGAGACCTGATTTTGACTTTTTCGCGCAAGAGACTGATCTTCAACAGCTCCCTGTGGCCGCTGTCGCGTAGTTACCGGCTGAGCTGGGAACCGCGTACCGCCGCTTCCGTCCGAGACCTCACGCCTAGCTTGTCGAAGATGTGGCGAACATGAACCTTAACGGTCACTGGGCTTATGAAGAGCGCCTTGCCAATCTCTCGATTCGATCGGCCCTGCGCCAACAATGCGAATACCTCTCGCTCTCGGGGCGAGAGGCTCAGGATGGAACCCTCGCGGATTAGCTCAACGCTGTTCAACTCCTCCCTGTCACCAACTAGCGTCATGGTGCGGGTGACGTCCTCGCTCGACTGCGGGTCAGCCAGGAGAGTGACCAACAGTTCGGGGTACCCTCGATATGCCGAGACGAGGCAGGATTGGACTCCCGAATACGCAGCCGCCCGTAACGCGAGCCGCGCCTGAACCACTCCCTCATTCACGTTGCCGCTCCGAAGCGCAACGATTGCTCTCGCGCACGCGGCGTTGGTTCGCACCTCCGCAGATAGCGTCATCCCCTCGGCCGCGGTAGCCGCAGGGAGAGCCCGCTCGGACTGACCTAAAGCCGCGTAAGCGATGGCGTAGCAGGAAGAGACTTCTGCTATGAGCCAATCCGCCACCGGCCGACGGCTCGGAAGTGGACGAGCCAGCGTCGAGTCGAAGTTGCCTTGAGAATTGTGGAGGCGGGCCGTTGCCGCCCAAGCGATGTAGGAGAGGGTCTCGTCGTCCGAAACGTGCGCCATGTCGCCGACCTCGTGCAGCAACCTGGCTGCCAATTCGTAGTCGCGCCAACCACAGTGAACAACAGCCTGCGTAATCAATGCGTATGGCACCACAAAGTCTAGGCGACAACGCCGCGCGTCCTCGACCTGATCGTTAGCAATTATGAGAGCCTCGGCATAATTCCCGGCCATGGCAAGCGCATACCCAAGGACGTTCCTAAACCCTGACCGTGCTACGGGATCTCTCACGTAGCCGAGAAGCTGCAGGGCGCGTCGCCCCTCATCGAGGCTCGGTCGGCCACCGACATGACTCTCGTGGTTGAGTTTTCGTCCTACGTAGACGACCTGCTCAGCTGGCAGCAGCGATTCCACTGGGCCTAGCAACTTGAGCAATGAAGCAGATTCATCTCTCCATTCGAGCTCGTTCGCCGCAGCCAACTCACCATACGCTGCACGCCTCTGAATGCGATCCGATTCGGCGTCCGCTCGGGCTCGCCGGAAGTGTGCGACGGCTTGCTTCAGCCGGGACGAAACGTGGGCCGCTCGACCAGCCACCAGGTGCGCTCGTGGGCCGAGGTCGGAGTCGGTCGGTGCGTCACGCGCAGCGGCGGCCGCCAGCACTTCGGACTCGTGGAAGCGACCCTCGCGAAACGCGAGCTCCGCACGCGCGTAATGGACAGCAGGTGTCTCGTCCGGCGCCCCGTCGAGCCAGGCCTTGAGCGTCGATGTGCGGCCCGCGTTCAAGAGCGGCTCCGTACAACCCTCGATGAGGTCGTCGAACAGAACGTCGACTCTGAAGCCGCTAATGACGGTGAACGCCTCGTCCCAGAGCTCGTGCATGATCAGGTCTCGAGCCACACTGCTCGCGATCGTGGAACGAACCTTCGGCGGTTCCTCCCGAAGCTTTCGCTCGAGGAATGAGCGCATGAGGGGGTGCATCTCGAACCGGCCGTCTTCGATCTCGATCAGAAATCCTCGTTCGAGGCCAGACCGAATCGCCTGCCGGGCGCGCTCGGTTTGTGTTGCGTGAGGTGCGAGTCCTCGCCCGCGTACTTCCGAGAGCGCCAACTCGCACAGGGTGCGCCGGACGGAGCGGCCCAAGCGCGAGTAGATTTCGTCGGCGAAGAAGCGGTAGAGATGCGGGGCCGAGGTCAGCTCTGGAGCCGTGGCACCCGAGACGGACGCGAGCGTAAGGATCGCAGGCCAGCCGCGCGCAAGCGCGATGAGCTCGGTGAAATCGCCACCTGCGCCGGCCAGCAGTGCGCGTGCCTCGTCGGTCGTCATCGCCAGGTCGGTGTGATCCATCTCGAACACCTCGCCGTAGAGGATGCGGCGTGACGACACCCAGGCGGGACGTCGCCGCGTCACGATCAACAGATTGAGCGGCGTGTCGAGCACAAGCTTCTCGACAAAGTCCTCCGCTCGAGCGGCCCCCGCGATCGCTTCGTAGTCGTCCAGGACGAGCCAAGAGTTCACCGGCCACTCCGCGAGGTCTCCAGCCACCATGTCCGCCAAGACTTCCGCCTCCTCGTCGGGGCGAGCGGTCACCGAGAGGCGTTCGAGCAAAGCCTCTGAAGCCCCCGGCACGATCTTCGCCGTCGCTCGTCCAAGGCCGGCCGCCAGAGCCGCGACGTCCCTAGAGGCGGCGGAGCAGCTGTACCAAACAGCTTCGCGTGCCCGGACCCACTCTCGGGCAAGCGTGGTCTTCCCGTAGCCCGCGGGGGCAACCAGCATCTTGATGCGCCCGTCGCTCTCGTCCAGCAGGCGGGTCAGTCGCGGTCTCTCGATGACCCGTCGGTGCGGAGTCGTTTGCGTGGTTGCGGTGCCCTCGCCCATGGTTTGTGACGGGTGCCGCAAGCCCGATTAGAGCGTACCTCGCTTCGACCGCTTTGAATAGGCGTGCCCGCGACCCCACGGGGATCGCGGGCACGCTGCCGTCAGCTCCCCGACCCGCGGGGGTCGAGGCTTTGCGCGAGAGGGTCGTCCCCGGTCAAGCTCCGATACGCGATCGGAAGCTGACGCCGACGACGCACACCGAGCTTCTGCCGCAGCACGTCGCAATGCGCCTTCACCGTCCGAGGGGAGATGCCGAGCCGCTCGGAGACTTCGTCGTTGGAGCAGCCCGCGGCGATGAGGACGATCACGGCGCGCTGTCGATCCGTGATCGGTGGGAACCTCTCAGCTGTTGCGTTCATCATGCGACGAGGCTAGACCTGTCGCGGTCGACTTACCATTCACCAGCGGGCGTAACCCAAGGCGTATTCGTCTCGCTAGCCTCCGTCCCGCATGATCGAGGCGATCGACCACGTCCAGCTCGCCGCCCCACCGGGCTGCGAAGAGGCCGCCCGTGGCTTCTTCGGCGAGCTGCTCGGGCTCTGGGAGCTCGAGAAGCCCGAGCCGCTGCGCTTGCGCGGCGGCGCCTGGTTCCGGGTCGGCGCGCAGCAGCAGCTGCACATTGGCGTCGAGCACGACTTCGCGCCCGCGCGCAAGGCGCATCCCGCCTTCGCGGTCTCCGATTACGACGAGCTCCTGGGCCGGTTGCGGGCGGCGGGCGTTGAAGTAACCGATGACGACGCGCCTCCGGGCGTCCGCCGCTGCTACGTGCACGATCCCTGGGGGAACAGGCTTGAGCTCGCCGAGCGCTAGCCTTGACGTCGAGGTCGCCGTCGTCGGGGCCGGCGTGATGGGCCTTGCGACGGCGCGGGCGCTCGCACGGGCCGGACGAGAGGTCGTCGTGCTCGAGCAGTTCGAGCGCGGCCACGACCGGGGGTCAAGCCACGGCGGCTCGCGGATCATCCGGCTCTCGTACCCCGAGCCGGCTTGGGTGCGCCTGGCCCAGGAGGCCTATCCCCTCTGGCGGGAGCTCGAGGCCGAGTGCGGGCGGACGCTCCTCGACCTGCGCGGGACGCTCGACCTCGGCGACTGGAAGCCGAACCGCGACGCGCTCGCCGCCTGTGGGGCGTCGTTCGAGGTGCTCGACGCGGCGGAGCTGGAGCGGCGGTTCCCGATCCGCGCGGAGGCGGACGAGACGGGCCTGTTCCAGGCCGACGGAGGCATCGTCTTCGCCGAGCTCGCAGTCGAGGCGCTGGCAGCGTCGGCCGCAGCGGCGGGGATGGCGTTGCGGGAGCAGCACCGCGTCGACGAGATCGTGGAGGAAGACGACGCAGTCGTGGTCGGCGGAGTGCGCGCGCGCGTCGCCGTCGTGACGGCGGGCGCGTGGGCGCCGACGCTCGTCGGCGTCGACGCAACGCCGACCCGCGAGACGGTCTCCTACTTCGAGCTCGTCGAGCCGCTGCCGTCCGTCGTCGACACGAGAGCCGGCGCGCGACTGGGCTACGCGCTGATGTCGCCGGTCGCCCGCATGAAGGCGGGCCTGCACCACTCCGGCCCGGTCGTGCACCCCGACGAGCCGGGCTTGGCGGACCCGCAGGCGGCCGAGCGGACCGCCGAATGGGTCGCGAAGCGCTTCCGGAACGTGGGTGAGGCCGTGCACGCCGAGACGTGCCTCTACACGACGCGCGAGAACGACGAGTTCGTACTCGAGCGCAACGGACGGATCGTCGTCGGCTCGCCCTGCAGCGGCCACGGTTTCAAGTTCGCGCCGCTCGTCGGTGAGCGGCTCGCGACGCTCGCGGCCGAGGTGCTCTAGCGGAAGAGGTCGCGCTCGGGCGGCATCAGCAGGTCGCGGCCCGTGCCTTTGCCGCGTGCGTCGACGCCGCGGACGACCGCCGCGGGCAGGCCGTTCGTCTTGCCCATTACGAGCTCGGCGACGCCCGCGATCTCGTCCGCGACCGCAATCTGTGTTCCCTGCAGCTCGTAGCCGGCGCCGTCCCGGACGCCGGTGAGGTCGAGCACCGGCGCGAGGCCGGCGACACCGAGAGCGACGTCGGTCGTCCCCTGACGGAAGGGGCGGCCGAACGAGTCGCTGACGATCACGCCGACGTCGCGGCCGCTGCGTGCCCGCAACACCTCGCGGATCGCGGCGGCGGACCGGTCGGGATCGAGCGGCAGCAGCACGAGCGTTCCGGCGCCCTTCGCGTTCGAGGCGTCCACCCCCGCCGACGCGCAGACGAAACCGTGACGCGTCTCGGCGATCAGGAGCGGCGGCCGCGAGCGGACGACCCGAGCCGCCTCCTGCAGGATCGCCTCGACGTGACGCGGGTCGCGGTCGCCCGCGAGCTCGCGCGCCCGCTCCGACGGCTCGATCCCGTCCAGCCGAACGACTCGCCCCTCCGCCTTCGAGACGACCTTCTGCGCGACGACGACGACGTCCGCATCCTCGAGCCCCCCGGCCCGCTCGGCGGCGTCGGCCAGGAGCGCGGCGAGATCGTCGCCCTCCTCCACCTCCGGGATGCCCAGGAGCGGGAAGACCCGTATCCCCTCGGTCACTGAAGACCGGTGACGCGGAGGCCCGCGTGCGCCTTGTAGCGCTTGTTCACGTTCACGATCACCGCGGTCATTCCCTCGAGCGCGCGGGCGCTCGCAAGCGGGCCGCAGTCGACGGCGCTGCCGGAGACGAGCTTGCCGGCAAGGTCGAGCGCGAGCTGCTTGGCCACCGGGTCGTCGCCGCAGACGAGCGCGTCCTCATCCGGGGGCGCCTCGGCGAGGTTCGACGCGGCGAGCGAGTGCAGCCCCGCGACGACCGGCGCGTCGAGTTCGTCCTGAATCCGCTGCGCGATCGAGGTCGCCTCGGTCGTCGGCTTGACGCCGCCCGGGCCAAACGAGAGCTCGGCTGCGACGGACAGGACGGGGGTGGAGCCGATCGTCTGCCGCAGGTCGCGCGCGGTGTCGACGGCGGCCTCCGCCTTGACCGCGAGCAGGACGAGGTCGACGCCGCGGACGGCGTCGTCGTTCGAGGCGCCCTCGGCGCCGATCGCCGCCGCGGCCTCGCGGGCCCGCTCGGCGTCGCGCGAGCCGATCACGACCTCGACGCCGGCGTCGAGCAGGCGCTTCGCGACCGCCTGGCCGAAGCTGCCCGTGCCGCCGACGACGCCGACTCTCATGCCGCGGCTTCTAGCACTGCCTCGGCTAGGCGGCGCGAGGCGTCGAGGTCGGTCATTAGCGTCTGCGTCACGATCCTGCGCACGGCCAGCGGCCCAGCAGGGTCGGACTCGTCGACGACGAGCGCATCGATCAGGCCCTCGTAGCAGCCCGCCACGTGCTCAGGAGTCGTGCCGCCCGCCATCCGGGCGAGCATACGGTCTGCCGGCCCCTTCACCGCGCGACCACCGACGAGCGGGCTGACCGCGACGCACGGCACCCGACGTGCGGCCAGCTCCGCCCGGATCTCCGCAACGGCGAGGATCGGCCAGATGCTCACGTAGGGATTCGACGGCGCGATCACGATCGCATCCGCCTCCGCAAGCGCCTCCAGAACGCCGGGCGCGGCGCTCGCCTCACCTTCGAAGCGAACGCCGTCCACGTCGTCCCGGTGGCCGCGCGCGACGAACCAGTCCTGGAAGGGGAAGCTGCCCGCGGGCGTGTCGATCCAGGTTCGCAGGCGGTCGTCCGTGGCCGGCACGATCGCGGCCTCGATCCCGAGCGCGCGCGCGATCTGCGCCGTCACGGCGGAGAGCGGCTCGCCGGAGCGCAGCGCCTGGGAGCGCACGAGGTGCAGGCCGAGATCGCGGTCGCCGAGGCGGAACCAGTCCTCGCCGCCGAGCGCGGAAACGGTCGCGAGCGCCTCCCACGTCTCCCCGGCGCGGCCCCAGCCGCGCTCCTCGTCGTGGAGGCCGGCGAGCGCGTAGAGGATGCTGTCGAGGTCGGGCGAGACGGCCAGTCCGAGCACCTCGAGGTCGTCGCCGACATTGCCGATCACCGTCACCGCAGCGGGGTCGATCGCGCTGACGAGCCCGCGAGCAAAGCGCGCACCGCCCACGCCGCCGGAGAGGAGCGCAACCTTCACGGCTTCGCCAGCCGCCCGAGCGCGGCCTGCGTGCGCGGGCCGGCGCGCAGCGCAACGCGATCGAGGTCCTGGGTCGTGTCCACGTCGTCGGACAGGTTCGGGATCGCCGCCTCGGCCGCGGAGAGGCCGTGCGCCTCGGCGTGCTCGCGGAACCGCGCCGCGCTCCCCGGCCCGTACAGAGACGCGAACAGGGAGGCTTTCGGGAGCGCGAGGGCGTTCGTCGTCCCGTCCTCGGCCACGACGAGCCCGAGCGCGCCGAGCTCGGCGGCGCCCGCCAGAGTGCGGAGATCGTGCGGGACGACGCAGGGAAGGTCGGCGTTCACGATCACGACCGGGCCACATTCGACGTGCTCGAGGGCCGCCGCGACGGCCGACCCCTGGCCGCCGCCCGGATCGTCGACCGTCTCGGCGCCGAGCTCATCGGCGAGCTCGCGCGCAGCCGGGTCGTCCGTGACGAGCAGCGTGCGCCCGGTGGCGACGCAGGCGGTGAGCACGTCGCCGAGCATGGCGAGAGCGAGCCTCGCGCGAACCTCGTCCGATGCGTGCAGGCGCTGCTTTCCGGACTCCCCGCGAAAGGGGACGACTATTTGCGCCATGGGAAAGACTCTAGTCGTGGACAACGCGCGCCTGAGCGAGCGGCTCGAGGCCTTCGCGGCCCTCCTCGACCTGAACGGCTCGAGCTACTACACGGTTCGGGCCTACCGGCGCGCGGCCGATCTGATTCGGTCGACGCCGGTCGAGGTCGCGGGGCTTGTGCGTGCGGGGCGGGTGCGCGAGCTCGCCGGGATCGGGCCTAGGATCGAGCAGCGGCTGCGCGAGCTCGTCGAGACCGGCCGGATTGCGGAGCTCGACGAGCTCGAGGCGCAGGCGCTGCCACAGCTCGTCGGCGTGGCGCACCTGCTCGGGCTCTCGACCAAGCGGATGCGCGACCTCGGCCACGCGCTGGGGATCCGGACGCTCGACGAGCTGCGAGAGGCCGCCACGGCCGGGAGGCTCCAGGGCGTCGCGGGGATCGGGCCGAAGACCGCGGCGCGGATCGAGACCGGCCTCGCGGAGCTCGCGACGGCGACGCCGAAGCGCGGCATGCTGCTGAACCGCGCCCGGACGCTTGTCGAAGAGATCGCGGCAGCGCTCGGGGGCGAGCCGGCCGGAGATCCGCGCCGCGCCTGCGACGTCTCCAGCCGCTTCGCCGTCGTCGTGCCAAGTAACAGCCTGTGGGAAGTGTGTAGTCAGAACACGTAGGTAGCGCTACGTCGCGTTGCGTACTAAGGTCAGCGACGTGGATGAGAGCAAACAAGTACCGCTCACTTGGATCGGGATCGAGGACGTTCCGATCCTCACCATTAATCAGATAGTTGGACAGGCGCTGACTCGGGAGGAGTACATCCTTACGCTAGGTCAGGTCGCGCCCCCCGTGCTTCTCGGCACAGAGGAACAGCGCCGTCAACAGCTAGAAATGATCACGTTCGCGGCCGTGAAGCCCGTTGCGCGTATCGGACTGACGCGGCAGCGAGTTGAGGAGCTGATCCGAATTCTTACGGAAATCCTGGATAACGCCGATAAGATGGGTGAAGACGATGACTGACCCCATGTTTCTCACCACCACGATGAGCACGGCCACGTACGGCGTGGCCGTGACCGCCCGCGAGGCCGCCTCGTCCGACCCCACGCGCTTCCTGTCCGCCGTTCCGCCGTCGATCCCGGCCGACCAGCGTTACTACTGGACTCATGAGTGGCAGCGCGACATCCGCGAGTCCATGAGGGCTCTGGCGGACGGGGAGTATGTGGAGTTCGACAGCGACGACCCGAACGATGTCGTTCGGTGGCTGCTTGACGCCGACGACGAGCACTAACCCGGACCCCGCGCCACTCACTCCGCTGCGTGTGCCGACGCCGCTCCGGAAGAAGCTTGCCAAGAAGTCGAAGGAAGCGCAGGGGGCGATCCTCGGTTGCTTCAGGCAGCTACGCGTGGATTGGCGACACTCAGGCCTACGTGCAAAGAAGCTTGACGGCAGACTCGTTAACGGGCAGCCGGTCTTCGAGGCTCGCGCGACGGGCGGCGACCGCGTGACTTTCTACTGGGACGGGCCAGTGATCGTGATTGAAAACCACTGCCACCACGACATTCTCAAACGTCGCCGCTAGCTTCGCCCTTGACACACGTACGTACTTGGCGTCGAGGCGCTGCCGCAGATCGTCGCGATTTTGGAGCAGGACGACCAGCACGTCGTCGGTGTCACCGCGGACGGCTACCCCGTCGAGGTCGTTGCCGCGCGGCGCGGCAGCTTCGGGACGGAGCTCGTGCGCGCGACCGGATCGCCGGAGTACGTCGCCACGCTGGGAGAGCTGCCGGAGGCGGCGACGGAGGTCGAGGTCTACGAGCGGCTGGGCCACCCGTACCGCCCACCGGAGCTGCGCGAAGTCGAAGCCGGCGATCCGCCTCCCGATCTGCTCGAGCTGGCCGACATCCGCGGCGATCTCCACGTCCACACGACCGCGTCCGACGGGAAGGCCACCGTGATCGAGATGGGCCGCGCCGCGCAGGCGCTCGGCTACGAGGTCATCGCGATCTGCGACCACACCCGCAACGTGCGCGTCGTGCCCGGGCTGGACGCGGACGACCTGCGCCGCCAGGCCGAGGAGATCGCGGCTGCGAACGAGCTGCTCGGGCCCTTCCGGATCCTGCGCGGCAGCGAGTGCGACATCCTCTCGGACGGCTCGCTCGACCTTCCCGACGACGTCCTCGCCGAGCTCGAGTGGGTGCAGATCAGCCTGCACGCGGGGCAGCGCTGGGAAGCCGTGCGCTCACCGACCGGGTGCTGGAGGCGATGCGCCATCCGGCCGCCTCGTGCCTGTCCCACCCCAAGGGACGGATCCTCAACCACCGGCCAGAGAACGCGCTCGACCTGGAGCGGGTGTTCGAGGTCGCGCTCGAGACGGGGGTCGCGCTCGAGGTGAACGGCCTGCCGGACCGGCTCGACCTCTCCGGCGCCCACGTGCGCGAGGCGCTCGCGGCCGGGGTGTCAATCGTCTGCTCGACCGACGCTCACTCGACGCGCGGGCTCGGCAACATGGGGCTCTCGGTGGCGACCGCGCGGCGCGGCGGCGCGGCGCGCGCCGCTGTGCTGAACACGCGGCCGCTCTCGGAGCTGCTTCGCTAGGCGGCGTCGGCCTCGGGGCCGGGCTCGGCGTACCCGCGCAGCTCGGACCACTGCGTCGCCCGCAGCGCCTCGGCCACCTGCGGGTCGGTGTGCTCGGCGTAGAAGACCTTTGCCTCCAGGTCGCAGCAGATCGCGACGTCGCCGAGTGAGACGTGGTCGATCGT
>JBKJSM010000003.1:0-11475 GCA_046594445.1 Gaiellaceae bacterium | reverse complement strand
GGTGCAGCCGCTTCGAGTGAAAGGCGGCGAAGCGCGACGCTCACGGGGCGATGATCATACTCATGCCGTGGACCCTGAACGGATCATTCCCGACGAGACAGAGCCCGGGATCGTCGCGACGCACCTCGCCCGCTACGCGTTCGTACGCCCTCGCGTGTCAGGCCTGAACGTGCTCGACGCAGGCTGTGGAGTGGGGTACGGCACGGACTACCTCGCGGCCGAGGCCGCGCACGTAACGGGGATCGACGTCAGCGAGGAGACGGTCGCCTACGCACAACGACGCTATGGCGGGCCGCAGACCGAGTTCCGCGTCGGCGACCTGCACGCGTTGGACTTCCCGGACGCCTCCTTCGACGCTGTCTGCTCCTTCGAGACGATCGAGCACGTGGAGAGCCCGGAGCAGATGCTCGCGGAGCTCGCGCGTGTCCTTCGACCCTCCGGGACGGTTTTCCTGTCGACGCCGAACGCCTCGGAGACCACGACGATGCCAACGAATCCGTTTCACCGGGTGGAGTGGTCGGCGCCCGACTTCGAGCGGCTGCTCAGCTCGCGCTTCGCCGACGTCGAGCTGTTCGGGCAGCGGCGTGTCCAGACCGGGGCACATCGCCTTGCCCAACGGCTGGATGTGCTCGGGTTGCGCCGCCGCTTCGCATTCCTGCGCCGGGGCGCGCGTCTGCTCGGGACGGCGCCGACCGCGGAGCTGACGCTCGACGATGTGGTCGTGTCGCCGGGGGTGGTCGGCGCGAGCGAGGTCGTCGCGATCTGCCGCTCCCCGCGAGCGTGATGCGCGTCGCCGTCGTCATTCCCACGCGCGATCGCGGCGCGCTGCTCGAGGCGGCCGTCGCGAGCGCGATCGCCGCGGAGTCCGTCGACGAGGTTGTGATCGTCGACGCAGGTTCGACCGATGGATCCGTCGAGAAGGCGCGGCGCCTCGGTGACGTCCAGGTGGTCGAGCTCGGCGCGGCCAACGCCGCCAGAGCAAGGAACGCGGGCGCGGCCGCGACGCGAGCCGATGCCCTTGCGTTCCTCGACTCCGACGACGTGATGCTGCCGGGGAAAGCCACCGCTCTCGCGGACGCGCTCGACTCGAACGCTGAGCTCGCGCTCGTTCACGGCCTGACCACGGTGATCGACGCCGAGGGCGCTGAGGATCCCGTCGCGACGATCGAGCACGAGCGGCAGCGTGCCGAGGCGACGCGCGTGGGCACGTCCTACGAGGCGCTGGCCGCCTACTGCGCGATGTACACGTCGGCCACACTCCTCCGCCGCAGCGCATTCGAGGCGACGGGGGGCTACGACGAGTCGATCGACGTGTTCGAGGACTGGGATCTGTATCTCCGGCTCGCGCTGATCGGCCGACTCGACTACGTGCCCGAGCCGGCCGCGCTCTACCGCGTCTGGCCTGGGAACGTCGCGTGGGAGCGCACTGCTGCGGGCATCGTGCGAGTGGCCGAGAAGCACCTCGCCTCGCCACCTCCGCTCTCGGCAGCTGCGCTGGCCGAGGCGCGCTACGGGTTCCTGCGGCGCCTGTCCGCGGCCAACCACGTCCTCGTGCGACCCGCAGCGACCCGGCGCGCGGCTCTCGCTGCCCTCGGCGCGGCGCCGCGGCGCGCGCTCGGCGACGCGGACATCCGCCGCCCGCTCGTGCGCTCGTTCATCCCCCGATGGGTGCTGCAACGCCGGCGACCGGCAGCGCGTTGACCAGGGTTCTCTTCCAACTCGCGGACGCCGGCATCGGCGGGGGGCAGCTCGTGGCGGCGCGTGTCGCCGAAGCGCTCGTCGAGGCCGGGCACGAGATCGGTCTCCTCGTGCCCGCA
Source organism: Gaiellaceae bacterium (assembly GCA_046594445.1). Taxonomy (GTDB): domain Bacteria; phylum Actinomycetota; class Thermoleophilia; order Gaiellales; family Gaiellaceae; genus Gaiellasilicea. The sequence continues at coordinate 9,658 of JBKJSM010000003.1, read as the reverse complement.
GGCGGGCCGGCGAGCGAGCGGTTCGCCGCTCTCGGCGCCGATGTCGTCTACGTCTCACTCGGGAGCCTTCGCCGCCCCTTCGGAGTCCGAGCGGCGGCGCGCGTCCTCGGCGACTACGACGTCCTCTACTCGCACACCTCGGTGCCGGGAGCCATCCTCGGCGGCGCAGCCGCGAGGCAGGCGCGCCGCCCTCATCTCGTCCACCAGCATGCAATGCCCTATCTGAGCAACCGCGCACCGGTCCGCCGGGTGCAGGCGGCGCTCTACACGTCGGCGCTGCGGCGAGCAACCGTCGTCGCGGTCGCCGCGCACATCCGCGACCAGCTCCTTCGGCTCGGGGTCCCCGCAGCCGCAATAGCTGTCGTTGCGAACGGCGTCCCCGCGGCGTCCGCGCCCGAGCCCCACTCCGGCCTGCCGGTCGTCGGCATGCTCGCTCGCCTCGATCCGGGCAAGAACGTGCATGTGTTCGTGCAGGCGGCCGCCCAGCTCGACGGGGGCATCCGCAGGATCGCGGGCATCAGCCCCGGACCGTTCGCCGCGTACGAGCAGGAGATCCGCGCTGCCGCCCCCGGCGCGGGCGTCGAGCTCGTCGAGCCGGACGACGGCGTCGCGTTTCTCGCCGGGCTCGACGTGGTCGTGATCCCATCCGCGAGCGAGGGCTCGCCGCTCGTTCTCCTCGAGGCGATGGCGCTCGGCCGCGCGATCGTCGCGTCGGACATTCCCGGCATCCGGGAGGTGCTGGCTCCGGAAGAGGCGGGCGTGCTCGTTCCGCCCGGCGATTCCGTCGCGCTCGCCGCGGCCATCCGCGAGCTCCTCGATGACGACGCGCGCCGCGCCGAGCTCGGCAGACGCGCCTCGGATGTCGTGGCTACCCGGTACGGTCTCGCCGCGATGACGGCACACATGGTCAAGGTGCTGGACGAGGCCGCGCGTGGCTGAGCCGGGCCACATCCCGATCTCCGCCCCGGATCTCTCGGGGCGCGAGGAGGAGTACGTCCTCGAGTGCATCCGCTCGACGTGGATCTCATCCAAGGGCTCCTTCATCGAACGATTCGAGAGCGCGTTCGGCGAGCTCTGCGAGGCCCGGCACGCCCTCGCGTGCAACAACGGCACCTCGGCTCTGCACCTCGCCCTGATCGGAGCCGGCGTCGAGCCGGGCGACGAGGTGATCGTGCCGACGCTGACGTACGTCGCCTCTGCGAACGCGGTGCGCTACTGCGGCGCCACGCCGGTCTTCGTCGACTGCCTTCCGACGACCTGGAACCTCGATCCGGCCGAGGTGGAGCGCAAGCTCACGTCTCGGACGAAGGCGATCATGCCCGTGCACCTCTTCGGCGCACCGGCCGACATGGACGCTCTCCGCGCGCTCGCCGATCGACACGGTGCCGCGCTCGTCGAGGATGCCGCCGAGGCACACGGCGCCCGCGTCGGCGACACGCCGGTCGGCGCGTTGGGCGCGGTCGGGACATTCAGCTTTTACGGAAACAAGATCGTCACGACCGGCGAGGGCGGGATGGTCGTGACGAACGACGACCAGATCGCCGAGCGAGTGGCGCTGCACAAGGGCCAGGGACAGGATCCCGGCCGGCCCTACTGGTTCCCCGTCGTCGGGTTCAACTACCGGATGACGAACATCCAGGCTGCGATCGGGCTCGCCCAGCTCGAGTCGTTCGAGCGCAAGCTCGCCGATCGAGCGAAAGTGGCGTCCCTCTACCGCGAACGACTCGAAGGCGTCGAGCTCCAGCTGGAGGAGCCCGGAACGACGCATGCGCATTGGATGGTCGCGGCGCTATTGCCCGCGGAGCTCGCCGGCGAGCGCGACGAGGTGGCGCGTGTGCTCGCCGACACGGGCATCGAGACGCGCCCGGTCTTCTATCCGCTGCACACGCTTCCGCCGTACGCGCCCGAGGAGCCGGAGCCCGACGGGTATCCGGTTGCGACTGACATCGCCGCGCGGGGGCTCTGCCTACCCACCTGGGGCGGTTTGCGCGAAGAGGATGTCGAGCGCGTCTGCGAGACGCTCGTCTCGGTCGTCGCGCGCGTCAGCGCCTGAGCGCGGCGGCGAACACGTCGGCGAAGTCCGCCGCTGCAGCCTCCCAGCGCAACGGGCGCACTCGCTCGCGTCCCGCGTGGGCGAGCTCCCGGCGTAGTCCCGGCTCGCCTGCCAGTCGGCCGAGCGCCTCGGCGAGAAGGGCCGGGTGGGGGCGGTCGAGCACGATTGCGGCGCCTTCGAGCGCCTCCGTCGCTCCCGGCGCCCTGAGGCCGACGACCGGTGTGCCGAGCGCCATCGCCTCCAGGGCGGGATAGCCGCCGTAGCCCTCGTACCGCGTGGGATGCAGTAACGCAAGCGCGCCGCCGTAGAGCGCGCGGAGCTCGTCGTCCGAGACCCAGCCGCGCAGATCGACGCGTCCGTCGAGATCACGCGCGCGCAGCGCGGGCGCGAGCCTCGCTGCGGCCGAGCCCGCGATCACGAGCCGCACCGTCCCGTCAAGCAGCGCGAACCCGTCCAGGACGAGCTCGGTGTTTTCGCGACGGTCCCCCGTCGCGAGGTGCAGGAAGTACGGATCGCCGCCTGGCGTCCCGTCCGGCACGTGCTCGAGGAAGGACGCCTCGAGCGGCGGCAGGATCACCTTCGCTTCGAGCCGGAGCTGCTTGCGCAGCCAGGCGGCGGTTGCCTGCGACCCGGCCGTGACCCTGCTCGCCCGGCGGAGCGCGGGGCCGAGAGCCGCGGACAGATACAGGTCCTTGGCCGTTTGCTTCGCGCTCCCCAGGTTAGATAGGCCCCCCCGGAGGCGGTACGTGGGAGGCTCGAAGATGTGCACGGCGAGCGGCATTCCGGATGCCCTGACCACCTCCCGGGTCGTGAACAGGAGATCGGCGCCTGCCGCCCGCGCGGCCTCACCAGCTCCTCCGAGCTCCCAGACGAGGCCGTGCGACACATCGACCGTCACCAGCTCGAGCCCTTCGGCTCCGCCTAGCGCGTCGGCGCCCGCCGGCGTTACGAGCGCCACGTAGTCGGTGAAGCTGTCGGCCGCCGGCAGCGCCGTCGCGAGATTGCCGGCAAAGCGGCCGGCGCCGGTCGGCCGGGCCGTGACGGACGTCGCGTCGAGCGCGATGCGCGGGCGCTGCGGCATTCGGCGGACGATACTTGCCGCCATGCCGGGCATCCGAGTCGCGCTTCTCACCGAGATCCCCGCTCCGTTCCGGATCCCGCTCTTCAACGCGTTGGCGGAGCGGGACGACGTTCGCTTGCGCGTGCTCTTCCTCTCCGACCGGGACCCCAAGCGGCCGTACCCGGTCTACCGCGACGAGTTCCGCTTCGACGCTCGGACGCTGCCGGGCCACGACGTTGCCCGCGGCAGCCGCTGGGTCGTCCTGAACGGCGGCGTGCTCGGCGAGCTTCGCCGGTCGCGGCCGCAGGTCATCGTCATCGGGGGCTGGAACCAGCCGGCCTTCTGGCAAGCGGCGGCATGGGCGCGCATCCGTCGGATTCCGCTCGTCACCTGGGTGGAGAGCACCGAGCGTGACGCGCGCCCGGGCAACGTCGGGCTGGAGCGCGCGAAGCGCTGGATCGTGGACGGAAGCGCAGCGCTGCTCGTGCCGGGATCCGCGTCCGCCGAGTACGCCCGGTCGCTCGGAGTGCCGGCGGAGCGCGTCGTCGTCGCGCCCAACGCCGTCGACCAGTCGATCTTCCGCGACGGGGTCGCTCAGGCGCGAGGAAGCCGCGAGCGCCTGAGGGAGGAGATAGGCCTGACCCGCCCGACGTTCCTCTTCGTCGGGCGGTTCGATCCCGAGAAGGGGCTGGCCGATCTGCTCGAAGCGGCTGACGGCCTCGACGCGGACGTGGTCGTGATCGGCTCAGGCCCTGGAGAGGCGGCGCTCCGCGCGGCGGCTCTGCCAAACGTTCGTATCGTCGGGCGAGTCGAGCGCGACGAGCTGGTGCCGTGGTACGCGGCAGTCGACGCCTTCGTCCTTCCCTCACGATCCGATCAGTGGGGAATGGTGTTGAACGAAGCGGCGTCGGCCGCCCTGCCGATCGTGACGAGCGACGCTCCGGGCGCGGCCTATGACCTGGTCGACGACGGCGTCAGCGGGATCCGCTACCCGGCCGGCGACGTGACAGCGCTGCGCGCCGCCCTGGCACGCGTCGCAGAAGACGGGGGCTGGCGGCGAAGCGCCGGCGAGCGCTCACTCGAGCTTGCCGCTCGGCACACGCCCGAGCTCTGGGCGGAGGCGGTTGCACGGCTAGTGACATGCCTGGAGCGACGAGAACCCCTGCTAGCGTCATCCGGATGACTCGCCCCCTCAAGTCGACACTCGAATGGCAGGCGCTGGCTCGCCACGACGCCCTCTATGCGATCGCCTGCTGGGAGGGAAAGAAGGGCGCCTGGACGCCGGAGGAGTTCTACGGCCTGGGCCGCTCGGACTGGGAGGACTTCCGCCGTCACTGGCGCCACTTCGACGAGGACCTCGGAGGGACCTGCGTCGAGCTCGGCTGCGGCGCCGGCCGGTTGACCGTCGCTCTCGCCGAGGACTTCGAACGCGTCATCGGCGTCGACGTCTCGCCGGAGATGCTCGAGCTCGCCCGAGCCGTCGTGCCTGCGAACGTCCAGCTCGCACTGACCGACGCGACAAAGATCCCGCTCGCCGCGAACGAGGCCGACGCGGTCTTCACGACGCACGTGCTCCAGCACCTCGATGGGCTCGAGCAGGTGACGGCCTATCTCCGCGACGCCCGGCGCGTGCTGCGACCGGGCGGGACCCTCCTCGCACACATCCCGATCTCGAGCGCCGCGCCATCCCTGCGCTGGAAGGTCGGTACCGAGCTCGCAGTCTGGCGCAGCCGGCGGAAGCTCGCGCGCGGCGAGGAGACCTATCACGCCCGCGTGCGCACCTACCGCCCAGAGGTGCTGCGGGAAACGCTTGTCGGCTGCGGCTTCGACGAGGTCGAGCTCCGCGTGTTCGCCGTGCGCTCGAACGGCGATCCGCACGCGGTCTGGCTGGCCCGATGAGCTCGGCAGTCCCCGAACAGCGACAGCGGCCGGTCGTTGTGATCCGACCGTCGAAGCGCTTCGCCGCGTTCAGCTTCCGCGAGCTCTGGGATTACCGGGAGCTGCTCTATTTCCTGATCTGGCGCGACATCAAGGTGCGCTACAAGCAGACTGCGCTCGGCGCAGGATGGGCGGTGATCCAACCATTCATGCTGATGGTGGTGTTCTCGATCTTCCTCGGCCACCTCGCCAAGGTGCCGTCGGACGGCATTCCTTACCCGCTCTTCGCGTTCGCCGGGCTCGTTCCCTGGACGTTCTTCGCGCAGGGGCTCGGCGGTGCGGCCGGCAGCCTGGTTGGGAACGCGAATCTGATCGGGAAGGTCTATTTCCCGCGGATCATCATGCCGGTGGCGGTCGCGACATCGTTTCTTGTCGACTTCATGATCGCCCTTGGCCTACTCGGAGGGATCATGGCGTGGTACGGCGTCGCGCCGAGCTGGCACGTCGTGCTGCTGCCCCTGCTCGCGGCGCTCGCGCTCCTGACCTCGCTCGCGGTCGGAATCTGGCTGGCGGCGCTGAACGTCAAGTACCGCGACGTTCGCTATGCGCTCCCGTTCCTGATCCAACTGTGGCTCTTCGCCACACCCGTCGCCTACGCCGCGTCGCTCGTGCCGGAGGAATGGCGCTGGGTCTACGCGTTGAACCCGATGGCGGGCGTCGTGGAGGGCTTCCGCTGGGCGATCGTCGACACGGATACGGCACCGGGGCTCACGCTCGTGGTGTCGACGGTCGCGATGCTCGCGATCCTGATCACCGGCCTTGCGTACTTCCGCAAGGTCGAGAGAACCTTTGCGGACGTGATCTAGTGGGCGAGATCGCGATCCGAGCAGAGGGCCTGGGGAAGCGCTACGAGCTCGGCGAGCAGCTGACTCAGTACGGCCGCCTGAGCGAGACCATCACGGAAGCTGTCGCGCGCCCGTTTCGCCGCCTTCGCGGCCAGCTTCCGAGCGAGACGGGCGAGCGCGGGGAACTCTGGGCGCTGCGCGACGTCGATCTGACCCTGAACGTCGGCGAAGTCTTGGGCGTGATCGGGCGGAACGGCGCCGGCAAGACGACACTGCTGAAGCTTCTCTCCCGCATCACCGAGCCTACAACGGGGTATGCCGAGCTGCACGGCCGCGTAGCATCGCTGCTCGAGGTTGGCACCGGCTTTCACCCCGAATTGACCGGCCGCGAGAACATCTTTCTCAACGGGGCGATTCTCGGAATGCCGCGGCAAGAGACGGCAAGGAAGTTCGACGAGATCGTGGCGTTCGCCGAGGTCGAGCGCTTCATCGACACACCCGTGAAGCGCTATTCGAGCGGCATGTACCTGCGGCTCGCGTTCGCGGTTGCGGCACACCTCGAGCCTGACATCTTGATCGTCGATGAAGTGCTGGCCGTAGGCGACGCGGCCTTTCAGAAGAAGTCCTTAGGGCGAATGCGCGACGCTGCCCAGGGAGGCAAGACCGTGCTGTTCGTCAGCCATCAGCTGAGCGCCGTTCGCCGGTTGTGTGATCGCTGCATCTGGCTCGACGAAGGGCGTGTGCGCCACGATGGACCAACGAGCCAGGTGCTCGGCGCGTACGAGAGCTCTGCGACCACGCTTCGCGAGAGCGGGCTTCGATCAGTGTCTGGAGCACGATTCGACCGCTGGCGCCTCACTCCATCCGGAGACACCGACACGTGGCTGACAACGACCGGGACTGTGCGACTGGATGTCGTGCTGGACGTGACTCGACCCTTGATTGACGCGACGCACGGGGCAGCGCTGAGGAACTCCGAGGGAACGCTGGTGTGGGCCTGGACGACTCGGCATCTCACCTTCGATGCCGGCCCGCACACGCTCAGCTATGCCTTCGAGTCTCTCCCGGTCACGCCGGGCGTCTATCAGTGGCAATTCAGCGTACTCGAGGGCAGCGAGATGCTGGATCTTTGGTACGCCGTGCCGGAGATGGTGGTCGCGACCCAGCAATTCGGCAGCGTCCGCGACGAGTGGCAGGGCATCCTGAACGTCCCCTGCACGTTCGAGCTGCAGAAGACACTCGGAGTGGACGCCTAATGCGCGGGCTCAATCGATTCCGGGCGCTTCGCGCAGCGTCGAAGCTCGGCATCGCGATCCCGCACTATGCACGTGGAGTCGGCTTCTGGCTTGTCCACGACGATGCCATTAGCCGATCGGCCTACCTCGACGGCGGCTTCGAGCCCGAGGTCGCTACCGCGATCCGGGCCTTTGTCTCCCCCGGAATGACGGTGTGCGACATCGGTGCGCACGAGGGCTATTTCTCGCTCCTGCTCTCGCGGCTTGTGGGTGCCGACGGACAGGTGCTGGCCTTCGAGCCCTCACCGAGGCAGGCCCGAAGGCTACGGACGCACATGCGACTCAACCGTCGGCGCAACGTCCGGCTTCATCAGACAGCGCTGGGGGCTGAAGACAGCACAGCCAGGCTGTACGTGCCAAGTGGCGTCGAGAGCGGCTGCAACAGCCTCCGCCTCCCCAATCTGAACGAACCCATGGAGACCGTAGACGTTGCGGTAACGACCCTCGATTTCATCACGGCCTCTCAAGGCGTCCGGAAGATTGACTTCATCAAGCTCGACGTCGAGGGCGCGGAGCTGACGGTGATCCAGGGAGCGGCCGCAACCTTGGCAACGAGCCGTCCGGTCATTCTTTGCGAGCTGTCAGATCAGCGGACCGCGCCCTGGGGGTACCCGAGTTCAGCGATCTTCGACGCGGTCGTCGATGCCGGCTACGACTGGTACGAGCTGTCAGGGGCTTCTTTCCGCCGCGCCCAACGAGCGTCGTCCTTCAACACCAACCTGCTGGCGGTACCGCGCGAGCGGCAGCTCCCACAGGCGAGTGGACGAGCACGTGATTAGCTTCTTCATGATTCCGAAGCCGGCGCACGACGAGAGGGTTCGAGTCGCCCAAACGAACGCGGTGACTGCATTGACGGGCCTCGGCGCGAATACCGAGGTGATCGTTTTCGGAGCGCCCGACGACGTCGGCTCGCCTCCCGACGGTGTGCGGTACTGCACGGACATGCAGACCTCCCCTGCCGGAGCGCCACTACTCGACTCTGTGTTCGCGAACGCGCAGGCGCTCGCCCGCAACCCACTCTGCTGCTATCTGAACGCCGACATCGTCTTGACCAACGACATCCTTACGGCGGCCCAACGCGTGCGGCACTTCTCGCAATTCATCCTTGTCGGCGAACGCTGCGACGTCGACCTCGTCGATGAAATCGATGTCAGCGGCGGGGATGAGGCTCTACGGAAACTCGCAAGCACCGAAGGCGCATTGCATGGCCCGGCAGGGATCGATTACTTCCTGTTTCCGCGGGGCCTTTTCGTCGACCTACCGGCGTTTCGCGTCGGCCGGCCCGCCTGGGACAACTGGCTGCTCCACCATGCGCGCTCTCGCGGGATCCCGATCGTCGACGCCACCAGAGTCGTTCTCGCGCTGCATCAGAACCACGACTACTCTCATCTCACCGGCGGGCACGAGGAAGCCCGAACGGGAGAGGACGCGCAGGCGAACAAACAACTCGCGGACGCGGACGCGCGTCTCACGATCCTGGACGCAACCCATGTGCTGACCCGGCGGTTCTTGACTCCCGCCTTGAGCCTCGCACGTTTGGAGCGCCGCGTGATCATGCGCTCCGCGTCGCGGAGGTCCCGGACTAGCCTGAACCGGCTCATGACCCGCTTGGTCGTCAAAGCTCTCCGCGTTCTGCAGCAGGCGCGTCCCGCGCCATGAGGATCCGTCGCAGGAGACTGGAGCAGCCATCGACGGATCCGCTCGTCGAATTTCATGCAGCTGACTATCTCCGGCACAACCAGCGACGCCAGGAGCACTTGGCATCGTTGCCGCTTCAAATCCAGGGACGCACCGTTCTTGAAGTCGGTGCCGGGATAGGGGATCACACGTCGTTCTTTCTCGATCGGGGATGCCGAGTTGTGTCGACGGATGGACGACCCGCGAACCTAGCCGTGCTACGCAGTCGATTTCCAGAGGTGGACGTTGTCGACCTCGACCTCGACGCACCGGAGATCCGCGAGGTGCAGACGGCCGAGGTCGTGTACTGCTACGGGACGCTCTATCACCTCGCGGCGCCGGAGCACGCGCTTGCGTTTCTCGCCGACCACTGCAGTCAGCTCCTCCTCCTCGAGACCTGCGTCTCCTACGGCGAAGGCGATGACGTCAATCGCGTGTCGGAGGCTCCCAGCGACCCCTCCCAGGCGGTCTCGGGGATCGGTTGCCGGCCGACGAGACGATGGGTGCTCAAGCGCTTGCAGAAGCTGTTTCCGTTCGTCTACCTCCCGCGAACGCAGCCCTGGCATCGAGAGTTCCCGCTCGACTGGACCACTCTGCCGCCCCCGCCCACGCCGAATGCTCGCGCTGTCTTCATTGCCTCGAAGGAGGCGCTGGATCACCCGATGCTCGTCACGGAGCTTCCGATGACACAGGTGAGGCACTGACGTGCACCTAGAGACCCGCGACCTCCTCCGCGCGAATCCTCGCCCTCCCACCCGACTAGGCTCCCCGCTATGCCCGTGCAGATCATCGCCGAGATCGGCTCCGTCCATGACGGGAGCTTCGGCAATGCCGAGCGGCTGATCGATGC
>JBKJSM010000144.1:0-9570 GCA_046594445.1 Gaiellaceae bacterium | reverse complement strand
AGCGCGCTCACGAGCGGGTGCGACTCGTCGATCTCGGCGCCCGGCGCGGTCACGTAGACCTCCGCCTCGACACCGTCCAGGCCGCGCGCGAACTCGAGCGCCTTTCGCCGCGCCTCTGCCATCTCCACATCAGGAGGCACGCGGAGGTCGAGGAAGAGATCTGTTTGGTGCGGCGTCCGCGAGACGCGCCACCCGAAGCCCCCCTGGATCGCGCCGACGTTCGCGACGCCGCGCACGTCCCCGTACGACATCTCCTCTTCCCAGGTCGGCAGCCACTCGAGCACGCGGTCGAGTACGCCGCGCATCCGCACGATCGAGTTCTCCTCGAGCCGGCCGGACGAAAAGGCGGTGTGGATGAACGGACCCGACGTGGAGAGCCGCAGCCAGAGCGTGCCGAAATGCGCGAGCACGAGCTTCTGCTCCGTCGGCTCGCCGAGGATGCACATGTCGGCGGCGCCGCCGTGGCCGACGAGGTGTCGCGAGCCGGCTGCATAGCCGCGGAACTCCGCGCCCTGCGCCTCGCCCTGCTGGGTCTTCTCGATCTCACCGGCGACGGCGGCAATCATCACGTCGCCCTTCAGCGGCGTGTCCCCCAGCGCTCGCAGCGCGGCGAGGTAGGCGGCGAGCGCGCCTTTCATGTTCGAGATCCCGAGCCCATAGATGCGGCCGTCGCGCTCGAACCCGAGCGGCTGGAAGCCTGGAATGCCGGCGAGCCACGGCTCGCGGCCCGAGTACGAGGTGTCCATGTGGCCGTTGAACATCAACGTCGGCCCGCCGCCGGTGCCGGCGCGGGTTGCGAGCACGTTGGCGCGGCCGTCTTCGACCTGCTGCCACTGCACCGCCAGCCCCAGCTCCTCGCACTCGCCGGCCATCCACGCCGCCATCGCCTGCTCCGAGCCGGTGAAGCTCGGGATCGACACGGCTGCGAGCGCGTCGGCGACGAGCCGCTCGCGATCGACGATCACGTGCGGAAATGCGGTAGGACCTTCTCCCCGAAGAGGCGGATCTGATCGTGCCGCTTGTCGCCCCACAGCTCGAGCATGACGTGCGTGCAACCGGCGTCGCGGTACTCCTCGATCGCGGCGATGCAGTCCTCCGGCGTGCCGGCGATCGGCTTGCACTTGTTGAGGATCGCGTCCGTCACCTTCGCCTTCGCCGCAAGGCGCCCGCCCTGCTCCATCGCCTCGGCGACCGGGCGGATCTCGTCCTGCTCGAGCCCGGCGAGGTCGAGCAACGTGTCGGCTGAGCCCTGGATGTTCTGCACCTTGTTCGCCAGATACATGCCGGCGATCTCCCGGGCGCCGTCACGGCCCGCATCGCGGTCGGACTCGTGGATCGAGGCGACGACCGTGCAGCCGATGTCGATCTCCGTTTTCACGTTCTCGAGCGTGTAGCGAACGAAGGCCGGCGTCGTGATCGACGGCGTCAGGCAGCCGTCGCCGATCTCGCCCGCGAGCGCCTGCATCTTCGGTGCGGTCGCTGCGACGTAGACGGGTGGCACCTCACGCGGCGTGTGCGCCTCCTGCTGCAGGGCCGGCACGTCGGCGCTCCACGTCTCGCCCTCGTACTCGAAGCGCTCGCCGCCGAGGACGCCGCGCACGATCGAGACTGCGTCGCGCATCGGGCCGAGCGTCTTCGTCGTCTGCATTCGGGCGTTGTTGAGGAAGATTTTCGACGTGCCGAAGCCGAGCAGGAACCGTCCCGGGCCGGCCGCCTCCTGCACCACGCGCGCGTCCATCGCCACCTGGACTGGATGGCGCGTGAACGGCGAGATGATCCCCCAGCCGATCGCGAGGCGCTTGGTCTCGCGCGCCATCAGCGCCGAGACGACGGTCGACGAGCGCGCTTCCATCCCGTGCTTGCGCCACCAGGGATATGCCTCGGCGAGCCAGACCGTGTCCATCCCGGCCTCGTCCATCACGCGCGCCGCCTCGAGCATCTCCTCGAGCGGCTCCATCGTGAGCTGCATCACGCCGATCCGGAACGGGACCGCCACCGGTGCGTCAGTCGTCCGTCGAGTGCGTCGGTCCCTCAGGATCGGCCGTGTACGCCTCCGGAGACGCCGGATGGATCCCCTGCTGCGCGCCGCCGGTGCTCGCGGCCGCCTCGGAAACCTGCGCCTCGAGCGCCGAGAGCACGTTCCCGACCTGCTGGTTGATGATCGGCTGCAGCACGCGCTGGCCCATTGCACCGACCGGGCCTGCGATCTTTACCTCGGCCTCCCAGCGCATCGAAGTGCCGCTGCCGGCCTCCGCGAGATTGAACTGCGTCTGCATGTTCATGATCGCGCCGACGCCGTTCCCCTTCGCGTTCAGTTGCGCAAACTCGGGCGCACGCTCCTCGACCTTCTCGAAGTCGATCGTCATACGCAGTCCGCCGAGCCCGAGCGGGATCTTGACCTTCGCCTGCCAGTTGCGGTCGTCCTTGATCTCGAAGCCCTCGACGCCCGGCATCAACTTGGCCATCTGCGCGGGGTCGTTCAGCACCTGCCAGACGACGTCGCGCGGCGCGCTCAGCTCCTTCGTGCCTTCGACCCTCATGCGGGCACCACCTCCACGTTCTCCCGCGTCTTCGCCGGGTCCTGAAGCATCGACCAGATGCGGTGGTAGGGATTGCAGCTGTCGTAGACGATCGGCCTGCCGGCAGGCTTGAGCGCATCCTGGATCGCAGAGCAGATGCAGTGGATGCCGCCGCCGCCGCCCTCGCCCATTCCCTTCGAGCCGAGCGGGGTGAACGGCGACGGAGACTCGATCGCACCCGTCTTCAGCGCCGGCACGTCGAGCGCGTGTGGGACGTGGTAGTCGTAGAAGTTCGAGGTCAGGAGCTGCCCATCCTCGTCGTAGACGAAGTCCTCGAAGAGCGCTGCGCCGATCGCGTGCACGGTGGCGCCGTGCACCTGACCCTCGACGATCTGCGGGTGGATCCGCGTACCGCAGTCGTCCACCGCGGCGTAGTCGACGATCTCGATCACGCCCGTCTCGCGGTCGATCTCGACCACGGAGGCGTGGATCTGCGTCGAGTACGTGAGCGTCAGCTTTCCCATCTTCTTCTCGAGGTCGATCGCGCCGAAGTAGGGCCGGTAGACGAAGCGATGGTTGAGCGTCGGGTTGAAGTCGGGCGGCAGGAAGGCGTTGTTCGCATTCACGATCGCGCCGAGCGCCATGAACGGGAGCGCCGCCTCGGGCGGGCCGTCCTTAATCCGGGCGTGACCGTCGGACAGCTCGATCTGCTCCGGGTCGCACTGGAGCACCGCTCCCGCCAGCTGAACCATCTCGCCGCGGAGCAGGTCGGCGGCGCCCTTGACGGCGCCGAGCCCGGTGACCGCGAACTGGCTCGCATAGGTGCCAGAGAAGCCAGCGTGCGAGTTGAAGAACGTGTCGTGACCGGCCCGCACGTGCACCTGCTCGGGCGAGCAGCCGATGATGTCAGCCACGACTTGGGAAGCGGTCGTCTCGTGGCCCTGACCCTGCGGGACCGTCCCCAGCGTCACCACGACCTCGCCGAAGATGTCGAGCTTCACCGTCGCGGCCTCGTTGTTGCCGGAGAACTGAAGCTCCGGGTTGAGCAGCTGCGACTGGCCGAAGTTGTTGGTGCCCGAGTCGAGCGTCGAGCCGATCCCGACGCCGAGCAGCTTGCCGCGCGTGGCTGCCTCGGCCTTTCGCTCTTCGATCGAGTCGTAGCCGATCAGCTCGAGGGCGATGTCGAGGCAGCGGGCGTAGTCGCCGGAGTCGTAGACGCAGCCGTTTGGCGTCTCGTACGGCATCTGCTCGGTCTTGACGTAATTGAGCTTCCGCATCTCGACCGGGTCGAGGCCCAGCTCGTCGGTGACGATGTCGATGATCCGCTCGGTCAGCCAGAGATGCTGCATCCGCGAGTAGCCACGGTTCGGTGACACGGGCGACTTGTTCGTGCAGACCTGGGTGAAGTCGACGCGGATGTTCCGCCAGGCGTAGCAGCCCGGCGTCACCTGCGCCCAGATGATGCAGCCGAGCGGCTCGTAGCGCGGGAAGGCGCCGCAGTCGTCCAGCGCCTTGACGTTGAAGCCGAGCATCGTCCCGTCCGCCTTGACCGCGACCTCGATGTCGTGGAACCAGCGCTCGTTCCCGTGCGCATTCGCCGTGTGCTGGTCGGTGCGCCACTCCGTCCACTGCACCGGCCGGCCGAGCTTCCGTGCGAGCAGGCAGAGGGTCACGTAGTAGGGATGGAGGCAGATCTTGTTCCCGAAGCCGCCACCGATGTCCTGGGTGATGAAGCGCAGCTTGTCGATCCCGGTTCGCAGGGCCGGCGCCATCCAGATCGCGCCGACCCCGGGCATCTGGTGGTTGCAGTGAAGCGTCCACTGCGTCGTGCCCTTGTCGTACTCGACGAGCGCGCCCGCGCACTCGAGAGGCGTCGAGCTGAAGCGGTGGAAATGAAGCTCGTCGATCTTGACGATGTGATCGGCCTCAGACTTCGCGGCCTCCCAGTCGCCCCAGTCGAACACGCCGCTCCAGACGACGTTCGTACCCGAGTCGTCGTGCATGACCGTCTCGTCCTTGACGGCCTCGCGGGCGTCGACGAGCACCTGGAGCGGCTCATACTCGACCTCCACGAGCTCGGCGGCGTCGCGCGCGAGCTCGCGCGTCGCGGCGCAGACGGCCGCAACCGGCTCGCCCATGAAGCGCACCTTGCCGACGGCGAGCGCGTAGTCCTTGATCTCGTTGCCGGGCGCCGTCGACATCTCGAAGAACGGATCGGTCTGGATCGCGACCTCGTCTCCGGTGAGAGTCCCGTAGACGCCGTCGAGCGAGAGTGCGGCGGCGACGTCGATCGAGACGATCTTCGCGTGCGCGTGCGGCGAGCGGACGAAGTGGACATAGCCCATCCCGTGGCGGCGCACGTCGTCGAAAAACTTGCCCTGGCCCTGGACGAGCCGCCGATCCTCCTTGCGCGGAATCGATTGGCCGACATGGCCCTTCTGCAGCTCGATCGGCGCGGTCGTGGTGTCGGTCGTCGTCTCGGTCGTGCTCATGCGCTCTCCCCCACCGAGACGATAGCCTCGACGATGTTCACGTAGCCGGTGCAGCGGCAGATGTTCCCCTGAATCGCCGTCCGCGCCTCCTCTTCGGTCGGGTGTGGATTCTCCGCGAGCAGCGCCGCGGCGCTCATCAGCATCCCCGGCGTGCAGTAGCCGCACTGGAGCGCGTGATGGGACGAGAAGGACTGCTGCAGCGCGTTCAGCTCCTCGCCCTCGGCGAGCCCCTCGACGGTGGCGATCTTCGAGCCGTCGGCCTGGACGGCGAGCAGCATGCAACTCTTCACCGCTTGCCCGTCGAGATGGATCGTGCAGGCGCCGCAGTTGCCGGTGTCGCAGCCGACGTGCGTCCCGGTCAGAAGGAGGTCGTCGCGGATGAAGTGGACGAGCAGGCGGCGCGCGTCGATGTCGCGCTCGTAGACGTCACCGTTGATCTCAACCGAGATCGCGCGGCTCTTCGACGGCGCTTCCACGTTCAGCTTCCCCTCGCTTCGGCCTGCTCGACCGCGCGCACGGCGCAGATCCCGGCCAGGTGGCGGCGGTACTCGGCCGATGCGTGCACGTCCGACGGGGGGTCGAGATCGGCGGCGGCGACGGCCTGCCGGATGCTCTCTGCGTCGGTGCCGCCGGGTGTGAGCAGGACGGGAACGGAGTCGACGCAGCCGAGCACGACCCGCGGAGCGATGCCGGCGAGGCTCGCGGCTGCATTCGCGATGCAGGTCCCGTCGCGACCGATCGTGATCGAGGCGAAGCCGTCCGCGGCGTTCGCGGCAGCGGGGACAGAGATAGAGAGGAGCAGCTCGCCCTCGACAACGACGGTCATGTAGACGCCAAGGAAGAACTCCTCCGCCGGCACGGTGCGGTCGCCGTCCGCGCCGCGAATCGTCATCGACGCGCTCAGCGCGACGAGGAGCGGCGGCAGGTGGTTCGTGGGGTCGTTCGAGCAGACGTTGCCGCCGATCGTGCCGCGGTTGCGCACCTGGACGTCGGCGATCTGGGCGGCCACCTCGGCGAGAATCGGCCGCGACACGTCTACCTCGGAGGAGCCGATGATCTGCGTGTACGTGGCCATGGCGCCGAGCTCGAGCGTGTCGCCCGAGACAGAGATCGTCCGCAGGTCGTCGAGCCTGTTCAGATCGATGACCACGTCCGGCGACGCGGCGCGTGCCTTCATCACGCTGACAAGCGTCTGGCCACCCGCGAGCGCGCGGGCACCGTCGTGCGACGCGAGGAGCCGAACGGCCTCGTCCACCGAGGACGGCCGCGCGTACTCGACTTCACGCAGGAGCATGAGGAGATTAAACACTCAACCCGCCGTGACATGTCAAGCCAGTAGAGTCGCGTCATGCCCGGGTTCGACGCCGTCTTCGTCGGTAGCGGGATCAACTCGCTCGCGGGCGCGGCATTGCTCGCGAAGGACGGTTGGCGGGTCTGCGTCCTCGAGCGAAACGACTGGCTGGGCGGCGCGATCAAGACCGTCGACGGCCTGACCGCGCCCGGCTTCACGCACGAGGTCTTCTCCTCTTGGCATCCGCTCTGGGTGAGCTCGCCCGCCTACGCCGAGCTCAAGCCCGATCTCGACCGGCTCGGCCTCGAGTACCTGAACACCGACCTGCCGACGGCCGTCGCATTTCCGGACGGATCGAGCGCCTTCCTCTCCACGGACGCCGCTGCGAACGTCGCCGAGCTGGGGCCGGAGTGGCAGCGGCAATTCGACGAGTTCATGGCCGCAGCGGAAGTGGCTTTCGGCGTCCTCGGGACGGAGCTCTGGTCCGGCCGGGGACTCTCGCTCGGCCGCAAGGCCTACAGGCAGTTCGGGCGCCGCGGCCTGGTCGAGTTCGCCGGCCACTCGCTGCTCTCGGCGCGCGACTGGCTGACCGACACGTTCGAGCGCGAGCAGGCGCACGGTCTCCTCGCCCCCTGGGTGCTGCACACCGGTCTCGGCCCCGACCAGGCGATGTCCGGGTTCATGACGCAGGTGATCGCCTGCGCGCTCCAGCTCGGCGGGATGCCCGTGCCGAAGGGCGGCGGCGTCAGGCTCGTCGAGGGTCTCGCCGCGATCGTCCGCGAGGCCGGCGGCGAGTTGCGTACCGAGGCCGACGTCGAGCGGATACTGGTGTCGGAGGGACGGGCGACCGCAGTCCGGCTCGGCGACGGCGAGACGATCCCGGCCTCGCGAGCCGTGCTGGCGTGCGTGACGCCGACGCAGCTGTACGGCCGACTGCTCTCCGAGCGCGACGCGCCGCCGCACGTCCGCGACGCTGCGGCTCGCTTCCGCTACGGCCGCGGCGAGATGCAGATCCACATCGCGATGAGCGAGCTGCCGCGGTGGAAGGGCGACGAGCGGCTCGCCCGCGTGCCGCTGGTGCACCTGACGCCCGGGCTCGACGGTGTCTCCCGTGCGGTCAACGAGGCAGACCGGGGGCTGCTGCCCGCCGAGGCGACGATCGTGCTCGGGCAACCGCTGGCCGTCGACCCCTCACGCGCCCCTGACGGCTCGTGGGTTATCTGGGTGCAGCTCCAGGAGCTCCCCTCGCGCCCCGACGGGGACGCTGCCGGCGAGCTCGAGACGCACGGCGCCTGGACCGAGGAGCTGCGCGAGGCCTACGCTGACCGGATCGTCGCGCGCATCGGCCGCCACATCGAGAACCTCGACTCGGCGATGATCGGCCGTGTCGCCCTGTCCCCCGCTGACATGGAGGCCGCGAACCCGAACTGGGTCGGCGGCGACATCTACGCGGGCTCGTGCTCCCTCGACCAGAACCTCATCTTCCGCCCCACCCCCGCCTCGCCTGGCCATCAGACTCCGGTCGAGCGGCTTTGGCACATCGGCGCGAGTACGCATCCGGGGCCGGGGCTCGGCGCAGGCTCCGGCTACCTCGTCGCGAAGCAGCTGACCCGTCCGGCGTTCGCGCGACGACTTCTCTCCAAGCTGCCCGGGCTGCCGTGAAGCTTTCGCTGAGCGAGATCTCGACCGTCGCCGCGAGCTTCCGCGACGACCTGCGCGCCTATGCCGCCGCCGGCTTCGACGGAATCGGGATCTGGGAAATGAAGCTCGGCGACGACGAGGCCGACCTCGAGGCGCTCCGCGCCAGCGGGTTGCGGGCGACCAACTGCGTCCCCGCCGTGCCCTCGGTCCTTCCGAACACGCTGATCGAGGGGCCGGAGGACGTCGAGACTCGCATCGAGGCGCTCTGCGCTTCGATGCGGCGCTTCGCCCAGTACGAGCCCGACTGCGTGCTCTGCTTGACCGGCCCGTCGGGCGCCTACGACGAGACAGAGGCGCGGCGGCTCACGATCGACGGGCTCCAGCGCGTCGCCGCCGCGGCCCACCAGGCGGGCGTACGCCTGGGCCTCGAGCCGATCCACGGTTCGCAGCGCGACGACCTCACGTTCGTGACGACGATCCCCGAGACGCTCGCGCTGCTCGACGAGGCCGGCTTGCCGCACGTGGGGATCATGATCGACCTCTGGCACATCGGTGATACGCCGGAGATCGAGCGTCACCTGACCGAGAACGTCAAGCGGATCACCGGTGTCCACGTCGCCGACTGGTTCCCGGGCGGCCGTGGCGACCGCGCCCTGCCGAGCGAGGGCTCACGGAGCTCCCAACTGATGCGCGTCCTGGACGACGCCGGCTGGCGCGGCGCCTGGGACGTCGAGATCTTCGGCGACCCCGAGCGGCCGGACTCGCTCTGGGCGCTCGACGTCGAGGAGGCCGCACGCCGAGCTCACGCCTCGATGGCTGCGATCGCCCCCTAGGGTGCACGGCCGACGAGGGCGAGCACGTTCGCGACAAAGATTTTGGTCTCGTCGAAGAACCCGCGTTCGCGCACGGCCTTCTCACCCTGATACCAGGCGGCGAGCGCCAGCCGTTGGTCACCCTGGAAACGCCTGAGCAGGTGGCTGAGGAGCGCCATCCCCACTTGAACGCCTCCCTCGCCGGTACGGGGCACATCGCGGCGGATGAGATTCTCTTCGACGAAGGACCAGGTCGCCGGCATCACCTGCATGGGCCCCCAGGCGCCGACAGACGACGTGACGTTGGTCTGGAAGCCGGACTCCTGCCACGCAAGCGCCCGCGCGAGCGCGGTGGGCACGCCGTAGTGGGCCGCCCACCGGTCGATGTGCGCGCGTACAGTGGAGCGGCTGAGCTCGGCGGCCTGACCGCTGCTGCTGCCGCCTGGAAGACGCAGCTTCGCGCCCTCGACGACGAGGTCCACCGACGTCAAGCCGTTCGCCGTGGCGAGGGCGCGGATCGTCGTCCGGTGCTTCGCGGCGATTGCGCTCAGCGTGTCACCGGGGCGCACAACATACGAGACGGGTGCAGGCGTTACCTGCGTCAGCACGGGCGCGCTTCGTCCGTGCCCGAACGCCCTCAGCGTCGCCGGTCCCGCGGCGCCGTCCGCGGCGAGCCCGCGCGAGCGCTGGAAGCGGACGAGCGCCGCTTTCGTCGAGGCGCCGAAGTGGCCGTCAACGTCGAGCAGGCGAAGGTGGCCGGCGCGGGCGAGCAGGAATTGGAGCGACGAGACGTCCCACCCGTACGTGCCCTGGAC
>JBKJSM010000129.1:0-27110 GCA_046594445.1 Gaiellaceae bacterium | reverse complement strand
TTCGCGGCGATGGGCGGCATCTTCTCGGAGCGCAGCGGCGTCGTGAACATCGGCCTCGAAGGGATGATGCTCGCGGGAGCGTTCTTCGGCATCCTCGGCGCGGACAAGCTCGGCTCCTGGCCGCTCGGCCTCCTGTGCGCTGCGCTCGCCGGCGCGGGTTTCGCGCTCATCCACGCCTTCTTTGCGATCCATCTCCGCGCCGATCAGATTGTCGGCGGCACCGCGATCAACTTCCTCGCCCTCGGGCTGACGGGGTATCTCTTCATCGACATCTATGGGGGAGAGGGCACGCCGCCGGACGTCTCAGACATCCCCGACGTGCACCTCGGCTTCCTCGAGGACTGGTACTTCGTGGGGCCGATCTTCGGCGAGCTGAACCTGATGATCTGGCTCGCCTTCGCCACGATCGTCGCAACCTGGGCCGTGCTCTTCAAGACGCCGATCGGGCTGCGGATCCGCGCGGTCGGCGAGCATCCGCGCGCCGCCGAGACGGTCGGGATCTCCGTCTACGCGACGCGCTACGCGGCGGTGACGCTCTCCGGGGTGCTGGCCGCGCTCGGCGGCGCCTACCTCTCGATCGGGTTCGTCAACTCGTTCAACCAGAACATGACCGTCGGCAAGGGCTTCATCGCGCTCGCGGCCGTGATCTTCGGCAACTGGCGGCCGTGGGGAGCAGCCGCCGCGGCGCTCCTGTTCGGCTTCTCCAGCGCGCTGGCGCAGCGGCTGCCCGCGTACTCGGAGTCAGCGGCCGTGCTCTTCCAGGCGCTCCCGTACGTCCTCACCCTGATCGCGGTCGCCGGAGTGATCGGCCGCTCGATTCCACCCGCAGCGGTTGGTCGTCCCTACACCAAGCAATAACGGAGGCCCGGCGCGCCCCGGCAGCGCGCGCGCTTCCGTCCTCGTCGGCCTGCTCGGCACGGCGGTGCTGCCGGCCGCGATCGCGGCGACCCGCTGGCTGGAGGAGTACGAGCTCCTGCACGCCGCGTTCGCGATCCCGCTCGCGGCCGTGCTTGGCGTGCTCGCGATCCTGCTCGCGCGCAAGGCTCGCTCGCGCCTGGCGCCGACGCTTGGACACCCGACCGGGACGCGGACGGCACGCCTCGGCCGCCTGCTCGGGATCGCAGCGTTGCTACTCGCGACCATGGCCGCAGGGTCGGTTGCGGTCTACGCGGTGCTCTCGCTCGTCGCGGATTGACAACTGCTTTTGGGGCCGCGGGCGGCCCCCTTCAGGGGTCTTCGCGCGGCCGGAATCCGCTTCTGCGGATTTCGGCCGCTGCGCAAGATCCAGCTACCATGCGGCGAGTGTTCGAGATCGGAAACAGCCTCCGCGAGGCCCGGCTACGCCGCCAGATCGAGTTCGCCGAGGCCGAGCACGGGACCAAGATCCGGGGCAAGTACCTGCGTGCGCTCGAGGACGAGCGATTCGAGCTGCTGCCTTCGCATACGTACGTCAAGGGCTTCCTCCGGTCCTATGCCGAGTACCTCGGGCTCGACGGCCAGATCTACGTCGACGAGTACAACTCGCGCTACGTCGTCGGGGAGGAGGACTCGCTCGTGCGGACGCCGCGCCGCGTCCCCGCAGCGCGCGCTCGCCGCGCCGAACGGCGCGAGTCGAACGTCGTCCTGCTCGCTTTGACCGCAATCGGCCTGATCACGGCGCTCGTGATCGTCGCCTGGCGCTTCGGAGGATCGACCCAGGAGCCGGTCCGCGGCGTGCAGACAAAGACGACGCCGGCGGCTGTCGCTCCTGCGCCGCAGGCGGCCGGGACCGCGCGGCTCGAGCTCCGCGCGACTAAGGGGAACTCGTACATGATCGTCAAGTCCGGCAGCACGACCGGGAACACGCTCTACCAGGGGACGCTCGAGCGTGGCCAGCGCCAGCGCTTCGACGGCGACGTGCTCTGGCTGCGGCTCGAGACGCCTGGGAACGTCACCGTCAAGCTGAACGGCAACCGCGTCAAGCTCGCGCCCGCGGTCAAGGCCCAGGGCGTCTTCGTGACCGCGAAGAAGGTCTTCGCGGCCGATCCGGCTTGAGAACCCGTTTCAGCGCGAAGCGCTGTGGCGACGGAACGCGCCGGGCGGCGCGATCCTTCGTCCTCAGTCGCCCATGTGCTACAGCACGCGGGCTCCCTGCGTTCTCGGCTCGCACTCGCCCAGCGCGCCCCGTCGACGAGCCATCACACTGAAACGGGTTCCGAGCCCGCCGGCAAGCCGCCCGCGCGCGGTGATCGTCGTCACGGGCAGCGAGCTCGTGCGCGGCGAGCGCACCGACCTGAACGGACCGTTCGTCGCGCGTTCACTGCTCGCGCTCGGTCTCGAGCCCGCGCGCATCGAGATCGTCGGCGACGATCCGGGGGAGCTCGAGGCCGCTGTCCGCGACGCCGTGGCGTCCGCCGACCTCGTCGTCTGCTCGGGCGGTCTAGGCCCGACGCATGACGACCGCACCGTCGAGATCGTCGCGAAAGTCGCTGGGCTCCCGCTGCGGCTGAACGACGAGCTCGTAGAGCAGATCGAAGGCGTGTCTCGCATGGTCGCCGAGCGGATGAAGCGCCCGTACGCCGACTTCGCGGACGGCGTCCGCAAGCAGGCGATGGTTCCCGAGGGGGCGTCGGTCGTCGGGCTGGCCGGCACGGCGCCGGCGCTCGTGATCGAGACCGCCGGCACCCCCGTGATCGTCCTGCCCGGGCCACCGGCCGAGCTCCAGCGGCTCTGGCTGCAGGCGTTGGAGGCCGAGCTCGTCCATGCGGTGCTCGACCGCGGCAACCCGCCGCTGCGGCGGACGCTGCGCTTTTTCGGCCCCGGCGAGTCGCAGGTCGCGCAGGCCTTCCAGGAGGCAGGCGGCGACGGCGACGGGCTCGAGGTGACGATCTGCGCCAGGGACTTCGAGATCCACGTCGACCTGGTCGCCGACCCGAGCGCCGAGGAGCGCCTGCTCGTGCTCGAAGCCGGGCTCGAGGAGCGGCTGGGGCGCTTCCTCTACTCCGCGGACGGTCGCACGGTCGAGGAGATCGTGCTCGATCGCTGCCGCGAGCGCGGGCTGATGCTCGCGACCGCCGAGTCGTGTACGGGCGGCCTCGTCGCCGCCCGTCTGACGTCCGTGCCGGGGTCGACGGACGTGATCGTGGGCGGGACAGTCGCCTACTCGAACGAGGTCAAGATCCAGCAGCTCGGCGTCCCTGCTGCGCTCATCGACGAGCACGGCGCCGTGTCGGCCGAGGTCGCCGAGGCGATGGCCGACGGCGCTCGCGAGCGGTTCGGCGTCGACGTGACCGTGTCCGTCACGGGCGTCGCCGGCCCGGGCGGCGGCAGCGAGGATAAACCGGTCGGTCTCATCTATTTCCACGCCGTCACCCCTGACGGGAGCAAGGGCGGGAGCTTCAGCTTCCCCGGCGACCGGGACGCGATCCGGCGGCGCGCCGTCGTCGGCTCGCTGCACCTGGTGCGGCGATTGTTGGAGCAGAACCGACACGAAGCCGTGTGATCTCGAGCGGTAGCGTGACCGGCGATGAGCGGCTGCTCCTCTTTCTCGCCTTTCACTGCTCTGCCGGCGCTGGAGCCGTTCGCTCCGTCCGGTGCTGCTGCTTTCCTTTCATGTCTGCACCCGTCCGGGGCCCGATACGGCCCCCTGAATACGTCTTGCTCGAATCGTTTTCGGCTAGGAGGATGAGATGAACCGCGAAGAAGCTCTCGACGTCGCCCTCGGGCAGATCGAGCGTCAGTTCGGCAAGGGCTCGGTCATGAAGATGGGCGACCAGGCACAGGTGCAGATCGGAGCAATCTCGACCGGCTCGCTCGTGCTCGATCTCGCGCTCGGCATCGGCGGGCTGCCGCGCGGCCGGGTGGTCGAAGTGTTCGGGCCGGAGAGCTCGGGCAAGACGACGCTCGTCTACCACGTGATCGCGGAGGCTCAGCGTCGCGGCGGCATCTGCGCCTTCATCGACGCGGAGCACGCGATGGACCCGCAGTACGCGCGCAAGATCGGCGTCAACGTCGACGATCTCCTCGTCTCCCAGCCCGACACCGGCGAGCAGGCGCTCGAGATCACCGAGTTGCTCGTGCGCTCCGGGGCACTCGACGTGGTCGCGGTCGACTCGGTCGCAGCGCTGACGCCGAAGGCCGAGATCGAGGGCGAGATGGGGGACAGCCACATGGGTCTCCAGGCCCGGCTGATGAGCCAGGCGCTGCGCAAGCTCGCGGGCACGCTCAACCGCACCGACACGATCTGCCTCTTCACGAACCAGCTCCGCGAGAAGATCGGCGTCATGTTCGGCAGCCCCGAGACGACGCCGGGCGGCCGAGCGCTCAAGTTCTACGCCTCCGTGCGGCTCGACATCCGCCGGATCGAGACGCTCAAGGACGGCGCGGAGGCCTACGGCAACCGGGTGCGCGTCAAGGTGGTCAAGAACAAGGTGGCGCCGCCGTTCAAGCAGGCGGAGTTCGACATCATCTACGGCACCGGGTTCTCCTGGGAGAGCACGGTGCTCGACGTGGGGATCGAGCGGAAAATCGTGCAGAAGTCGGGCTCGTACTTCAGCTACGGGGACGAGCGGCTCGGGCAGGGGCGCCAGAACGCGGCCTCCTTCCTGCGCGAGCATCCCGACCTGGTGCAGAAGATCCTCACCGACATCCAGGTGCAGGTCGGTCCGGATCAGGCGGTGTCCGCGCGACTGCTGCCGACCGTCGCCGGCTCGCCTGAGGTGACCCCGATCGTTGACGAGGTCGAGGAGCTCGAGGAAGTCGAGGACGTCGAGGACGTCGAGGAAGCCGAGACCGCCTCAGCGGCATAGATGAAGCAGCCCGACGCAGTCGAGAGCGCACTTCGCGCGCTGCGCTCTCGTGACCGTTCGAGCGCGGAGCTCGACGAGCGCCTCGCCCGGCAGGGCGTCGGCGTCGCCGAGCGAGAGCAGGCGCTCGAGACGCTTGAACGGATCGGGTACGTGGACGACGAGCGCTTCGCACGCACGCGTGCGGAGCAGCTCGCGGGCCGGGGGTCAGGCGATGCGCGGATCCGTCATGACCTCGAGGGGCGTGGGATCGACGCCGAGCTCGTCGAAGCGGCGCTTGCGGCGCTTGAGCCCGAGCGCGAGCGTGCGGGGCGCATCGTCGAGCAACGCGGCTGCAGCCTCAAGACGGCGCGGCTCCTCGCCTCCCGCGGGTTCGGCGCAGACGCGCTGGCACTCGTTGCGCCCGAGGAGTGAGAAGCGATAGGATGGTCGGTGCTTCCATTCGACGTTTTACCTGCAAGCGCGTGTTTTTCCGAAAAAGCTCTTTCCCAGACTGCTCGATGACCCGTCCCGAACTCTCACCCGACCGGCGACCGGGAGGAACCGCCCGCTTCAGCCTGATCTAACGCGCCCGAGCACCGGAGCACGGCCTTTGGAGGTCGAGCGCCGGATGTGAGCATCCGCGGCGGGGCCGCGGCCAATCCACCTACTCCCCTGGAGGCAGGACGGCATGCTCACCTTGCTTGCAGCGTTCGCTGGCCTTGCTGTCGGCCTAGGGCTCGCCGCGGCGCTCTTGCTGCTGCGGAGCGGCTCGCGCGTGCACGTGGCCGAGCGGGAGGCCGAGACGATCCGGCGGGAAGCGCAAATCGAGGCCCGCGAGCTCGCAGTGACGATGCGCGCCCAGATCGACGAGGAGGTGCAGGAGCGGCGCGGCGAGATCGCGCGGGTGGAGGAGCGGCTCACTTCGGCCGAGCATGAGCTGGAGCGGACGACCACGGAGATCGTCCGGCGCGAGCAGGGCTTGGCCGACCGCGAGACCCACATCAGGCAGCTCCAGGAGGAGCTGAAGTCCTCGAAGGACGAATCGCTCGCGTCGCTGGAGAAGGTCGCCGGCCTGACGGTGGAAGAGGCGAAGCGCCATCTGCTCGAGCGCTCCCAGGATCTGATCCGCCACGAGCTCGCGCGCAGCATCCGCCAGCAGGAGGAAGAGGCGCGCATCGAGTCCAGGCGGAGAGCCCGAGCCCTCGTCGCGGACGCGCTCCAACGGGTCGCGGCGAGCCACACGGCCGAGACGACCGTCACCGTCGTCCAGCTCCCCTCGGACGACATGAAGGGGCGGATTATCGGCCGCGAGGGACGCAACATCCGCGCGCTCGAGCACCTGACGGGCGTCGACTTCATCATCGACGACACGCCGCAGGCGGTCGTCCTGTCCTCCTTCGACGGCCTGCGGCGAGAGGTGGCACGCACCACGCTGGAGAAGCTGATCGAGGACGGCCGCATTCATCCGGCGCGGATCGAGGAGATGTACTACCTCTCCAAGGCCGAGCTCGAGGATCACGTCAGGCAGGCGGGCGAGCAGGCGGTGTTCGAGGCGCGGTGCGGCGAGTTCCACGAGGAGCTCGTCAAGGTGCTCGGCAAGCTGCGCTACCGGACGAGCTACGGCCAGCACGTGCTCAAGCACACGCTCGAGGTCGTGCACCTGGTCGGGATCATGGCCAGCGAGCTCGGCGCCAGCGTGAAGACGGCCAAGCGCGCTGCGCTCCTGCACGACCTCGGCAAGGCGATGACGCACGAGGTCGAGGGATCGCACGCGCTCATCTCGGCGCAGTGGGCGAAGCGCTACGGCGAGAGCCAGGGCGTCATCCACGCGATCGAGGCCCACCACTACGAGGTGCAGCCTCAGACGGTCGAAGCCGTGCTCCTGATCGCGGCCGACGCGATCTCGGCGTCGCGTCCCGGCGCCCGCGGCGAGAGCCTCGAGCACTACATCAAGCGCCTCGGTGCGCTCGAGGAGATCGCGACCGCGAAGCCGGGCGTCGCCAAGGCCTACGCGCTCCAGGCCGGCCGCGAGATTCGTGTCATGGTCGAGCCGACCGAGGTCGACGACGATGCCGCCGTGCTGCTCTCGCACGAGATCGCACGCGAGATCGAGGACCAGCTCGAGTACCCCGGCCAGGTCAAGGTGATCGTGATCCGAGAGAGCCGCGCGATTGAGGTCGCCAAGTGAGCGAGGCGCCGACGAACATTTGGAGGGTTCAGTGCGAGCCCGATGAGGACTGGGGGCCAGGCGTGCGCGGCGAGCGCCTACTCGAGCGTCCGCCCGGCACGCGACTCGTGTCGGCGGTCTGGGAGCTCGATGCTGGGGCGCGATCGCCGAAGTATCACTGCCACCATGCTGCCGAGGAGATGCTCGTCCTCCTCTCCGGCGAGGCAGTTCTCCGGACGCCGGTGGGCGAGCGGCCGCTGCACGAAGGAGATATAGCTCACTTTCCGGTCGGCGCTGCCGGGGCGCACGAGGTCATCAATCGGTCGAGTGACACCGTGCGGTACTTGATGATCGCGGCGCATAGCCCGCTCGACGTGATCGAGTACATCGATGAGTCGAGGATCGTCGTGTACAGCCACGCTGACTCGATCATTCAGCCGGCTGGGCTCTTCTTCACCCATGAGGCGCCGGCTGACGCGGAGGTGGGGTCCGACTCCCCGGGGCTAGACTGAGCAGCCGATGCGGCGCTACCACGTCATCACGTTCGGCTGCCAGATGAACGCTCACGACTCCGAGCGGATCAAGGGCATGCTCGAGTCGCTCGGGCTCGGGGAGGCGCCCTCGCAGGAGGACGCAGACGTGCTCGTCTTCAATACGTGCACGATCCGCGAGAAGCCGGACACGAAGCTCGCTGCCTACCTCGGCGACGCCGGCGCGCGCAAGCGGCAGAACCCCGAGCTCGTCGTCGCGGTCGGCGGCTGCTACGCCGAGGCACAGCGCGAGCGCATCTTCGAGCTCTACCCGCAGGTCGACGTCGCCTTCGGGCCTGGCTCGATCCCGCACCTCGGCGAGTGGATCGGCGCCGGCGGGGCGGGGTCACAACTAGTGCCTCGCGGACGCTTCGGTTCTCACGAGCACTTCGCCGGCGACCTGCCCATGCACCGCGAGCGGGTGTTCAACGCCTGGGTGCAAGTCTCGATGGGCTGCAACTCCAAGTGCTCCTACTGCATCGTGCCGGCTGTCCGCGGGCGCGAGCAGAGCCGGCGGCCGGGGGAGATCGTCGCCGAGGTGACGCGGCTCGCTGACGACGGCGTCAAGGAGATCACGCTGCTCGGCCAGAACGTCAACTCCTGGGGGCGTGACCTGCGTCCGGATCTCGAGACGGAGTTTGGCGAGCTTCTGCGCGCCTGCGACGCGGTCGATGGAATCGAGCGCATCCGCTTCACGAGCCCGCATCCGAAGGATTTCCGCGACCCGGTGATCGCGGCGATGGCCGAGTGCGACGCCGTCTGCGAGCACATTCATCTGCCGCTCCAGTCGGGCTCGAGCCAGATCCTGAAGGCGATGCGGCGCACGTACGACCGTCCGCGCTACCTCGCGCTCGTCGCGAAGTTGCGCGATGCGATCCCCGGCCTCGTGCTCGGGACGGACGTCATCGTCGGCTTCCCCGGCGAGACGGAGGACGACTTTCTGCACACCCTCGAGGTCATCGAGCATGTGCGCTACGACAGCGCCTTCACGTTCATCTACTCGCCACGTCACGGGACCGAGGCGGCGACGCTGCCGAACCAGGTGCCGGACGAGGTCAAGCACGACCGGCTCGAGCGTTTGGTCGAGCTCGTGCAGCGGATCGCGGCCGAGCGGAACGCCGAGCGCGTCGGCTCGGTCGAGGAGGTGCTCGTCGAGGGCCGGAGCCGGACGGACGAGAGCCTCCTGCGCGGCCGCACGCGTGGCAACACGATGGTCAACTTCACCGGCGCCGCGGTTCCAGGGGAGCTCGTCGACGTGGAGATCGCAAGCGCGACCTCGACGA
Organism: Gaiellaceae bacterium; assembly: GCA_046594445.1. Classification (GTDB taxonomy): domain Bacteria; phylum Actinomycetota; class Thermoleophilia; order Gaiellales; family Gaiellaceae; genus Gaiellasilicea. Next base: position 18,364 of record JBKJSM010000129.1, on the reverse strand, counting down.
CGTTGCGCGGCGCCCAGCGCGCGGCGGTAGCGGTTTAGTGCGAATTCTCATTACTGGCTCTTCGGGGCAGATCGGGACGAATCTGGCGCTACGACTGCTCGCCGATGGGCACGATGTCTTCGGCGTCGACCAGCGCCGGAACACTTGGACCGACGACTTCCAATATCTGCTCCAGGATCTCTCGGGCCAATATCCCGCCTACCCCGACGGAATCGGAGGGGTGCCGTATCCGGAGACGGACATCGTCGTCCACCTGGCAGCTCACGCGAAGGTTCATCAACTCGTCGCTCAGCCGCACCGAGCGCTCGAGAACACGATGATGACGTTCAACGTTCTCGAGTACTGCCGCCAACGCGAGCTGCCGCTCGTGTTCTCCTCCACGCGCGAGGTCTACGGTGACGTGCACCGCTTCGAGGGTTACAGCGAGGCGACCGCGGACTTCGCCTTCACGGAGAGTCCCTACTCCGCGTCGAAAATCGCGAGCGAGGCGTTCATCTATGCGTACGCGCGCTGCTACGGGCTCAAGTACCTCGCCTTCCGCTTCTCCAACGTCTACGGCCGGTTCGACAACGACCTGACGCGAATGCCGCGCGTGCTGCCGCTTTTCATCCATCGCACGGTGCGTGGCGAGCCATTCACGGTCTACGGGCCGGAGAAGGTGCTCGACTTCACGTACGTCGACGATTGCGTGGAGGGAATCGCCCGTGGCATCGAGGAGCTGGCGTCGGGAGCCGTTGCCAACGAAACGATCAACCTCGCCTATGGCCAGGGCAACACTCTGGTGCGCGCCGCCGAGCTGATCGGCAGTGCGGTCGGCGCCGAGCCCTTGATGCAGACGGCTTCGGCGCGGCTCGGCGAGGTGACGCGATACGTGGCGGACATCCGCAAGGCGCGCGATCTGCTCGGCTGGGAGCCCCAGACACCGCTCGATGAAGGTCTGCCGAAGGCCGTCGAGTGGTTTCTCGAGCACCGCGCTGCACACCCGGAGGAGAATCGTCCCATCGAGGATGAGGGTGCCGGAGCCGGCTGGAAGACGCTTGCCGCAACCCCCTCGACCTAGCGTCCTCGCCATCTTCGGCCCAACGGCCTCGGGGAAAACGACGGTCGCAGAGGCGATCGCTGCTCGGATCCCGGCGGAGATCGTGTCGGCCGATTCGATGCAGCTCTACCGCGGCCTGCCGATCCTGACCAACCAAGGCGCCGGGCGGCTCGTTGCGATCTGGCCGCTTGACCGGCAGGGTACCGTCGCGGAGTACCAGCGGCTCGCGCACGCCGAGATCGACGGGCTGCTGGCCGAGGGCCGGACGCCGGTCGTCGTTGGGGGCTCGGGGCTCTACTTCCAGGCGGCGCTCGTCGAGCTCGCCGTGCCGCCGCTCGTGCTGGACGCAGACCGCGCCGGCTGGGAGGATGTGTACGACAGCCTCGGCGCCGAGCAGACCCATCAGTTGCTGAGCGAACACGACCCGCGTGCGGGCGCCCAGGTGCACCCGAACGACCGCCGGCGCGTCGTGCGCGCACTCGAGCTGTGGCAGGCAGGATCGACCCTCGTCCCGGCGGAGTCGCGCCTGTGGACCGACGAGACCCGCCATCCGACCACGATCGTCGGGCTCGACGTCCCGCGTGAGGCGCTCGACGAGCGGATCCGCACGCGCACGCACGCGATGTTCGAGCGAGGCGTGGAGGAGGAGGCCCGCGGTGCCGGCGCCGTCGTCCCGCAGGTGCTCGGGCTCGAGGCAGTCCGGAACCTTCCCCGCGAGCAAGCCGAGGAGGAGATCGCGGCGGCGACGCGCTCGCTGGCGTCCTACCAGCGCAAGTGGATGCGCCGGATTCCGGGCGTCGTTATGGTCGATGCCAGTCGACCGGCGGACGAGGTGGCCGATGCAGTTCTCGAAGTGGCACGCGCTCGGTAACAGCTACCTGCTCGTCGAGCGGGACGAGGTCGGCCGCCAACTCGACCCCGAGCTCGCGCGCCGGCTCTGCGACGTCCGCTACGGGGTCGGTTCGGACGGCGTGCTCGAGGTCGTCGCGGTCGACGGCGCCGAGGCCGAGATCGTGATCTGGAATCCCGACGGATCGGTGGCCGAGTTCTCGGGGAACGGAAGCCGGATCGCCGCGGCGTGGCTGGCCCGCCGGACGGGAGCGGATCGCGTCTCGATCTCCGTCTCCGGACGCGCCTACGCCGCGGCGCTGGATGAGAACGGGTCGATCCGGATGTCCGTGAGGGATGTGGAGGTGGGGGAGATCGAGACCGTCGAGATCGGGGAGGAGCGCGTCGAGCTCACGGCCGTCTCGGTCGGGAACCCACACGCGGTCGTTCGCGCCGAGCCCGATCGCGACCTGCTGCTGCGGCTCGGGCCGCAGATCGAGGGCAGCGCGCGCTTCCCCGAGCGGACGAACGTCCAGCTCGTCCGGGTCGACGGGCCGCACGAGGTGACCGCCCTCGTCTGGGAGCGCGGGGCGGGGGAGACGAGCGCGTCGGGCTCGAGCGCCGTTGCAGTCGCCTCGGCGGCGATCGCGAACGGCTGGTGCGAGAGCCCCGTGATCGTGCGGATGCCGGGGGGCGAGCTTCGGGTCGAGCTGGACGAGGAGAACGGCGTCGTCCTCACCGGGCCGGCCGAGGAGATCTGCGAGGGCACGTTCCGGCTTTAGGAGGGCTAGACGGCTAGCTCGAACTCGCGCAGGACGTCGTTCAGGCTCAGCTTCTCGTCGTGCGAGTCCTGCCGCCAGCCGATGATCAGCGCGCAGTCGATTTGGTACGTGCCTGCCGGGAACTCCTTCGGCCGCGTGCCCGGGACGACGACGGCGCGCGGGGGGACGGCGCCGCGGTGCTCGACCGGCTCGGAGCCCGTGACGTCGATGATCGGTACGCTTGCGGTCAGCGAGACATTCGCAGACAGGACGGCGCCCGCGCCGATGCGAACGCCCTCGGTGACGATGCAGCGTGAGCCGAGGAAGGCGCCGTCCTCGACGATCACCGGCCTTGCGTTGGCCGGCTCGAGCACGCCGCCGATGCCGACGCCGCCCGCGAGGTGCACGTCCGCGCCGATCTGCGCGCACGATCCGACCGTCGCCCACGTGTCGACCATCGTGCGCGGCCCCACCCACGCGCCGATGTTCACGTAGCCGGGCATCAGGACGACTCCCTCGGAGAGGAACGAGCCGTAGCGCGCGACGCCGGGGGGCACGATGCGGACGCCCGGGGCGCTTTGCTTGAGCGGAATCTTGTCCTGGAACATGAACGGACCGACCTCGACCGGCTCGACCTTGCGCAGGCGGAAGTACTCGAGAATCGCCTCCTTGGCCTCGACGTCGACGATCCAGTCGTCGCCGACCTTCTCGGCGACGCGACGCTCGCCGGAGTCCAGGGCCGCCACGATCTCCTGCGCCAGCTCCGGCGTCACGAGTTGACCGCTCGACTCGTGACGGGGGAGGTGGTGTGGGGGAACCGGGAGGTTCCCCCACACAAGCGAGAAGAAGGAGGCACGCGGGGAAAACATGGTTTCCCCTGCGTGAGCGGGCCGAAGGTACGCGACGTCACAGGACGCGCTCCAGGATCTCGACGGCTCGCGCGCACTCCTCTTCCGAGGGCACGAGCGCGACGCGGAAGTATCCCTCGCCTGCAGCACCGAGGTACGAGCCCGGCGCGACGAGGATGCCGTGCTCGAGCAAACGCTCCGCGAACGACTCCGAGGTCTCTCCCTCCGGCACCTCGATCCAGAGGTACATCGTCGCCTGGCTGCCGGCGACGCGGAAGCGCTTGCGCTGGAAGAGGTCGAGCAGGAGCGCGCGCTTGCGGCCGTACCGCCGGCGCGTGTCCGCGACGTGCTCCTCGTCGCCCCACGCGACCACCGAGGCGCGCTGGACGAACTCTTGCGGCGCGGTTCCGACGGTGGGCCGGAACGTCTTCAGCGCGGCGATCAGTACGGGATCGCCCGCAGCGAAGCCGCTTCGGTAGCCCGTCATCGAGCTCCGCTTCGAGAGCGTGTTGAAGACGACGACGTTCGTCCGATCGGCGAGCTGGAGTGCCGACGCGGGCGGCTCGTCGAACCAGAGCTCGGTATACGCCTCGTCCGAGGCGACGACGAACCCGTGCTCCCTCGCGAGGGCGGCTAGGCGCTCGTAAAAGTCGAGCGGCGCCGTCGCGCAGGTCGGGTTGTTGGGGTAGTTGACCCAGAAGACGGCGAGCCGCGACCACGTCTCGCCGTCGATCGCCTCTAGATCGGGAAGGAATCCGTGCTCCTCGCGTAGCGGCACTGCGAGCGGTCGTGCGTGGGCGAAGAGGGCGCCGCGCTCGTACACCGGATAGCCCGGATCCGTGTAGGCCACGATGTCCTTGCCGCCCTCGGTGTCGACGATGGCGAGCGCGAAGCTGAAGATGGCCTCTTTGCTCCCGAGCGTGGGGATCACCTCGGTGTCCGGATCCAGCGTCGCCTCAAACCGGCGCGCGGCCCAGTCCGAGATTGCCTGACGGAGCTCGGGCAAGCCGACCGCCGCCGGATAGCCCATCCGGTTGCGGAGCCCGTCGACGAGCGCCTGGCGGATCAAGGGGTCGGTCGACTCCCGCGGGTCGCCCATGCCGAAGTCGATCACCTCGACGCCGCGGGCCTCGACGCGCCGCGCGGCTTCGTTCAGGCGCACGAACGGGTAGGTGCTCTGGCGCTCGAGAATGGGGGAGACCGGCACGCTCAGACCGTACCCGTGACGAAGCGCCAGAGCGACGTGAACGCCTGCTCGAGTGCCGCGATTTCGACCTGTTCGTCGCGGCGGTGGGCGTACCGCGTCGCACCCGGTCCGAAGTTGACTGCGTCGATCCCGCGTGAGGTGAAGTCGGCCACGTTCGTCCAGGCCTGCTTCGGCTCGAGCGCGAGGTCCCCCGCCGCCCGCAGGCGCTGTACGAGCGCCGAGTCCGTCACGACCCGCGCCGGGGGAGAGTCGCCCGCATGCTCGTATGTGGCGCCCGCCGGCAGCAGGCTGCGCAGGTACGCATCCGCGGATGAGGGCGACCGGTCGGGCGCGTAGCGGAAGTTGACGTTGGCCTCGACCCGATCGGGAATCACGTTGGTCGCGATTCCGCCTTCGACCTGCGTGATGCTGGCGACCTCCGTGAACGTGAGGCCGCCGATCTCGACCGGCCGCGGTTCGATCGCGGCGTACGGCGCCAGGCCCGCGAGCGCCTTGTCGATCGCGTTCTCCGCGGTCCATGGGCGCGCGGAGTGGCCGCTGACGCCGTGAAAGACAATCCGGGCGTTCAGGTTGCCCAGGCAGCCGGCCTGGATCGTGTTATCGGTGGGCTCGAGCAGGATCGCGAGGCCGGCTTCGTGCACGAGGCGGGAGCGGTCGAAGAGGTCCGGGAGTGGGCTGTGCTCCGCCGGCAACTCCTCTTTGCCGAAGGCGAGCAGCGCCAGGTCAAACTCGGGCTCGACGGCCTGCTCGTCCAACGCGCGAGCCACTTCCAGCATCACCGCGAGCCCGCCTTTCATGTCGCTGGCACCCAGGCCGACGACGGCGCCGTTCTCGATCCGTCCGGGCACGTTCTCCTGGGCGGGAACCGTGTCGTAGTGCCCCGCGAGGACGACGAGCGGCCTCCCCTCGCGGCGGCGCGTCGCCCAGACGAACGCGTCGTCACTCTCGTACTCGGGCGCGAAGGACGCAGGCACGAGCGAGCGGACGTGCGCTGCGATCTCGGCCTCGTTCCGGCTTTCGGACGGAATGTTCACGAGCTCGAGCGTGCGCTCGGCGAGCCGGTTGGCGAGTGCTGGCACGACGACAAGCGTGGCACAATCCCCGATGTGACGACGCGCCAGCCAGATCCGACGCCGGGCGCAGCGCCCGAGCGCGGGTTCGTGCTCGCCGTCCTCGCCAAGGGAGTCGACGCCGACGAGGAGCTCGGCGAGCTCCGCGAGCTCGCCCGCACGGCCGGCGTCGAGCCGGTGACGGAGCTCGTGCAGCAGCGTCCCCACCCCGATCCGCGCACGTACGTCGGCAAAGGCAAGCTGGAGGAGCTCAAGCAGGCCTACAGCGACGCGGGTGCGGATGTGCTGCTCGTCGACGGCGAGCTTGACCCGACCCAGCAGCGGACGCTCGAGAACGCGCTCGAAACCCGCGTCGTCGACCGGACGCAGCTGATCCTCGACATCTTCGCGCAGCACGCGACGAGCGCAGAAGGGAAGCTCCAGGTCGAGCTCGCGCAGCTCGAGTACAACCTGCCGCGGATGCGCGGGATGTGGCAGCACCTCGAGCGGCTCGGCGGCGGCGTCGGCACGCGCGGCCCCGGCGAGTCGCAGCTCGAGACCGACCGGCGGATTGCGCGACGCAAGATCACACTCTTGAAGCGAAAGCTGATCGACCTCGAGAAGCAGCGCGGGACGCGCCGCAAGGAGCGGGCGCGCAGCACCGCGCCCACGGTCGCCCTCGCCGGGTACACGAACGTCGGCAAGTCGACGCTCCTGAACGCGCTCACCGGCGCCGAGGTGAGCGTTGAGAACCGGCTCTTCGAGACGCTCGACCCGACGACGCGCGGCTTCGAGCACGACGGCAAGCGCTATCTCGTCACGGACACGGTCGGTTTCATCCGCCGCCTGCCGACCCAGCTCGTCGAGGGGTTTGCGTCCACGCTCGAGGAGACGCTCGTCGCGGACATCGTCCTCCACGTCGTCGACGCGTCGGCGTCGGACGACCGGCTGGAGGAGATGATCGAGGCCGTGGAAGCCGTTCTGGGCGAGATCGGCGCGGACGACGTGCCGCGCGAGCTCGTCCTGAACAAGATCGACCGCGTGGATTCCCTCACGCGCAAGCGGCTCGGAAACCGGTTTCCGTCGTCCCTCCAGATCTCCGCGGTCACGGGCGAGGGCGTCGACGAGCTGCGGGCGCGCCTCGCCGACCGCTTCTCCGACCGCTACGAGGACGTGCGACTGCTGTTGCCCTACGAGGAAGGGGGCAAGCTGGCCGAGTTGTACGCGCTCGGCGCCCCGATCGACGAGCGCGAGGACGGAGAGGACGGCGTCTACGTGCGCGCTCGCCTGCCCCTGCGCGAAGTCAGGCGGTTCGCCCGCTATCTCGTCGCTGACGCGACCGAGGGCTCCGCAGCGAAGACGGTTCGCTAGCGGGTGTCGCCGCTGCCGTGCAGGACACTGCGAACCTGCCTCGACGCGAGCTTCTCCAGGTTCGACTCGGCGATCGTCTCGAGCTCGAGGCCGGCTTCCGTGGCGAGTTGCGCGACGTACCAGAGCACGTCACCGAGCTCCAGCGCCAGAGCCTCGCGGCGCTCCTCGGTTAGTGTCCCACCGTCATCGCGGATCGCCTTCTTGACCTTCTCCGCAGTCTCGCCCGCCTCACCGCACAGGCCGAGAGCGGGATAGACGATGTTGTCGCCGGCATTCGGGTAGACGGCGGTCTCGCGTGAGCGGGCCTGGTACTCCGAGAAGCGCACCCGCTCACACTATCGGCCGCCGCGGATGATGCGGGCCGAGCCTCGCGTTCGGGTCTCGGCGCTCCTGCGCTGGGGTGACGGGATCCTGCTCTGCCGCCACGAGAAGCGCGGCAAGGAGGTCTGGCTCCTGCCCGGCGGCGGCGTGCGCGCGGGCGAGACGCTCACCGACGCGCTCGACCGTGAACTCGTGGAGGAGGTCGGGATCGAGCCGCCGCCCGTCGAAGGGCCGATTGCGATCGTCGACTCGATCGCGCCCGAGCGCAGCCTCGTCTCCAAGCATGTTGTCCACATCATCTTCGCCGGCGAGCTCGACGGCTCGCTCGAGCGCGTGACTTCCCAGGACGACGCGGTCAGCGGCCACCGCCTCTTCGGCCTCGACGAGTTCGACGGGATCGTGCTGCACCCGCCGATCCAGCGCTTCCTCCAGCGCTGGCAGCCTGGTGATCCGGCGGTCTATCTTGGAGCGCTATGGACTCCGTGAAAGAAACCCTGGGCCTGACAGCCGACTATGCAGCCCAGTTCCTCGCAACGTTGGGCGAGCGGCCGATTCGCGCCGAGGCGTCAATCGAGGCGCTGCGCGCGGCGCTCGGAGGGCCACTGCCCGAGGAGGGCCGCGAGGCAGCGCACGTCGTCGCCGAGCTGGTCGCCGCCGCCGAACCGGGGATCGTCGCGATGCCGAGCGGCCGCTACTTCGGTTTCGTGGTCGGGGGCGCACTGCCGGCCGCGCTCGCAGCCGACTGGCTCACATCGACGTGGGATCAAAACGCCGGTCTCGTCGCCCTCAGCCCCGCCGCCGCCGTCGTCGAGGAGGTGGCGATCGAATGGCTGCGCGAATTGCTCGGCCTACCAGAGGGCGTCTCGGCAGGGTTCGTCACGGGGTGCCAGATGGCGCACATGACAGCGCTCGCCGCGGCCCGCCACCACGTGCTCGCCGGTGCGGGCTGGGACATGAACCGCGACGGGCTCCAGGGCGCTCCCCGCATCCGGGTGCTCGTCGGCGAGCACCGTCACGTCACGATTGATCGCGCGTTGCGCTACCTCGGGATTGGGACGGCGCAGATCGAGCCGATCGCGGCTGACGTGCAGGGCCGCCTACGAGCGGACGCGCTCCGAGACGCCCTCGCCGGCAATCACGCTCCCACGATCGTTTGCGCCCAAGCGGGGGACGTGAACACGGGCGCGTTCGATCCGCTCGGCGAGATCGCGGACGCGGTCGAGGGCACGAACGCCTGGCTGCACGTCGACGGCGCCTTCGGACTCTGGGCCTTCTCATCGCCCCGTTTCCGCCACCTCGTCGCCGGTGTCGAGCGGGCCGATTCGTGGGCGACGGACGGCCACAAATGGCTGAGTGTCCCCTATGACTCCGGCATCGCGTTCTGCGCGCATCCGGCGTCGCATCGAGCCGCGATGGCGGTGCGAGCGAGCTACCTCGAGCAGGTCGAGCCCGGCGCCGCGCGCGACCAGATCGACTGGAACCCGGAGTTCTCCCGCCGCGCTCGCGGCTTCCCAATCTACGCCGCGATCCGGGCTCTCGGCCGCGACGGGATCGCCGAGCTCGTCGAGCGCTGCTGCGATCACGCGACCCGCTTCGCGGAACTGCTCGGCGACCAGCCTGACGTCGAGATCCTCAACGACGTCGTCCTCAATCAGGTTCTCGTGCGCTTCGCGGACGACGACGCGGTGACGCGGGCGACGGTGCAGCGGGTGCAGGAGGAAGGCACCTGCTGGCTGTCCGGAACCGAATGGCGTGGCCGGGCGGCGATGCGCATCTCCGTCTCCAACTGGCAGACAAGCGCTGACGATGTCGAGCGCAGCGCCGGCGCGATCCTAGAAGCGGCCGCCGCGGTCTCGGGCTCGCTGCGCTGAGACCGCGTGCGCGTCGGCCTCGAGCCGGTCGGGCAACGGTGCCAGCGTCGGTGCCTCGGCGCCCGTAGCGTGCGCAAGCGCCTGCGAGAGCAGCCAGTCGGCCAGCCAGGGGTTGCGGGGAAGCAGCGGACCATGGAGGTAGGTGCCGACGGCCCGTCCGACGCGGCAGCCCTCGTACCCCGATTCGCCGTCGTTGCCGAAGCCTGCGATGACCCGCCCGAGTGGCTCGGCGCCGGGATCCAGGCGCGTCCTGCCGGCGTGGTTCTCGAAACCGGCCAGCGTGTGCCGCTCGCCGGGCTCGAGCTCGCACTCGAGCAGGACGTCGCCAATCATGCGGCTGGCGCCGGCGACCGTCTCGTGCGGGAAGAGCCCGACGCCAGGCTGAGCGACGCCGTTGGTGTCGAGGTAGCCGCGCCCGAGCAGCTGGTAGCCGCCGCAGACGGCGAGCACGGCCGCGCCGTCCTTGTGCGCGTCCTTGACCGCTTGCCCCTTCTCGGCGAGGTCGGGCGCGATCGACGCCTGCTCGCGATCCTGGCCGCCGCCGATGTAGAGCAGGTCGTGGTCGCCTGGCCGCAGCTCGTCGCCGAGGGAAACCGACGTGACGGCGAGCTCGTGGCCGCGCAGGGCCGCCCGCCGCTCGAAGACCGCGATGTTGCCGCGATCGGCGTAGATGTTCAGGTAGTCCGGGTAGAGGTGCCCGATCCGGATCTTCATGTCCGCTCCCAGTACGGCTTCGCGAGCCCGCGGTCGGTCAGAATCGCCTGCAGCTGGAGCATCGCGGTGTAGGTGGGGAGGACAACGAGCTCTCCGCCCGCCGGGGTCAGGGCGAGACCGCGGTCGAGCGCCCGGGCGAGATCGGGCTCTACCTCGAGCGCAGTCTCGTCCAGCCCGCCGTAGACGCAGCGCACACCCAGCTCCGCTGCCCGGACGCCCGAGGCGATCACGCACTCAGTGCTCGCGAGGAGTGGTTCGAAGTCCACGTCCCAGATCCAGGAGACGTCCTGCCCGTCCGCGATCGCGTCGTTCAAGGCCAGCACCAGCAGCGAGGGCGCGCCGCCCTGCTCGAGCGTGCGGACGACCTCGTTCGCGCCGGCCGGGTTCTTGATCAGGAGCACGAGGATCGTCTTGTCGCCGGCCGCGATCCGCTCGAAGCGGCCGAATGCAGCGCCGAACCGCTCCAGACCTGCCTTGATCTCCTCGAGGGAGGCGCCGAGCGCCTGGGCGAGCGCCGCCGCACCGAGTGCGTTGTAGACGTTGTAGAGACCGGGCAGGGGCAGCCTGACCCGCGTTGAGCCGGCCGGCGTCTCCAGGTCGAACGAGGCGCTCTCGAGCCCATCCAGCTCGATCCGGCCTGCGCGAACCTGGAGCTCGGGGCGCGCGTGACCGCACGCCGGGCAGCGATAGTCGCCCAGGTGCCCCACGTAGGCAGCCGCGAAGTCATACGGGCGCCCGCAGGCGACGCAATAGCGCGAGTCGGCGGCGTGCTGGAGTGCGGGGCGCGCATGGCGCGGATCGTCGATCCCGAAGCAGATCGCCCCTTCCCGGTCGCGGGCGAGGTCTCCGACTTGCGGATCGTCGCCGTTGACGACGAGGACGGTCTTGGTCGGAAGGGCGGCCGCCGCTCGGCGCCATGCCTCCGCGACGTGCTCGAGCTCGCCGTAGCGGTCGAGCTGATCGCGGAAGAGATTCCCCAGCAGCACGGCTCTCGGCCGCACGCGACGGACGATCTCCGGCAGAGCCGCCTCGTCCGCCTCGAGCAAGCCGAGCTCCGCGTCCCGCTCGGCGAGCAGCGTCGAGGCGATGCCGGAGACGAGGTTGGCGCCCGAGCGGTTCCAGGCGAGCCGCCTGCCAGGTTCGAGGATCTCCGCGACCATCGCCGTGGTGGTCGTCTTGCCGTTCGTCCCCGAAACGACCGCAACACCATGCGGCAGGCGTGCGGCAAGTGCGTCGATCGCCCCCGGATCGAGCTTCCAGAGGAGCTTTCCAGGCAGCGTCGTCCCTCCACCGGTGCCGGCCAGGCGGGAGAGCTTGCTCGCGGCGCGTGCGGCGAGCGTTTCGACGGCGAGGCGTGCATTCATGCCGGTTGCGAGCGTAGCGGCCGGGGCTCGGCCGAACACGGCCCCACCCGATCCCTCGATGGAGTGAAATCGACCCTAGTCCCCTGAACGGGGGAGGTTCCTCAAGGTCGGCGCGCCTACGGTGAGCCCGGTTCACGAATTGCGGCTCGGTCTGCGGCACGATCGCCGAGCCCGGGGAAGACATGCGGCAGGCGCTTTTGCGCACTAAGGGAGAGAGAATGCTGGGGAATTCAGGCGGTAGGCGTGAAAAGGTGCGCGAGAGCGCCCTTTGGGGCTCGGGGAACCGCGGCGGGGAGCTGCGCGCGCGCGCAGCGGTCGCCTGCATGCTCATGCTGGCGGTCGTCGTGCCGGCAGGCGCCGTCGCGAAGGACAAGAACGAGAAGGCGTCGACCGCGGGCAGCGCGTACGTGCCGCAGGGCCTCCGCGAGGCAGCTGCCGCCGATCCGCAGAAGCTGTTCGACGTCATCGTCGAGGCCAGGTCAGGCGGCCTGTCGGGCAAGACGAACAAGCAGGCGGTCGATGACGTCGAAGGCGCGACTGTTTCGCACGACGGGACGGTCAAGCGCAAGTTCCATTCGATCCCAGGCGCCTCCGTGGCGATCGCGGGCAAGAAACTGCTGAAGCTCGCGTCCGACTGGCGTGTGATCTCGATCACGCCGAACTCCGGGGTCAAGAGCCAGGCGTACGAGGACAACGAGGTTTGGCGGGACGCGATCAACGCGGACTCGCTCTGGGGCTCGCTCCTCTCACCGGCACCGCAGGCGCCCGCGATCGCGGTCGTCGACAGCGGGGTCGACCCGTCGGCAGTGGACTTCGGTTCGCGGATCGTCGCGGCTGTGTCCCTGTGCTCGACGTGCTCGACCAGCTCTGTCGGTGACGATCAGGGGCACGGCACGCTCGTCGCCGCTCTGGCCGCCGGCAGCAACCCGGCCGGCATGGGGGTGGCCCCGAATGCTCCGATCGTCTCGATCCGGACGTCGAATCAGCATGGGCAGTCGAGGGTCAGCGACGTGATCGCTGCCGCCGACTGGATCATCGCCAACAAGGCGCAGTACAACATCCGGGTCGCGAACTTCTCCCTTGCACGCGGAGATGTCACGCACCCGCTGCACGATCCGCTCAATCACGCGGTCGAGCGGCTCTGGTTCAATGATGTCGTCGTCGTCACCGCCGCGGGCAACCATGGCTCGGCCACGAGTCAGGTTCGGATCAAGTCACCCGGCAACGATCCGTTCGTGATCACAGCCGGCGCGATCGACACCCGTGGCACCGCCAGCACCTCGGACGACGTTGTTCCGGGCTTCTCGGCGCACGGCCATTCGGTGATGGGCTTCGCGAAGCCGGACGTCTCGGCACCCGGCCGCTACATGGTCGGACCGGTTCCGCCGCTCGGCACGCTGGCGACTACCAAGCCGGAGCGGCTCCTCGGGCCTGCCCGGATGTGGATGTCGGGAACGTCGTTCTCCTCTGGGATCGTCGCCGGTGCGGCAGCGCAGCTGCTCGCACGGCATCCGGGCTGGAGCCCCGACCAGGTCAAGGGCGCGCTGATGCTCAAGGCCAATGCTCTGGTGGGCCAGGCGTGGAAGGGTGGTGTCGGCGAGATCGACGTTACAGGAGCGGCTGCCGTCTCGAGCCCGCCGAACCCCAACGCGAACCTGTACTCCTTCGTGGTCGGCGCCGCCGGCGAGCGCAGCTTCGACGGCGCGGCGTGGAGCGCTCACGTCGCTGCCAACCCGACCTGGACGACCTCCACCTGGGCCGAGTCGACCTGGGCGGAGAGCACCTGGGCGGAGTCGACCTGGGCCGAGAGCACCTGGGTCGAGTAACGCAGCTTCAGAAGCCTTCGACGCGCCCGGCGGTGGGAAACCCCGCCGGGCGCGTGTCGTTTCGGGCCTCGTGCGCGGCGTCACTCGATCGAGGGAAGTTCGCCGGTCCTCCCCTTTACGGGGGAGGCTTGCCCTCGTTAGCGCGCATACGGTCAGCGCGGTTCCACCAATTGGCGGCTCGGTCTGCGGCGTTTGTCCGAGCCCGAGATGTGCATGCGGCAAGCGCTTCGGCGCCTTATAAGGAGAAAAAGTGCAGGGAAATCCAAGCGGCAAGCGCGGAGATGTTCGCCAGAGCGCCCTCTGGGGCTCGGGCAACCGCGGCGGAGAGCTGCGTTCGAACGCTCTCTGGGGCAAGGGTGGCCGCGGAGCGGCGATGGCCTGCATGTTGCTGGCGATCGTCGTACCGGCAGGCGCCGTTGCGAAGTCGAAGGATGGTGTTGGCAGCGGGGCAGGTGCGTATGTGCCCAAGGGTTTGCTGGATGCTGCTGCGGCCAATCCGAATCAGAAGTTCGATGTGATCGTCGAGGCTGCGGCGGCCGACACGGCCGACGCTTCGTCGAAGAAGCACCAGGGCACGGTCAAGCGGAAGTTCCGCTCGATCCCGGGTGCCTCGGTCGAGATCAAGGGCAAGCAGCTGTTGAAGCTCGCCGGCGACTCGGACGTCAAGGCGATCACCCCGAACTCCGGGGTCAAGAGCCAGGCGTACGAGGACAACGAGGTCTGGCGGGACGCGATCAACGCGGACTCGCTCTGGGGCTCGCTCCTCTCACCGGCACCGCAGGCGCCCGCGATTGCGATCGTGGACAGCGGGGTCGATGCGTCGGCACTGGACTTCGGGTCGCGGCTCGTCGCGGCTGTGTCGGTGTGCTCGACGTGCGCGTCGGCGTCTGCTGGTGACGACAACGGGCACGGCACGATGGTGGCCGCGATGGCCGCGGGCAGCAACCCGGCCGGCAGGGGTGTGGCTGCGAACGCTCCGATCGTCTCGATCAGGACCTCGAATGAGCATGGGCAGTCGAGGGTGGGCGACGTGATCGCTGCCGTCGACTGGATCATCGCGAACAAGGCGCAGTACAACATCCGGGTCGCGAACTTCTCGCTGGCACGGGCCGACGTCACGCACCCGCTCTACGATCCGCTGAACCACGCGGTCGAGCGGCTCTGGTTCAACGACGTCGTGGTTGTGACTGCGTCGGGCAACCATGGCTCGGACGTGAGTCAGGTTCGGATCAAGTCGCCGGGCAACGACCCGTTCGTGATCACGGCCGGTGCGATCGACACGCGTGGCACTTCCAGCACCGCGGACGATGTCGTGCCGGGCTGGTCGGCGCACGGGTTCTCGGTGATGGGTTTCGCGAAGCCGGACGTCTCGGCTCCGGGCCGGTATCTGGTCGGACCGGTGCCGGCGCTCGGAACGCTCGCGACGACCAAGCCGGAGCGGGTGCTCAGCCCGGGCCGGATGTGGATGTCGGGAACGTCGTTCTCGGCCGGGGTTGTCGCCGGTGCGGCAGCGCAGCTGCTCGCTCGGCACCCGGACTGGAGCCCCGATCAGGTCAAGGGCGCGCTGATGCTCAAGGCCAATGCTCTGGTGGGCCAGGCGTGGAAGGGTGGCGTCGGCGAGATCGACGTCGCGGGATCGGCTGCACTCTCGAGCCCCCCGAACCCCAACTCCAACCTGTACGCGTTCGTGATCGGGACGGCCGGCGAGCGCCGCTTCGACGGTGCGGCGTGGAGCACCTACGTCGCCGCCAACCCGACCTGGACGACCTCCACCTGGGCTGAGTCGACCTGGGCCGAGTCCACTTGGGCCGAGAGCACCTGGGCCGAGTCGACGTGGGCTGAGTCGACCTGGGCGGAAAGCACCTGGGCCGAGTCGACCTGGGCGGAGAGCTCCTGGGCCGAGTAAGACGGCTTCGGAAGCGGTAGATGCGCGCCCGGCGGTGGGAAAGTGTCCCCCTCAAACGGGGGATGCCCCACCACCGGGCGCGCAGTACGTTGTGACCTGTCTCACGGCCTGCGGCCAGGACGGACGCGGAGCCGGGAACACCAGTGTTCTTGCGGCTAAGGAGTAGGAAGCGTGACGATCCTCCGAGGTACCCGATGAGCCCCGACGAAGCGATGGCGATCGACGACCGCCTCGACTCCGCGCCGCGCCCGAAGCTGCCGGTGCGGGCGCTCGCGTTCCTCACCATCCTCGCGATCGCCACCGGCGCCTCCGTGGCTCCGTTTCTGCCGGGTCTCGCCGACGGCGTGCCCGGGGATGCATGGTTCGCGTTTGCGCTGCTGGCGCCCGCTGCGGCCGCATCCCACGTCTTCCTGGTGCGCGTGCCGGGCAAGCGCGCGTATCACGCCTCGATCGTCTTCCTCGTTGCGGCCGCGCTCGTGCTGCCACCGGAGCTCCTGATCCTGATGGGGGTCGCGACGAACCTGCCCGAGTGGCTGAAGGAGCGCTTCCCCTGGTACGTCCAGAGCTCCAACATCTTCAACTACACGCTCGCGACGATGGGCGCGTGGGGCGCCGCCCGGTTGGTCAAATCCGACCTCATCATGATCGACGGAGGCGCGGAGACAGCGCTCGCCGGCCTGGCAGCCTGTGTGGCGTTCGTCGCGCTCAACCATCTCCTGCTCGCAGGGATGGTTCACCTGGCGCGAGGGACGAGCCTGCGCGAGATCGGCCTCTTCGACGGCCAGTGGGTGTCCACCGACCTCGTCCTGACGGCACTCGGCGTCGCACTCGCCTCCTTCTGGGATTGGAACGGCTGGCTGATCCCCTTCGCGGTCGCGCCGCTGCTGCTGATCCACCGGGCGCTGTCGGTACCGCAACTTCAGGCAGAAGCCCGCGTCGATCCGAAGACCGGCCTGTTCAACGCGCGCTACTTCGCGACAGCGCTGACGGAGGAGCTCGGCCGGGCGAAGCGGTTTGAGCGGCCGCTGTCGCTGATCATGGCCGACCTCGACCTCCTGCGCGAGATCAACAACACCTACGGCCACCTCGCCGGCGACGCCGTCCTGAAGGGCGTCGCAGAGATCTTCCGTGCCGAGCTCCGCCACTACGACGTGCCGGCCCGGTTCGGCGGCGAGGAGTTCTCGATCCTCCTGCCGGAGACGCCGCCGGAGCAGGCGATCGAGATCGCAGACCGGATCCGACGGGCGATCGCCGATCGCGCCTTCGAGGTCGAGACCTCGAGCGAGCCCATCCGCGCGACCGTCTCGATCGGCGTCGCCGGCTACCCGAAGGACGCTGAGGATCCGAACGCGCTCATCCACCAGGCCGACCTCGCGGTCTACCGCGCCAAGCTTCAGGGCCGTAACCGCGTCCTGGGCGCCAGCTCGGAGCCGCTCCTGCTGCCTGCCGACCGGAGCGCTCGCCTCGTCGCGGTGCCGGAGGACGGCGACCACAAGGAGCCCCTGGCCCGCGTCCCCGAGGCGCTCCCGGAGCAGGAGCGCCGCCATACCGCGCACACGACGGGCGGTCCTCGCTTCGTCCAGCTCTCCACGAGCCTCGGCCTGCTCGTCGGGCTCGTCACGTTCTTCGGCGTCGCTGCGGGCACGCTCGGCGCCCTCTTCGGGTCCTCGACCGATGTGATCGGCCTGCTGGCCGTGATCGCGCTGGTCGGCGTGGGGGAGGCCCTCGCGCTCGAGCTCGACGACGGCTCGATCTCGGTCAGTGCGGTCGGTGCACTCGCCGGCGCAGCCCTGTTCGGGCCCCGTGCTGCGCTCGCGATCGCCGTTGCGATCTGCGTCGTCCAGTGGAGCGCCAACCGGGCGAAGCTCCATCACGTTCTCTTCAACATTGGCGCGCTGTCGCTCTCCTCGCTCGCAGCCGCTTCGGTCTTCGCGCTCGGCTTCGACGGCGGGCTCGGAGAGCTCGTAACGGTCGTCGCCGGCCTCGTCGCCGGCGCCACGTACTTCGCCGTCAACACGTCTCTGCTCTCCATCGCGCTGGCGCTCGAGGGTCGGGAGAAGTTCTGGAGGATCTGGCACGAGCGCTTCCTCTGGCTCGGCCCGCACTACATCGTCTACGGCTTCATCGGCGGCGTGATCGCGATCGGCTACCACACTGCCGGTCTCTACGCGCTGGCGGTCTTCGCCGTCCCGCTGCTGCTGATGCGCAAGACGCAGGAGGCGTACCTCTCGCACACGCGCCGCAGCGCCCAGAAGCTCCGTCAGGCGGCAGAGACAATCCACACGCAGAACGTCTCGCTCGAGCAGGCGAACCGGCTGCTGAAGGAGCGCTCGACGGCCGCGATGGAGAGCCTCTCGGCCACGGTCGACGCGCGCGACGCCTACACAGCCGGCCACTCCCGCCGCGTCCAGCAGCTCGCCCTGGCGATCGGCCGCGAGCTTGACCTCTCGCAGGTGGAGCTCGACCTGCTCGGCCACGCGGCGCTCTTCCACGACATCGGCAAGCTCGCGATCCCGGACTCGATCCTCCTGAAGCCCGCCAGCTTGACCGCCGAGGAGTGGGCGCTGATGCAGCGCCACGCGGATGAGGGTGCACGAATCATCGACCGGCTCGGATTCCTCGGCGACGCCGTCCCGGCGATCCGCCATCATCACGAGCGCTTCGACGGGACCGGGTACCCGCACCAGCTCAAGGGCGAGGAGATCCCGCTCGGTGCCCGGATCATTCACGTCGCCGACGCGCTCGACTCGATGCTCACGACGCGCATCTATCGTGCCGCGCGGCCGCTCGACGAGGCCCTGGGCGAGCTCGAGGTCGGCTCCGGGGCTCAGTTCTGTCCCCGCTGCGTCGCCGCGCTCGTGCGAATCCTCCCGCTCGAGACGGTCGCCGCGGATCTCGCGCAACGGCCGAAGCTCCTCGCAGTCTCCTAACGGCGTCCTTGACGCGTCGTGGCCGGCGCGGGCTGTCGGCACTGGGTCAGGCTGAAAGTTGGCAAGGGCTGATGCCCGCGCTACTCTTGGTATATGCCCGACCGCTCTCGCAAGCGCCCAACAGACGTGAACGAGTTGGGCGCGTGGATCGTGGATAGAGCCACGTCTGACGAGCCTGAGTCCGATCCGGACGAGGCCAAGAATCCCGCCGCGGTCGAGCTTGGGCGCCGAGGAGGATTGAAGGGCGGGAAAGCGCGCGCGGCGAAGATGACGCCGAAGCAGCGGAGCGAGGCCGCGAGGAAGGCGGCGCAGGCACGCTGGGCAGGGGA
>JBKJSM010000112.1:0-4030 GCA_046594445.1 Gaiellaceae bacterium | reverse complement strand
GTTCCCGGGCGGCCGTGGCGACCGCGCCCTGCCGAGCGAGGGCTCACGGAGCTCCCAGCTAATGCGCGTCCTGGACGACGCCGGCTGGCGCGGCTCCTGGGACGTCGAGATCTTCGGAGACCCCGAGCGGCCGGACTCGCTCTGGGTCTTCGACGTCGAGGAGGCCGCCCGCCGAGCTCACGCCTCGCTGGCTGCGATCGCCCCCTAGGGCGCGCGGCCGACGAGCGCGAGCACGTTCGCGACGAAGACCTTCGTCTCGTCGAAGAACCCGCGTTCGCGTACGGCCCTCTCACCCTGGTACCAAGCGGCAAGGGCCAGCCGTTGATCACCCTGGAAGCGCTTGAGCAGGTGGCTGAGGAAGGCCATCCCGACCTGAACGCCGCCCTCGCCGGTACGGGGCACATCGCGGCGGATGAGGCTCTCCTCGACGTAAGACCAGGTCGCCGGCATCACCTGCATAGGGCCCCAGGCGCCGACCGACGACGTGACGTTGGTCTGGAACCCGGACTCCTGCCACGCAAGCGCCCGCGCCAGAGGGGTGGGCACGCCGTAGTGGGCCGCCCACCGGTCGATGTGCGACCGCACGGTAGAGCGGCTGAGCTCGGCGGCTTGACCGCTGACGCCGCTGCCCGGAAGACGCAGCTTCGCGCCCTCGACGACGAGGTTCACCGACGTCAAGCCATTCGCCGTCGCCAAAGCACGGATCGTCGTCTGGTGCTTTGCGGCGATCGCGGCCAGGGTGTCACCGGAGCGCACCACGTACGAGCGGGGTGCAGCCGTGACCTGCGTCAGCACGCCCGCGCTCCGTCCGTGCCCGAACGCCGTCAGCGTTGCCGGTCCTGCGACGCCGTCCGCGGCCAGCCCGCGCGAGCGCTGGAAGCGGACGAGCGCTGCCTTGGTCGAGGCGCCGAAATGACCGTCCACGTCGAGCAGGCGCAGGTGGCCGGCCCGGGCGAGCAGGAATTGGAGCGACGAGACGTCCCACCCGTACGTCCCCTGGACGAGCACGCGGCGCGCGACGAGCGGCCGGCCGAGCGCGCCGAGCTCGGCGCGAGTCCACGGGCCGAGCTCACCCGTGACAGGCAGGCGGGCGAGGCGCTGGAACGTCCGCAACCCACTGGCCGTCTTCGGGCCACCGAGGCCGTCGATGGCGCCGAAGTACATCCCCTTCGAGCGCAGCGCAACCTGGAGCGATGCGAGCTCCGGATCGGGGCCTGCGAAGGCGGAAGGCGTGCCAAGCAGGCAGACGGCAACGGCTGCGGTGAGGACGAGTCGCGTGCGCACGGGATAGATACTTTCCCGTGGCGGCGATGAGTTCCTCCTACCCTTTACAAATGAGAAACGAGCTCCCCGGGTTGGACTCGAACCAACAACCTACGGATTAACAGTCCGCCGCTCTGCCAATTGAGCTACCGGGGATCGACCGCGGAATTGTAGCGAGGTCGCGCGGGACGCTAGGCCAGCTCGACGAGAGCGTCCCGAACCCGCGCCAGCTGAGCCTGGAGCTCCTTCATGTGGTCGAAGTCGGCGTGCGCGAGCTCCCTCTGGAGGCGACGCTCGCGCAGGTTGAGCAGGAGCTCTTTGCCAGTCGGCTCGTCGAGGCCTTCCTTGGCACCGCGTGCGTCGAGCTCGGCCGTCAGCGCGAGCAGGTCCGCCTCCGCCTCCCCGCCCTCGACGAGGTGCGCACGAAAACGCCGGTGCACGTCTGAATCGAAGTGTTCAGCGCCGAGCTGGGCGAGCAGCTTCACGAGCGCGGGGAACATCACGCACGCCGCCAGCGCGTTCTTCTCGAGCTGGTCGCCCTTCTCGAGCAGCTTCGGCGAGAGCTCCTCGGTCAGCGTGCGCGGGCCGCCCTTCGGCGTCAGCCCCGTCAGCGTCTCCTTCGGCAGGCTGAGCCTCCCGGCGAGCAGCCGAACAGCGTCGCGCCACTCGGGCGAGTCCTCGTTGCGCTCCAGAATTTCGCGCGCTCCCACGAACGCTTCCTGCCGGTCGGGCGTCCGGTCGAGCTCGAGCCGCACGCGATAGACGATGTAGCTCTCGGCTTGCCCGAGCCGCGCCTCGAACCCTGCGGGCGCGTCGGCCGGATCCTGACCCTTGGGAAGAGTGACGACGCGCACGTCGAAGCCGAGCGTCGTCGCGAGCTCCATCCCGCGCAGCGTCGCGTCCTCCCCGGCGGCGTCGGAGTCGAAGCAGAGGTAGATCCGGCGCGTCAGCCGCTGGAGCTCCTTCAGCTGACGCTCCGTGAGCGCCGTCCCCATCGACGCCACGACCGGCTCGAGCCCGGCGCCGCGCAGCGCGATCACGTCCGTGTTCCCCTCGACGACGATCGCGCGCTCCTGCTTGGCGATCGCCGTCCGGGCGAGATGGAGGCCGTAGAGGATCGCCGACTTGTGGAAGAGCTCGCTCTCGGGTGAGTTGACGTACTTGCCGCGCAACGGATCGTCCTCTTGGAGCTTCCGCGCTTGGAAGCCGACGATGCGGCCGCGCGCGTCGGCGAGCGGGAACATCAGCCGCGGCGGGAAGTAGTCGTTCCCGCGGGCGTTCGTCAGCCCGGCACCGCGCAGCTCGTCGGCGGTGAAACCTTTCTCTCGCGCCTTCTTGGCGAGCCCGTCGCCGGGCGAGAGACCGAGCCGGAACTCGCGGCAGACCGCCTCGCCGAGGCCGCGGCTCTCGAGATAGGCGCGGACGGGGGCGCCCGCCGCCGACTCCCAGAGCAGGCGCTCGTAGAAGAGCGCCGCCTGGTCGAGCACCGCGTGCAAGCGGTCGCGTCGCTTGCGCGACTCCTCGATCTGCGGCGAGGTCTCCTCGTACTCGAGCGTGACGCGGAACCGCTCCGCCAGCCATTCGACCGCCCCGGCAAAGTCGAGGCTCTCCGTCTCGCGGACGAACGTGATCACGTCGCCGCCCTTGCCGCAGCCGAAGCAGTGGTAGAGCTTGTCGGCGGGATTGACGGAGAAGCTCGGCGTCCGCTCCTCGTGGAAGGGGCAGCGGCCGGAGTAGCGCGCACCCGCCTTGCGCAGCTGCGTCCGGCCGGAGACGACCTCGACCATGTCGGCCGCGGCGACGACCTCCCTCACCGACGTGTCCTTGATCCGGGCCACTAGAGCGACTCAGCGTACGACAGCGCGAAGCGGTCGGTCATGCCGGAGACGAATGTGCGGATCTCCTCCTCGGAGTCCCCGCGCGCCGCGAGGTGGTCGAAGATCGCGGCGATCGTCGCGTGCGCGCGCTCGTGCTCGCCACGGGCGTGCTCGCCGAGGTAGACGCGCTCGAACATGAACGACCGCAGCGCCAGCATCGCCGCGCCCACGTCCTCGCTCTGGACGATGTCGCCGGCTCGCTCCGAGCTCTCGATCAGGTCGAGGACGAGCGCGTCGATGCGGCTCGACCCCGTATCGCCGAGCAGCTCGATCTCCGTCCTCGGCAGATCGGCCGCCGCGATCATCCCGTAGCGGATCGCGTCGTCGATGTCGTGGTTGATGTACGCGACGCGGTCGACGAGCCGGACGACCTTGCCCTCGAGCGTCTGCGGCTCCTGCTCGCCCGTGTGCGTGAGGATCCCGTCGCGTACCTCCGCCGTCAGGTTCAGCTCCACCGCGATCTCGAGCGACTGCTCGTTGTGGCGGAAGCCGGTGCCGAAGCGCTCGCGCAGGCAGTGGTCGAGCTGCTCCTCCCCCGCGTGCCCGAAGGGCGGATGGCCGGTGTCGTGGCCGAGCCCGATCGCCTCGGTCAGATCCTCGTTCAGCCGCAGCGCGCGGGCGACGACGCGGGCGATCCCGGTCGTTTCGAGCGTGTGCGTCATCCGGGTGCGGTAGTGGTCGCCCGCCGGGTCGATGAACACCTGCGTCTTGCCCTTCAGGCGCCGGAACGGCTTCGAGTGAACGATCCGGTCGCGGTCGCGCTGGAACGGCGTCCGGATCCCGGCCTCGTCCTCCTCGCGCAACCGACCGCGCGTCTCGTACGAGCGCACCGCGAGCGGCGAGAGCGCCTGCTCCTCGAGCGCCCGGATGCGCGCCTCGAAGGCGTCGAC
>JBKJSM010000008.1:0-5130 GCA_046594445.1 Gaiellaceae bacterium | reverse complement strand
GTAATGAAGGGGTCCGCGGTTCGAGTCCGCGCGTCGGCTTTCCCTTCGCCCTCCTCAGCGCGGCTGCGGCACGATCCTGATGTAGGGCTTCGGCGACTCCCAGCCGTCCGGGTAGGTCTCCTTCGCCTCGTCGTCGGTGACGGAGCCGGCGATGATCACGTTGTCGCCTTGCTGCCACTGCGCCGGCGTCGCCACCTTGTGCCTGGCGGTCAGCTGGAGCGAGTCGATCACGCGCAGCACCTCGTCGAAGTTGCGGCCGGTCGTCATCGGGTAGACGAGGATCAGCTTGACCTTCTTGTCCGGGCCGATCACGAAGACGTTGCGTACGGTCTGGTTGTCGGCCGGGGTGCGGGTGAGCGGGTCGCCGGAGGTGCCGCCTGGAAGCATCCCGTAGAGCTTCGAGACGTTGAAGTCAACGTCGCCGATCATCGGATAGTTGGGTGCCGTCCCCTGCGTTTCCTCGATGTCCTTCGCCCAGTCGGCGTGCCTGTCGACCGGGTCGACGGAGAGGCCGATCAGCTTGACGCCGCGCTTGTCGAACTCCGGCTTGATGCTGGCCATGTAGCCGAGCTCGGTCGTGCAGACGGGGGTGAAGTCCTTCGGGTGCGAGAACAGCACCGCCCACGAGTCGCCGATCCAGTCATGGAAGGAGATCTTCCCTTCCGTCGTCTCCGCCTCGAAATCCGGCGCCGTGTCCCCGAGCTGAAGTGCCATCCTTCTCTCCTCCTCCTGAGATCTCGACCCCGGTCTCTGGTTTCTACCTAACGCACCGCGCGTCCGGATTCTTCCATCTGCCAGACTCGGGTCGTGTCCGAGCGCAGCTTCGACGTCGTCGTGATCGGCGCCGGCCCGGCCGGCGAGGTCGCCGCCGGCCGGCTGGCCGAGGCGGGCCTCGAGGTCGCGCTGGTCGAGAAGCACCTCGTCGGCGGGGAGTGCGCCTTCTACGCCTGCATGCCCTCGAAGGCGCTGCTGCGGCCGGCAGAGCTCCTCGGGGAGGTGGCCCGCGTCCCGGGAGTGCGGGCGGACGGGCTCGACGCCCTCGCGGTCCTGAAGCGCCGCGACGAGGTGATCCACGATCTCGACGACTCGTCGCAGCTGCCCTGGCTCGAGGAGCGCGGGGTCACGCTCGTTCGCGGTCGCGGACAGATCGACGGCGAGCGCCGCGTCCGGGTGGGTGACGACGCGCTTCTCGCCCGGAAGGCCGTGATCGTCGCGACCGGCAGCGGCCCGGTGATGCCGCCGATCCCCGGCTTGAAGGAGGCGCGCCCGTGGGGCAACCGTGAGGCGACGACCGCGAAGGCGCCGCCCGAGAGCCTGGTCGTCCTCGGCGGCGGCGTCGTCGGTGTCGAGCTCGCGCAGGCATGGTCGTCGCTCGGCACGCGCGTCATCGTGGTCGAGGGCGCACCGCGACTGATCGCGCGCGAGGAGCCCTTCGCGTCTGAGCAGGTCGAGGCTGCGCTCCGCGAGGCGGGCGTCGACGTCCGAACCGGGAGCAAGGCCGTGTCGATCGCCCGGAACGGGGCCGTGACGGTCGAGCTCGAGGACGGGTCGAGCGCCACGGGTGCTGAGCTCCTCGTCGCCGTCGGGCGCAAGCCCGCGACGGAGAGCCTCGGGCTCGAGACGATCGGGCTCGAGCCGGGCAAGCCGGTCGAGGTGGGCGAGGGCCTCCGCTCGGCGAAGCACGACTGGCTCTACGCGATCGGCGACGCGAACGGCCGCGCGCTGCTGACGCACATGGGCAAGTACCAGGCGCGGCTCGCCGCCGACGCGATCCTCGGCAAGGACGCGAAGCTCGTCTCCGACGGCCCGCTCTCGCCGCGCGTCATCTTCACCGACCCGCAGGTCGCGGCGGTCGGCCACACGCTCGCCTCGGCGACAGAGGCCGGGATCAACGCGCGAGCGATCGACGTCGAGACGAGCGCGACGGCGGGGTCGAGCTTCGTCGGCAGGAACACGTCAGGCACCTCGCGGCTCGTGATCGACGACGACGGCGGTGTGATCGTCGGCGCGACGTTCACCGGCTTCGAGGTGGCCGAGTGGCTGCATGCGGCGACGATCGCCGTGGTCTGCGAGGTCCCGCTCGAACGGCTCGCCCACGCGATTCCCTCCTTCCCGACGCGCAGTGAGATCTGGCTGAAGCTCCTGGAGGCCTACGGTGTGTAGGCGATGCCCGAAACCGACACGCTGCTGAAGGACCTGTTCGAGGGCGCGTCGCTGATGCGGGCGGTGCTCTCGAAGCCGCGCTCCCGGGAGCTGCCGGCGAAGGTGACCGTCGATCCGGTCGACCTGCGCGGCGAGAGCGGCTATCGCTTCACGACCCAGCTCGCCGACCGGACGACGCACGAGAACCTCGCGCCCGGCGCGGCCCGGGAGCGGCTCGGCGTCCTGCTCGCCGACTACGGGCAGGGGCTCCTCCAGTCCTCCGAGGCCGACTGGCAGGTGCTGGGCGAGACGGTCCTGAAGCGTCCTCCGACCCGCGCGGCCGCCGACCGCTCGCACGACAGGAAGAAGCGCTACCTGCTCGAGGAGGGGACGCCCGTCCCCTTCCTCGTCGAGCTGGGGGTGATGACCCCGGAGGGGAAGGTCCGCAAGAGCCGCTACGACAAGTTCCGCCAGGTCAACCGCTTCCTCGAGCTGGTCGACGACGTCGTGCCGGCGCTGAAGCCGGAGGGGACGCTGCGGATCGTCGACTTCGGCAGCGGCAAGTCCTATCTCACCTTCGCGATCCACCATCTGCTGACCGCCCTGCGCGGCCGCGACGTCGAGATCGTGGGGCTCGACCTAAAGCAGTACGTGATCGAGGCGTGCTCCGCGCTCGCGGTCAGGACGAACGCCGCCGGCCTGCGCTTCGAGCACGGCGACATCGCCGGCTTCGACGCGGGCGGGGATGTCGATCTCGTCGTCTCGCTTCATGCCTGCGACACGGCGACCGACGAGGCTCTCGCGCAGGCCGTCCGGTGGGAGGCCGACGCCATCCTGGCCGTCCCCTGCTGCCAGAAGGAGGCCCACCGCCAGATCGAGAGCTCGCTCCTCGCGCCGCTCCTGCGCCACGGCCTGGCGAAGGAGCGCTTCGCCGCCCTCGTGACCGACACGCTTCGCGCGCAGCTGCTCGAGCTCGCCGGCTACCGCGCCCAGCTCGTCGAGCTCGTGCCGCTCGAGCACACGGCCAAGAACGTCCTGATCCGAGCGGTCAAGGGCGCGCCGGCGGGCGCCGACGTGCGCCGCGCCTACGAGGAGCTGCGCGACTCGCTCGGCCTCGAGCCCGCGCTCGAACGGCTTCTTACCGCGTGACGACGTAGTCGCGCGACTTCGCCTGCGCGTGGCAGGCAGCGCAGCCGGATTCCGGAAAGCTGACCTTCGTGAAGCGCGCGGTCGGCGACGAGCGGGTGAACTCCTCCCAGCGCCAGCCGCCGTTCGCGGTCCCGTTGATCTTCCGCATCGCCGCGACGAGGGAGAGCCACTTCTTCCCGGGCGGTGTGGCTGTCTTCACCACGATCGTGCCGACCGGGTAGCGCGCGCCGACCTTGCGCTTGCTCGCGTACACGTTCTTCGTGCCCGGGTGCGCGGAGGAGCCGCCGCGGACCGGCGTCGTGTTCAGCTTCGGCCACTTCGCGTAGCCGTCCACGTACGCCGGGATCCCGTTCGCGTCCTGGCGGGCGCCCGCCGAGCCGGCGGCGGCGAGCGCCAGCAGCGCGACGACGCAGGCCGCGGCTCTCAGTCGAGACCCCCGACGTCCAAGACGACCGTCTTCAGGTCGGTCATGTCGAGCATCGTATAGCGGCCGCCGATCCGTCCCCAGCCGCTTTTGGTGCCCGACGCGCCGCCGAAGGGCTCGTGCGCCTCCCAGTAGTCGGTCGAGTCGTTGACGACGACGTTCCCGACCTGGAGGTTGTCGAGGTAGCGGAACGCGCGCTTGAGGCTGCGGGTGTAGACGGCCGCCTGTAGGCCGAGGTGGGAGTCGTTCGCGACCTCGAGCGCGTGGTCGTCGCCGTCGACCGTGATCAGCGGCACGATCGGGCCGAACGTCTCGTCGCGGTTGATCAGCGTGTCGACGCCGACGTTGTCGATCACGGTCGGCTGGTAATAGAGGTCCGTGGGTCGGTTGGAGTCGCGCGAGCCGCCGAGCACGATCTCGGCGCCCTTGGCGACCGCATCCTCGAGGTGCGCGTCCATCTTCCGTGCGGTCGGCTCGTTGTTCATCGGGCCGACGAGCGTGTCCTCGGCGAAGGGATCGCCGAGCTTCCACTCGGCCGAGGCCTTCAGCACCTCGGCGAGGAAGTCGTCGTGCACGCGCTTGTCCACGAGCACGCGCTCGGTGGCGCAGCAGACCTGCCCCGCGCAGAAGAAGCCGCCGAAGACCGCTCCCTTCGCGGCCGCCGCGAGATCGGCGTCGGCGCAGACGATCACCGGCCCGTTGCCGCTCGCCTCGATCAGGCTCCGTTTGAGGCCTGCCGCGCGCACGATCTTCTCGGCCGTCCCGTGCGAGCCGACGAAGCCGATGCAGTCGACGTTGTCGCTCGTGACGAGCGCCTCGCCCACCGCGCCGTCGCCGTAGATCACGTTGACGACGCCGTCGGGCAGCCCGGCCTCGGCCATGATCTGCATGAAGTTCGCCATCGCGATCGGCGTCCACTCCGACGGCTTGATCACGATCGTGTTGCCGGCCGCGATCCCCGGCGCGATCAGCTCCACCGGGATCAGCGTCGGGAAGTTCCAGGGCGTGATCGCCGCGTAGACGCCGTTGGGCTTGCGGAAGGTGAGGATCCGCTTGTTGACGTCCTGCGAGGGGATGATCGCCGATTCCATCCGCTTCACGTCCTCGGCCGCGATGCGGAAGTTCTCAGCCGTCTCGTCGATGTCGGAGAGCGCCTCGGCCACGTACGGCTTGCCCTGCTCCAGCGAGAGCTCGCGCGCGAACGCCTCGCGCCGTTCGACGATCAGGTCGGCGATCGCGTGGCAGACGGTCGCGCGCTCCCACGCCGAGAGCGCCGCCCAGCCGGGCTGCGCCTGACGGGCCGCGCGCGTCGCCCGCTCGACGTCGGCGACGCTCGCGTTCGGGGCCGACGCGAGCGTCTCGCCGGTGACGGGCGAGACGATCTCCCGGGCGGTCTCGCCCGTGGACTCGGCCCA
>JBKJSM010000120.1:0-20579 GCA_046594445.1 Gaiellaceae bacterium | reverse complement strand
CCTCGTCGGCGCAAGTCAGGAATCTGCGGAAGCAGATCCCTGACGCGCAAAGATCCCTAAAGGGGCGGCTCTGCCGCCCGAAGAGCCTCTACACTGATTGCCCTTAGCAAGGGGCGTTAGCTCAGCTGGGAGAGCGCCGCGTTTGCAACGCGGAGGTCGCCGGTTCGATCCCGGCACGCTCCACTGTTGGCGTAGATCAGAAATCTGCGGGAGCAGATTTCTGATGCGCGTAGACCCCTAAAGGGTCGCTTCGCTCCCAGACCCAATGACGGATCGGCTTTCAAGACAACAGATACAACATGTCGCGCGGCTCGTGCGCGCAGCAACGCCGCCGGAGGGGATGTCGACGCGGATTGTCGCGGTCGACGGTCACGGCGGGGCGGGCAAAAGAGCATATTGGCCGAAGAACTTGCGCAGGAGCTCGGCGATGCGCCGATCGTCCACACGGACGACTTCGCGAGCTGGGACGTCCCGCTCGACTGGTGGCCGCGGTTGCTCGAGGAGGTGCTCGAGCCGCTGTCCCGCGGTGAGACGGCACGGTACCGCCGCTCGAACTGGGCACCCGGTACGGACGCGGGCAGCGAAGCTGTCTCGCCTGGATCATTCGTCGTGCTCGAAGGGGTGTCCGCGTCCCGTGAAGCCTTTCGGCCGTTCCTCGCCTTCGCGATTTGGGTCGAGACGCCGCGGGACCTGCGCCTCCAGCGCGGCCTGGAGCGGGACGGAGAGCAGGCGCGCGCGCAGTGGGAGACGTGGATGGCCGAGGAGGACGCATACGTCGAGCGCGAGCAGCCCCAAGTTTGCGCCGATCTCGTGCTGCGAGGGGATCTAGACCGGTGGAGCTAGCGCTCGGCGCTGGACTCGTCGTCCGGCGATTCGAGCGCTTTGCGGACGTCATCGCGCGGGTCGATCCCGCCGACGGTGTCCTTCACCTCGCGGACGCCGCGGCCGAGGTTCCGCGCGATCGACGGCAGCTGCTTCGAGCCGAAGAGCAGCACCAGCACGACGGCGAGCGCGATCAGCTCCCAATGGCCTGGCATGGGCCCAGCATAGGCATGATTCGTCTCATGGAAGTGACTCTCGCCGGCGAATCGCTCTCGGGCTCCTGGCTCTCGACGCGGCTCGGCGTGGGAACGAACCGGCTCGACGCGATGCGCCGGGCGGGCGAGCTGCTCGGTGTCCGCCGCCCTGGGGGCTGGGACTTTCTCTACCCCGCCTGGCAGTTCGCGCCGGACGGGACCCCCCTGCCGGTGATCGAGCGGATCGTGGCAGCGGGCCGCGGCGCGGGGATGAGCGACGAGCGACTGTACGAGGTGCTCACCGCCCGCACCGGGATCTCCGGCGAGGCGCGCGTCGCAGACGCGCTCCTCGAGGGCAAGGACGAGTACGTGCTCTCCGTCATACGCGGGGTCTAAGTTGGCCCTCCTCAGCCTCAATGCCGTCCGCAAGTCGTTCGGCAGCCGAACCGTGCTCGACGGGCTCGAGTTCGCGATCGAACCGCGCGCCCGCGTGGGCGTCGTCGGCGCCAACGGGTCGGGGAAGTCGACGATGCTGCGTCTGATCGCCGGGCTCGAGGAGCCCGACGCGGGCACGTCCGTGCGGAAACGCGGAATCGTCGTCTCCTTCCTCCCGCAACACCCGCTCGGCGACGAGCGGAACGCGCTCGAGACGGTCCGGGCGGCCCGCCCCGACCTGGACGAGCTCGATCAGGAGCTCCACCGTGTCGCCGAGCAGCTGGCGTCGCCCGAGCTCCACGCCGACCTCGACAAGATGGCGCGCGTCCTCCACCGCCAGGAGGAGCTGATTGAGCGCTGGGAGGCCGCTGGCGGGCCGAGCATCGACGGGCGCGCCCGGGCGATGCTGCTCGACGTCGGAATCGAGGAAGCCGACCTGACGCTGCCGACGAGCGCCCTCTCGGGCGGGCAGCGGAAGCTGATCGCGCTGGCGGCGTGCCTCGCCCAGGATCCTGACGTGCTCCTGCTCGACGAGCCGGAGGCGCACCTCGACGCGGTCGGCCGCTCTCTGCTCGAGCGGCTGCTGGCGAGCTTCGACGGCGCCGCTGTCGCGGTCTCCCACGACCGCTACCTGCTCGACGAGACCGTCAGGGAGATCGCCGAGCTCGATCGCGGCCGGATCCGGATGTGGCCCGGCAACTACTCCGCCTACACGCTCGCGCGGGAGCTCGAGCTGCAACGGCAGCAGCAGCAGTTCGTGACCCAGCAGAAGGAGATCGAGCGGCTCGAGGAGGCGATTCGCCGCTTCAAGCTCTGGGCCAGCTGGGTGCCCGACCAGCGCAACATCAGGCAGGCGCGAAACAAGCAGCGGCAGATCGACAGCATGGAGAAGGTGGAGCGGCCCGTGCTCGAGCGGCGGAAGATCGCGCTGCGGCTGCATCCACAGGTGCGCGGCGGCCAGCGCGTCTTCGAGCTCCGCCATGTCGGGATCCGGTTCGGCGACGACGTCGTCCTCGCGGACGTGGAGCTCACCGTCGTGACCGGGGAGCGCGTCGGCTTCGTCGGCGCGAACGGCGCCGGCAAGAGCGTGCTGCTGAAGACGGTCGTCGGCGAGCTCGAGCCGAGCGAGGGCGAGGTCTGGGTCGGCCCGTCGATCAAGGTCGGCTACCTCGCCCAGGACCAGGAGACGCTCGATCCGGAGTCGAGCCCGCTCGAGACGGTCCGGCTCGCGCACCGCTGCGCCGAGGACGAGGCCGTCTCGCTGCTGATGAAGTTCCTCTTCCCCTACGAGCAGGTGCGCCGGCCGAACAAGCTGCTGTCGGGCGGGGAGCGAACGCGCCTCCAGCTGCTGCTGCTAATGGTGGCGCAGCCGAACCTGCTCGTCCTCGACGAGCCGACGAACCACCTCGACATCGACTCGGTCGAGGCGCTCGAGACGGCGCTCGAGGAGTTTCCGGGGACCGTGTGCGTGATCTCGCACGACCGCTACTTCCTCGATCGCATCGTCGACCGAATCGTGGAGGTCGAGGGCGGCGAGGCGCGCTCATTCGAGGGCGGCTACTCCGACTGGTTCGAGCGCTCTCGCGACGTTGATTTGCTCGTCCGAACGGAGTAGCGTCGGTTAGGGGTCATCTAACCGAGGGGGAGTTTTTCAATGCCGTCGTTGCCGCGCCGACTCATGCTGCTGGCACTTGCCGCTTTCGTGCTCACACCTGCAACGGGGCTTGCCGCCGGCGTGGAACCGGGGTTCGACGTCTCGAGCCCATCGGGCGCTCCCTTCCCCACCGACCGCTACACGGTTGCGGACGCGACCCAGATCACCGGCCTCCGCGTCGACCTGCCGAAGCCCGACTGCACAGTCCGGCCGTCCGACTGCCAGGACGTCGACGTGCTCAACACGCTGGACGGCTTCAACCTCCAGCCACGGATCTCGATCCCCTTCACGGGCGAGATCGACCCCGCGAGCGTCTCCAGCTCGAGCGTCTTTCTCGTCCGGCTGCCCGACGGCGCCGTGACCGGGATCAACCAGACCGTCTGGGAGCCGGCCGTCGACACCCTGCACGTCGAGTCGGACCAGCTGCTCGACCAGCACACCCGCTACCTGCTCGTGGTCACGACCGGCGTTCGCGACGCCGGCGGCGACCCAGTCGCCAGGGCGGCGTTCCGTCGCGAGCTGAACTACGGCCAGACGAAGGACGGGGCCGACAAGGCGTATCGCAAGGACCTGCTCGCAGCGCTCGAGAGCTCGCTCCCGGCCGGAGTCGAGGAGGAGGACGTCGCAGCTGCGAGCCTCTTCACCACCCAGAGCGCTACAGCGCTCCTCGAGCAGGTGCGCGGTCAGATCAAGGCCTCGACGCCCGGGCCGACCGACTTCCTGCTCGGCGGCGGCGGCGTTCGGACAGTCTTCCCGAGATCGAGTGTGACCTCGATCGCGTTCTCGCGCCAGACGAGCACTGCTCCGGGCTTCAGCAACACGTTCGCCCCGACGCCCGCGCTGGACGTCATCCCGGGGGCCGTCGGCTCGATCGCCTTCGGCGCCTTCGACTCGCCCGACTACGAGAACGCGTCGAAGGTGATCCCGCCCGTCGGCAGCGCCACCGGCGTGCCCGCGGTGCAAGGGACGAACCGCGTCTACTTCAACCTGTTCGTGCCGGCCGGCCCGCGACCCGCAGGCGGCTACCCCGTCGCGATCTTCGGTCACGGCTTCGGCGACAGCAAGAACAACAGCCCCTTCGCCGTCGCCTCCGTGCTGGCGGCACATGGCGTCGCGACGATCTCGATCAACGTCGTCGGCCACGGCTTCGGTCCGTTCGGGACCTTGACCGTCAACCGCACTGCCGGCGGACCCGTGACGCTCGCGGCCGGCGGGCGCGGGATCGACCAGAGCGGCGATACTGCGATCGGCAACACCGAGGGCTCGAGCGCCGCGCCGCCGCAGACGCTCGCCGCCAGCCGGGACGGCCTGCGCCAGACCGTGATCGACCTGATGCAGCTCGTCCGGCAGATCGAGGGCGGGGTGGACGTCGACGACAACGGGACGCCGGACCTCGACTCGTCGCGCATCTCGTACTTCGGTCAGTCGTTCGGCGGCATCTACGGCGCCAAGTTCCTCGCCGTCGAACCGAACGTCCAGAACGGCGTGATCAACGTCCCGGGCGGGTCGATCACGGCGATCACCTTGCTCAGCCCCACCTTTCGCCCGCTTCTCGGGTTCGCCCTTGCGTCACGCACGCCCTCGCTGATCAACATCGGCGGCGTCAGCTTCAACGACAACATCCCGCTGCGCAACCAGCCACCGAGGATCGACACCGTGCCCGGCGCTTCGGCGATCCAGGCGTTCACTGAGCGCAGCGAGTGGGCGACCCAGGCGGGGAACCCGGTCGCGTACGCGCCGCACCTCCGGGCCCAACCGCTGGCAGGCGTCCCTGCGAAGTCGGTCATCCTCCAGTTCGGCCGAGGCGACACGACCGTGCCGAACCCGACCACGTCGGCGATTATCCGCGCGGGCAATCTGGCCGACCGGACGACGCTCTTCCGGAACGACATCGCGTTCTCGCTCGGCCTCGGCTTCGCGAAGAATCCGCACACGTTCCTGACGAACTTCGGCCCGACGCTGTTCGTGGCGCAGGCGGCGGTGGCCGCGCAGGTGCAGATCGGCGTGTTCTTCGCCACGGGCGGCGCGCTCACGATCGATCCCGACGGGGCGGGACCGTTGTTCGAGACGCCGATGGCCGGCGCCCCACCGGAGGATCTGGCCTTTATCCCCTGACAACCGTAGGCTCGCCGCATGCGTACGGCGTTGGAGGTGCTCGAAGCGGGGCCAAGTAACAGTCTGTTACTTGGCCTCGCGTGGCTCGCCGGCCAGGAAGTCGAGCTCGACGAAGAGGAGCAGCGCGCCACCCTGCGCCGCGCGGAGCTACTGCTCGCGACGGGCGGCGACCCGAGGCGGGAGCTTGAGCTGGACGACCGGGCCGTCTCGGCGGTCGCGGCCGACCTCGACGTTGAGGGGGCGCGCGACCAGCTCGAGGACGGGCTCGCCCGGCTCACCGCCGCTTCGGAGGGGTTGGCGGCGGTGAGCGACGGGCTCGCACGGCTGCGCTCGCAGCCGGACCTGGCGTGGCAGTGCTTCGCCTACGCGCTGCTGGCGGACGCGATCGGCGAGAGCTGATCCTCGAGCTCCGACATCCGCCCGACCGACCGGATCGGCGAAAGGAGGATCGGGATCACGGCGAGCACGCCCCCGACTGCGCCGACGACGATCGTCTCCCGTAGCCCGATCGCAGACCCGAGCGCCCCGCCGGCGAGGCCCCCGAACGGGATCACGCCCCACACCACGAAGCGGCGCGATGCGTTGGCACGTCCGAGCATGCGGTCGGGCGTGATCGCCTGGATCAGGCTGATGCCGGTGATGTTGAAGAGGATTGCGCCGAAGCCGAGCACGAACGTGCTGGCGACGATGAACGGGATCGCGAGATCCTTCGGCGCGACGGCGATCAGCATCGTCGCCGGCCCGAAGAGGAGCGCCGCGACCACGATCGTCCTGCCCACGCCCAGCCGGTCGCTGATGCGACGCGCGGTCACCGCCGCGATCAGCGTGCCGACGCTCCCGAGCGAGAAGACGACGCCGATCGTCGCTGCGCTCAGCCCGAGCTCACGTACGGCGTACACGAGCAGAATCGAGAAGAGGAGCTGCCCGAAGAAGTTGGAGATTGCGACGGCGGCAACAAGGCCGCGCTGAAACGGGTGGCCGAGCACATAGCGCAAGCCTTCGAGCAGCTCCGCTCGCAGCGGCCTGCGCTCCTCGCGCGCCGGCAGCGACTCCTCGGTCCGGATCACGCCGAGGAGGAGTGCCGAGACGAGGAAGCTGACGGCGTCGGCGAGGATTGCGACCGGGGCGGTCAGGGCCGAGACGAGCACCCCCGCAAACCCCGGACCGCCGACCTGAGCGGCAGATCGGCTCGTTTCGAGCTTCGCGTTCCCTTCCACGATCTGCTCGCGTCCGACGAGCGACGGGAGGTACGACTGGTACGCGACGTCGAAGAAGACCGTGCCGACGCCGACGACGAAGCCGACCGCGTAGAGCTGCCAGATCGTCAACGCGCCTGCCCAGTGAGCGACCGGCACCGTCAGCAGTGCAACAGCGCGGACGAGGTTGCCGAGGATCAGGATCGGCCGCCGCCGCAGCCGGTCGACCCAGACTCCTGCGGGCAGGGTGAAGAGGAGGAACGGCAGGAACTCGACGCTGGTCAGCAGCGCGACCCGGAACGTGCTCTCCGAGAGGGAGAGGATCGCAACGAGCGGCAGTGCCAGGAACGTGACCTGGGAGCCGAACTGGCTGATCGTCTCAGCGGCCCAAAAAGCCCGGAAGTCGCGGTGCCGCCACAGTCCTCCCGGCCGCCGCATCAGACGGCGATGGGAGCGGCCCGTGTGATCTCGATGTCGCCGCTGACCGTCTTGACATCGAGGTGCGCCTCGCGCGTGCTCGGCGTCTCGGACGGCGCGTCCTTCACGTCGAGCTCGGAGCTGACGTCGCCGCTCGTCGAATTGGCGTCGATGCGGAGCCGGGTGCCGGAACGGACGCCGATCCGCACGTCGCCGGAGAGGGACTGGAGCTTGATCGTGCCCTGCTGGATCGCGCCGATGCGCTGGTCGCCGGAGACAGTCCTGGCGGTCAGGTCACTCTGGGCGTCGTCGACAGCCAGGTCGCCGGAGACGAGCGTGGCCGAGGCCGCGCCGATGACCGTTCGGACGCGAACGTCGCCGGAGACGGTCTGCAGCCGGGCCTCGCCGTCGACGGTGACCGCGCGGACGTCGCCGCTCGCTGACTGAACGCGCAGGCTCGCCACGCTCTCGACCGTGGTGTCGCCGGAGGCGGTCTTCAGCTCCACCTGCCCCAGCCGGCCGGTGGCGGCCAAATCGGCCGAGGCGGTCGTGCAGTCGAGGTCTGCTCCCTCGGGGCAGCGGATCCTGATGCCGACCTGTGGCGTGCGGCCGAAGGAGATCCACGCAGGACCGACGCCAAACCCTTTGCCGCCGGTGCCGATCTCGATCGTGATCTCGTTGCCACTTTGCTCGACCGTGGCGCGCTCGATCGCCTCGCGCGTGGCGTCGTCGTCGCGGAGCGCCTCGAGCTCCACGGTCGTCCGGCCGGTCTCGCTAGGGTCGACGGAGATCAGGCCGGAGGCGTTCTTGATGCGCAGCCGCGGGGCTGCGGGGGTGTCAAACGCGTACACGGCGGTATCCCTCCCGGCCCGCAGGCCTCACGACGCGCTCGTCGTAGACGGGATTGCAGAAGTCGGGCACCAGTAGAACGACAGCGCCACACGGGAACGGATGAAGGCGGCGGGACATGTGCTCTCCTCTGCTAGCTGTCCGCGTAGCCGGACAGACGCCGGCCGGTGCGAACTGAACGGGTACGGGGCTCGAGCCCGCGCTGGAGCGCGCGCACGATCCACGTGTTGACGGAGGTGCCCTCGAGATTCGCGGCCACCTCGAGCTGCGCCTTCAGCCCCTCGGGCAGGCGCAGGGTGATGCGGGCGGAGAAGGAGTCGTCGGCTCCCGCGGCGTGCGCGGGCTCCGGCTCCTCGTCCTCGATGTAGACGAGCTCCGGGTCGCGGCCGGAGAGGCGAACCTCGATCCGCCCGGGCACCGAGCCCGAGAGGGCGAGCGCCGCCTCGCTGACGACGTCGAGCAGACGGAGCTGGAGCGCGGAACCGAGCGCCTGGGTGAGCCGGCGGCCGGCCTCCACGGTGGCCTCGTCGCCGGCGATCGATGCCGCCGCGGCGAGGTCTTCCTGGATCGCGTGGATGTGATGTGCCATCTGCATGAGGGCACTATGACATCATTCTGATGTCGTGTCAAATCAGGCGTGCTGTCATTTAGCGTCAAGGCACAGTCACGGCGGCGAGATCCTAGGCCACTGCTACGGTCAACGGCCGTATGAACCACGTCGATCCCCCAGATCTCAGCCTCTGGCCGACCCTGCGCCGGCTCTTCCCGCTCTGGTGGGAGCAGCGGCGCCTGGTCGCGGTGGGGCTCGCGTTCGCGCTCGCGTTCACCGCGCTCTCGCTCGCGATCCCGTTGCTGATCAAGCGCGTGGTCGACGAGGCGATCGTCGGCCCGCACGACGGGCGGCTGCTGCCGTACCTGGGCGCGATCGTCGTCCTGGCCACGTTCCGGTTCGGGGTCAACTTCTCCCGCCGCTTCGCGACCGCGCGCGTCGGGATCGCCGTCGAAGCGCGGCTCCGCGGGATGCTCTACCACGCCTACCTGCGCTACCCGCGCGCGTTCTTCGACCGGCACGCGACCGGCGAGGTGATCTCGCGCGCCACGAACGACATCTATCCCGTGCGCTACTTCATCGGCTGGGGCGTCGTCCAGGGGATTCAGAGCGCGATGATGATCGTCGGCGCCGGGATCGTGCTCGTCACCGTGAACGCCCGCCTCGCGCTCTACTCCGCCCTCGCGATGCCGGCCATCGCAGTCCTCACGTGGGTCTTCGCGCACAGGCTCTTCCCGATCTCGAAACTGGTGCAGGCCAAGAAGGGGCATCTCGCCGAGGCCACCGACGAGGCCGTCGTCGGGATCGAGATGGTGCAGGCCTTCGGGCGGGAGGACGACGTCCGCACGCGGTTCCTCGGTCGCGCCGAGGCGGTGCGCCACGAGACGATGCGGGCGGCGTCGGTGGAGGCCTACTTCCTGCCCGGCCTCCTCTTCCTGCCGTCGCTCGGGATCGCCGCGGTGCTCTTCTTCGGCGGACGCGAGGTGATCGCGGGCGCGTTGACGATCGGCGAGTTCATGCTCTTCATCACGCTGCTACTCCAGCTCGTGTGGCCGCTGGAGGCGCTCGGCTGGATCATCAACCTCGGGCAGCGGGCCGTCGCCTCGGCCGGCCGGAGCTACGCCTGGCTGGACGGGATCGAGCCGCTGCCCGAGCCGACGGAGCCCAAGTCCCTCCCGGAAGGCCCGCTGCGCGTGCGCTTCGAGAACGTGCGGTTCGCGTACGGCGCCGAGCACGAGGTCCTGCGTGGGCTCGATCTCGACGTCGCGCCGGGCGAGATCGTCGCCGTCTGCGGGCCGACGGGGTCGGGCAAGACGACCCTGCTCAACTTGCTGCCGCGCTTCTACGATCCGACCGGCGGCCGTGTGCTCGTTGGCGGAGTCGACACGCGAGACGTCCCGGTCGCGGAGCTGCGACGGGCAGTGGCGATCGTGACGCAGAAGCCCGTCCTTTTCTCGGTGCTGCTCCGCGAGAACCTGCTCTCCGCCCGGCCGGACGCGGACTGGGAGGAAGTGCTGGCCGCCTGTCACGCCGCGGGCGTTGCCACCTTCGTCGACGACCTGCCCCACGGCTACGACACGCTGATCGGCGAGCGCGGCGTCAACCTCTCGGGAGGCCAGCGGCAGCGGGTCGCCCTCGCCCGGGCCCTGCTCGCCGGCGCACGCGTGCTCGTCCTCGACGACCCGATGTCGGCGGTGGACACCGAGACCGAGCGGCTGCTCGTCGAGAACCTGCGTCCCGCGGTGGCGGGGCGGACGGTGTTCGTCGCGACGCAGCGCCTGTCGACGATCGGCGTCGCCGACCGCGCCATCGTGATCGACGATGGACGCGTCGTCGAGCAGGGCCGGCCGCAGGCGCTCCTCGCTGCGGGCGGCCTCTTCGCAGCGCTCTTCGGAGACGAGTCCGTTGCCGCCTAGCCGGCACACCGGCCTCTCGCGCCTGCTCCCCTACGCCGGGGAGCGGAAAGGCCAGATGGCGCTGATCGCGTTGTTGGCGGCGCTCTCTGCCGCCGCGCCGGTGACGGGCTGGCTCCTGGTCGAGGACGCGACCAACAACGGGATCCGGGCCGGGGACGAGCACCGGCTGCTGCTCGCCGTGCTCGCGTACGTCGGCGTCAACGCCGCGGCCTGGGTGCTCGGAACGCTGACCTGGCTCGGCCTCGCGAGCGTCGGCCAACGGATCGTGCTCGAGCTGCGCCGCGACCTCTTCGGACACTTGACGTCGCTCTCGCTCCGCTACTTCTCCCAGCAGAAGGCCGGCTGGATCATCTCGCGGCTGAACAGCGACGTGGACGCGCTCTCCGACGTGCTCAATCAGGGCCTGACGACGCTCGTCGTCAACACGTTGACGCTCATCGCGGCGGTCGGCGGGCTGTTCCTGCTCGACTGGCGGCTCGGGCTCGTGGCGCTGTGCATCCTCCCGCCGGGGATCGTGATCACCCGCTGGTTCCAGCGCGTCTCGCACGTTGCGGCGGCAGATGTGCGGACCCGGATCGCGATCGTCACCGCGCAGCTGGCCGAGTCCGTCGCGGGCATGGCGGTGATCCAGGCCTTCAACCGGGAGCGCGCCTTCCAGGACGAGTTCGACGGGCTGAACGAGGAGAACCGCCTCTCGAACGTGCACGTCCAGAAGATCTACTCCGTCTTCTTCCCGGCGATCGAGCTGCTCGGGGCGATCGCCACCGGCGCGGTGCTCTACGCGGGCGCCCAGTTCATCAACGCCGGCTCGATGGAGATCGGGACGCTGATCGCGGCGGTCGGCCTGCTCGCGCTCGTCTTCCAGCCGCTGCAGGAGCTGTCGGAACTGTACGGACAGGTGCAGGCGGCGAGCGCCGCGATGGACAAGATCAGCTCGGTGCTCGACGCCGAGGTCGACATCGCCGATCGGCCGGACGCCCGGCCGATCGGCCGCATCGACGGCCGGGTCGAGCTCATCGACGTCACGTTCGCGTACGGCGAGAATCCGGTCCTGCACGGAATCGGGATCTCGGTCCCTCCCGGCGGCTGCATCGCGCTCGTCGGCGAGTCGGGCGGCGGCAAGACGACGACCGCGAAGCTGATCGCCCGCTTTTACGACCCCGACGTTGGCGTCGTGCGCGTCGACGGAACCGACCTGCGAGACGTCCAGCTCGTCGGCTACCGGCGCCAGCTCGGCGTCGTGCTCCAGGATCCGTTCCTCTTCAGCGGCACGATCGCGGACAACATCCGCTTCGGAAAGCCGGACGCCTCCGACGAGGAGGTGCGCGCGACGGCCGCGGCCGTCGGCGTCGATCGCGTCGCGGGGCGCCTCGACCACGGGCTCGACCACGTCGTCCGCGAGGGCGGCGCCGGGCTCTCGGCCGGCGAGCGCCAGCTGATCTCGATCGCGAGAGCGCTGCTCGCCGACCCGCGCATCTTGATCCTCGACGAGGCGACGTCGAACATCGACCGGCCGACGGAGATCGTGATCGAGCGCGCCTTCGACACGTTGCTCGCCGGGCGGACGTCGATCATCATCGCCCACCGGCTGGCGACGGTCCGGCGCGCCGACGAGATCCTCGTCCTCGAGCACGGCCGGATCGTGCAGCGTGGCACGGAGCGCGAGCTGATGGCAGAGCCGGGCGCATTCCGCCGCCTTGCCCACCGGCTCGTCGAGGACTCGTTGCCGACCGCCTAGGGTGGCGACGACGACTCGCTAGAGCGCTAGTCGCCCCAGTCGAAGTCGCGTGACTTGGACCAGAGCCTCGTGTTCTCGGCGCTGTCGTCGTCGGCGGCGACACCTACGGCCTCGACGGTCTCTTCGCCGGGCCAGGCGAGCGGGACGGACTCGAGCTGCACGGCCGGCTCGTCGCCGTCCATCGTCTCCTCCAGGCGCGCCTGCTCCTCGGTCTTGAAAAGGGGGTGGTTGTCGAACGGATCCGCGATGCGATAGCCGTCGATCGGCATTGCCGGCTCGAGCTCGGCGTTGCGCCGCTTCAACTCGATGTGATCCTGGATGACGCGTGCGAAAAGCGAAGGAGTCTCAACTGGCATACGGGTCCTCCGTCGTGGGGAGCGGGACGTCCTGCTGGGGTTCTAATTGTAGCGCAGTCACCGGAAAATCACCTGCTCGTAACGTTTTACTCCAAGTGCGGCGTCACCGGCTCGGACCCGGCGTAGACACGGTCCTTGCCGGCGCGCTTGGCTCGATAGAGCGCTTCGTCGGCCGCCTCGACGAGCTCGGCGAGCGTCGTCGTCGCTCCCGACACCGCCGCGCCGAAGCTGGCGGTGACGCGAACCGTGATCCCGTCCGGCGAGATGACCTCGCGCGCGGCGAGGGCGGTGCGCACCCGCTCGGCGAGACGCGCGGCCCCGTCGAGGTCGGTCCCGGGCAGGATCACCGCGAATTCCTCGCCGCCCCAGCGGGCGG
This sequence comes from Gaiellaceae bacterium, assembly GCA_046594445.1. Taxonomy (GTDB): domain Bacteria; phylum Actinomycetota; class Thermoleophilia; order Gaiellales; family Gaiellaceae; genus Gaiellasilicea. Next base: position 7,961 of record JBKJSM010000120.1, on the reverse strand, counting down.
CGGTGTCGATCTCGCGAATCGTCTCGCGCAGCGTGTCGGCGAGGTCGCGCAGGACGATGTCGCCCACGGGGTGGCCGTGCTGGTCGTTGACTGCCTTGAAGTCGTCCACATCGGCGAGGATCAGTGCGAGCGTGCCGCCCAGGCGCTCCGCCCGTGCGAGCTCCCGCGCCAGCGCCTCGTCGCCCTGGCGGCGGTTCGCGAGCCCGGTGAGGCCGTCGACGAGAGCGTCCCGCTCGGCGACCCGGTGCAGCCGGGCGTTCTCGAACGCGACGACCGCCTGTCCGGCGAGCGAGGCGGCAGTCATCCGCTCCTCGACATCGAAGTCGTCGCCGACCAGCAGGAGACGGCCGAAGCTGCGCCGGCCCGACGTGAGATCGAACTCGAGACGGTTCGCACCGCCCACGTCGCCGGTCTCGACGACCGAGCCGTCCTCCGCGATCACGATGCCGCCGTCGGCTTGCGTGGCCTCGACCGCGGACTCGACGATCACCCGGCGAAGCTGCTCCGGATTGAGCGCGGCCGCGAGCGCGTCGCCGAAGCGGGCGTTCGCCCCCCGCAAGCGCCGGCGCTCCTCTTCGAGGTCATCCATCCGTGCCTCGAGCTGGGCAGCCATCTCGTTGAAGGCCCGGCCTAGGGTCGCGAGCTCGTCGCGTCCCCGAACCGGGACGCGCTCCCCGAACCGGCCGGCCGCGATCGAGTCGGCCGCGCTCACGAGGCGACCGAGGCCGCCGACGATCGACCGGCCGGCGACGTAGGCGACGAGCGCGATCAGCAGCAGCGAGCCCAGCAGCCCAAGCAGCAGACGCCCGATTACGGAGCGCTTCTCCGCCGCGATCGCCGAGTTCGGCGAGACGGCCGCCAGCGCAACGCCTTCCTGGGGCAACGGCACGCTCAGCACCCGGTAGCTGCGGCCCCCGATCGTCGCGGTGGACACGTGGCCCGGCACGAACGCGACCTTCCCGCGAACGGCAGCGCTGGACGCTGCTCCGATTCGACCCCCGACGCGGAAGGCGAGCACGTCCGGCGCGGTCAGCCCGGACCGGGCGTGCAGGCGCCGGGCCAGCGAGTCGGTGAGGGGAACGGAGGCGATGATCGTCGCAGACCGGTCGCCGGGGCCGGCGAGCGAGACGGATATCTCGGCGGCCAGGACGGGCACGCGTCCGACCCCGAACCCTTCGGGCGTCTCGACCCGTAGCGCAGGCGCTGCAGGGAGCAACCTCAGGATCGCGGCGCGGTCGCGCCGGGCGATCGCGGCCTGGAACGCGGGCTCCCGGCCAAGGCGCAGAGCGGCGCTCTCGGCATCTCGCCGCTCGTCCTCGAATGCGGCGACCGCGGCGTTCAACCCTGCTTCGAGGCGGCCGTCGGCGCCGCTCGTGACGCCGCGCTCGGCCACCGCGCTGAATCCCCAGAACGCGGCGGCCAGCGGCACGACGGACAGCGCCAGAAACATGCCGACCAGCTTGAACTTGAAGCTCCCCAACATCGTTGCCCTTCAGTTTCCCCGCGTGCAGCCGATAACCCCCCTTAGAAGTCCTTTTCGGCACAAGGGGGAGGCAGCATGAGGCCGATGTTCGTCCGCGCGCTCACCGCCGCACTCGTCATCGGAGGCGGTGGCACGGCGATCGCGCTCCCAACGATCGTCCTGGGCGACACCGGCGTGCCGGTTCCGCGGCTCTTCTCCGTTCCCGGCTCACCTCAGCCAGCCGTGATCCACGTCGCCGCACCGAAGCCCAAGCAAAAGCCGGTGCGGTTGCAGAAGCCGGCATCCGCGCCGCTGCCTGCCCGCGCGGCCGTTCAGACGTCGCGTCCGCAGCCGCTGCGGCAGCCGCGGCCCACGACACGCGTTGCGCCCGCGGCCGCCGCTCCGGCTGCGCCCCCGACAGCCGCTCCGACAGCCGCGGTGCAGACCCGGGCGCCGACTCCCGCCCCAGCGCCGTTGCCCGAGCCCCAGCCACAACCTGAGCCCACACGGCAAGCGGCCGCCGTCGTGCCGGAGCCGGTGGCAAGCGCCGCGAAGGAGGGCGACGAGGACGAGAAGAAAGCGAAGAAGGACAAGAAGGACAACAAGAACGACGACGAAGGCAAGCACGGCAAGCACGACGACGAGCGGCACGGCGAGGACGACTGACGCACGCCGGCGCGCGCGTTGCGAGAATGCAGCCGATGCCTCGTCTCCGCGCACCCGGCCCGCTCGGCCTCGCCTTCACGGCGTTCCACCTCTGGCGCCGGCTCCCGCCCGCGCAGCGCAGGCAGGTGCTCGACGCGACGCGCAAGCACGGCCCCAAGGTCGCGGCAGCGATCCTCGCCCGCCGCAAGCCGCGCTAGAGCTTCTCGGCCGTCCCCAGCGCCTCGCGCACGATCCGGTCCTGCTCGACCCTGTGCGCGGTCGGATAGCCCTCGCTCGGACTCGCGCGCCACGGGCGTCCGACATACGACACCGGAACGCCGTCGGGCGCGGCGGCCTCGAGGCGGTGGCGGATCGACCGCCAGGCCCCCATGTTCTGCGGCTCCTCCTGGGCCCAGACGAGCTCCTGGAGGTTCGGGTAGGACAAGGTCAGCTCGGCGGCCTGGGCGACCGGGAACGGATACAGCTGCTCGAGCCGAGCCACCGCCGTCGTCTGCGCCTCGGCCCGATCCTCGTGGCCGACGATGTCGTAATAGAGCTTCCCGGAGCAGAGCACGAGCCTGGTTGCCGCCGTGTGGTCGACGCCCGGATCGTCGAGGACGGGCTCGAAGCCGCCCTCTGAGAGATCGGCAAGCGTCGAGCCGGCCTGCTTGAGGCGCAGCAGCCCCTTCGGCGTCATCACGATCAGCGGCCGCGGCGTCGCGTCGAGCGCTTGGCGCCGAAGCAGGTGGAAGTACTGCGCCGCCGTCGTGCAGTTGGCGATCCGGATGTTCTCCTGCGCGGCGAGCTGCAGAAAGCGCTCGAGCTTCGCGCTCGAATGCTCCGGGCCGTTCCCCTCGTACCCGTGCGGAAGCAGGAGCGTCAGCCGCGCGGTCTGCCCCCACTTGGAGAGACCGGCAACGAGGAACTGGTCGACGACGATCTGCGCGCCGTTGACGAAGTCCCCGAACTGCGCCTCCCAGAGCACGAGCGCGTCCGGAGCGGCGACCGCGTATCCGTACTCGAAGCCGAGGCACGCGAATTCGGACAGGGGCGAGTTGTAGAGCTCGATCGAGGCGCGCGCATCCGGCAGGTGCTGGAGCGGCGCGTGCGTCTCGCCTGTGTGCTGGTCATGCAACACGGCATGCCGGTGCGAGAACGTGCCGCGCTCGGTGTCCTGGCCGGAGAGCCGGATCGGAATTCCCTCGGTGAGCAGGCTCGCGAACGAGAGCGCCTCCGCCTGCCCCCAGTCGATCCCGCCCGCCTGCAGCGCCTCGCGCCTGCGCTCGAGCTGCTTGAAGAGCTTCGCGTTCGGCTCGAATCCCTCCGGAACCTGGAGCAGGTGCTCGTTCAGCCCCTCGAGCCGGTCGGCGGCGACGGCCGTGACGACGGCCTCGCCGGTGTCGGCGGGGATCCTCCCCTCCTTCGGCACGCGCGGCGCCGCGATCGACTTCTGCAGGTGCTCGTGCGCCGCGCGCAGCTCGGCCTGCGTCTCCGCGGCGAGCGCGGCCGCCTCCTCCGCGGTCAGGACGCCCTCCTCGACGAGCCGCGCCGCGTAGAGCTCGCCAGCGGTGGGCTGCGCCTCGATCTGCGCGACCATCAAGGGCTGCGTGTAGGCCGCCTCGTCCTGCTCGTTGTGGCCGAAGCGCCGGTACCCGATCAGGTCGACGACGATGTCGTGCCCGAACTCCTGCCGATAGGCCATCGCGAGCCGGATCGAGGCGATCGCGGCCTCAGGATCGTTCGCGTTGACGTGGACGATCGGGATGTCGAAGCCCTTGGCGAGGTCGCTCGAGTACCGCGTCGACCGGCCCTCGTTCGGATCGGTGGTGAACCCGACCTGGTTGTTCGAGATCACGTGGAGCGTGCCGCCGGTCGAGTAGCCGTCGAGGCTCGAGAGGTTCAGTGTCTCGGCGACGACGCCCTGGCCGGCGAAAGACGCATCGCCGTGGATCAGGATCGACAACGCGACCGACGGATCGTGGATACCGCCTCCGGTCGAGCGGTCGGTCTGCTCGGCGCGCGTCCACCCTTCGACCACCGGGTCGACGGCTTCAAGATGGCTGGGGTTCGGAATCAGCGTGACCGTAACCTCGCCGGCCGGCGTCGCGCGCGTGCCGGTCGCAGCCAGGTGGTACTTGACGTCGCCTGTGCCGCCCTCGTCGTTCGTGACGACGGCGTCGATCGTCCGCTCGCCCTCGAACTCGCGCAGGATCGACTCGTAGGAGCGGCCGACGGTATGCGCGAGCACGTTCAGGCGGCCGCGGTGCGCCATCCCGATCACGATCTCGTGCGCGCCCGCGCCGGCCGCGATCTCGATCGCCTCGTCGAGCATCGGCACCATCGTGTCGAGCCCCTCGAGCGAGAACTGCTTCTGGCCGAGGAACGCGCGCCGGAGGTACTGCTCGAAGCCCTCAACCCGGGAGAGCGTCTTCAGCAGGGCCACGCGCTCCTCGGCGCCGAGCGGCTGCCGGTAGCGGCTCGACTCGATCGCCTGCCGGAGCCAGACGCGCTCGGCGTGGTCGGACAGGTGCTCGATCTCGTAGGCGATCGTGCCGGTGTAGACCTCCCGGAGCGCCGGGAGCGCCTCCCGGAGCGTCTCGCCGGGAACGTGCACGCGCAGCAGCTGTGCCGGGATGCGCGACTGGAGCTCGGGCGTCAGGGGCGGGATCAGGCGCGTCTCGTCGAGCGCGGGATCGCCGAGAGGCTCCGAGCCGAGTGGGTCGAGCCGGGCGGCGAGGTGACCGTGCATCCGGTGCGCCTTGACGAGGGCCATTGCCGCGGCGACGCCGCCCAGCAGGGTCTGGTCGATGGCGGGCGCCGCCTCGGCGTGAGCCGCGGGCGGCGGAGCTGCGGGCGGCTCCGTCGCATGGCCGTTGGAGGCGATCGTCTCGAGCAGGCGGGCCAGTCCCGGGTGGGTGGCCACCAGCTCGCTCTCGCCGCTCTCGAAGAGGGCGCGCCACTCGGCCGGGACCGCCTCGGGGTTCTCGAGGTAGTCCTCGAGTAAGAGCCGGGCGTAGCCCGTGTTCAGCCCATCGACGTCGTGCGCGCTCATGGGTTAATAGAGCGGATTCTCGGTGACGACCGCGATCGTCATCCCCACGGTCCAGCAGACCACCGCGACGCCTACGGCCCAGGCGGCGAGCCGCTGCTGGCGCTCCGACATCAGGGCAGCGGCCAGCGCGAGCAGGACGGCGAAGGGGATGATCCGCACCGGCCTCCAGACGACCCCGAAGAAGCTGGCGAAGATCGAGATCGTGGCCAGTAGGCCGGCGACGGTGTCTCCGGGCGTCCAGCCGCGCGACTTGGCGCGGGCGTCGACGCTCACAGCGCCGCCCCGGGAACGCGTGCGTGCCTCGGCGCCCGGCGTCCGCCGCGGGGCTGCGGGCCGCGGCCCAAGACCCGCGGGCGCCTCGAGCGCCAGTCGCAGCCCGGTTCGGGCCCGAGCGGCGCCAGCCTGCCGGCGCCCTCGAGTGGCGCCGGCTCGGCGCGGATCGCCCACCAGACCACGGCACACAGGTACACGACCGGAATCTTCAGGATCACGAGCATGAAGACGAGCTCCCAGACCACGGCTGAAGTGTACTCAGGGGGTTAGGGTCGTCGCGGCGAGGGGACGCTCTCTTTCATGAGTCGCGAAGCCCTAGTCCCGCTCCTGAACGCCGGTGAAGAGGCAGGCTGCCTGAACCTCTCGGAGTTCAGCGCCCTCGTCCAGGATCTCGAGCTCGCGGACGAAGAGCTCGACGAGCTCTACGTCGAGCTCGAGAAGCGTGGGATCAGTCTGACCGACGACTGCGCTCGCGCGACCAGGACGGACGCGACCTATGTGAACGGCGATCTCGCGACGGCGACGACCGACTCACTCCAGCTTTTCCTGAACGAGGCCGGGCGCTACCCGCTCCTGACCGCGGCTGAGGAGGTCGAGCTCGCGAAGAAGATCGAGCTCGGCGACCTCGAGGCGAAGAACAGGATGATCCACTCGAACCTTCGGCTCGTCGTCTCGATCGCGAAGCGCTATCAGGGCCACGGCCTCTCGCTCCTCGACCTGATTCAGGAGGGCGTGATCGGGTTGATTCGCGCCGCCGAGAAATTCGACTGGCGCCGCGGCTTCAAGTTTTCCACCTACGCCACGTGGTGGATCCGCCAGGCGGTGCAGCGCGGGGTCGCGAACAAGTCGCGCACGATCCGGATCCCCGTGCACATCGCCGACCGCGAGCAGCGGATCGGCCGCGCCGAGCGCGAGCTGAGCGTCAAGCTCGGACGCGCGCCGACGGACGAGGAGATCGCGAAGACGGCGAAGCTCTCGCTCAAGCACCTGCAGGAGGTGCGCGAGGCCGCGCGCGCGGTCACCAGCCTGGACAAGGCGATCGGCGACGACAACGACGCCTCGATCGGCGACCTCGTCGGCGTGGCGGCGGGCGGCGTCGAGGAGGAGGTCGAGATCAGCCTGACCGAGGACACGCTGCACCGGGCGCTGCTGACTCTCCCCGAGCGCGAGCAGACCGTGCTCAGCCTCCGCTACGGGCTCGGTGTCGAGGAGCCCCATTCGCTGGAGGAGATCGGCCGCCGGATCGGCGTCACGCGCGAGCGGGTGCGCCAGATCGAGACGACGGCGCTCGAACGGCTCGCGGTCTCGCGCGAGATCGAAGCGCTCCGCCCTGCCGCCTGAGCGGCTCGGACAAACGGCTGGACGCACCTAACACGCTGCTCACACCCGCTCGCTAGGGTTTCGGCTCTCTCATTTGCAAAGGAGATTGCCCGTGAAACGAGTTCTGCAGCTGTCCGTCGTCGCACTTCTGGGAGCGCTGCTCGTACCGGCGCTCGCGAGCGCCGCACCGCGCATGCACGTCGGCTTCCACGACGACCCCAACTTCAGGTACGAAGAGCGTCGCGCATCCATGCTCGACCAGGCGCAAGAGGCCAACACCACGATCGTGCGCACGCTCGTCACCTGGGCCGACGTCGCGCCCACCCGGCCCGCGAACGCGTCCGACCCGTTCGACAAGGCCTACCGGTTCAACGACCTCGACGAGCTGGTGCGGAACACGCAGGAGCGGGACATTGAGGTCCTGATCACGATTTGGGGCACGCCCAAGTGGGCGAACGGCGGCAAGACGCCCAACTTCCTGCCGACGCGGATGACCGACCTGACCGCGTTCTCGCGGGCGGTCGCGAGCCGCTACTCGGGCAACTTCTCCGGGTATCCGTTCGTGCGCTACTTCTCGATCTGGAACGAGTCGAACCTGCAGCTCTTCCTGGCGCCTCAGTTCGACGCGAGGGGGAAGTCGGTCGGGCCGCGCAACTACGCGCGCCTCGCCGCTGCTGCCTACTCCGGGATCAAGGCGGGGAACCCGCGCGCCAAGGTGGCGATCGGCAGCACCTCGTCGCACGGCCGCGACAAGCCCCTCGCGGGCAATTCCGCCACCCACTCGCCGGCCCGCTTCGCGCGGCTCGTCGCCGCTGCCAACCCGCGTCTGAAGTTCGACGCTTGGGCGCAGCATCCGTACCCGTTCCCCGTCAGTCAGAGGCCGACGCAGAAGGTGCGGTATCCGAACGTGACATTGACCTCCTTCCCGCGCTTCACCAAGGATCTCGACACCTGGTTCAAGCGGAAGAACGTCCGGATCTGGATCACGGAGTACGGGCACGAGGTGAAGCCGGACGGCGAGCCGGCCGGCGTCTCGCGGGCGCAGCAGGCCGCCTACGCCGCTCAAGCGCTCGCCATCGCAAAGAAGGATCCGCGCACCGACATGTTCATCTGGTTCGTCTTCCGCGACCACGCGACGAGCACGTGGCAGAGCGGGCTGCGGACGAAGAGCGGCGCCGCGAAGCCGTCGCTCGCCCGCTTCCGCACGGC
>JBKJSM010000004.1:0-3750 GCA_046594445.1 Gaiellaceae bacterium | reverse complement strand
GGTTTGGCACCTCGATGTCGGCTCGTCGCATCCTGGGGCTGAAGCAGGTCCCAAGGGTTGGGCTGTTCGCCCATTAAAGCGGTACGCGAGCTGGGTTCAGAACGTCGTGAGACAGTTCGGTCCCTATCCACTACGGGCGCTGGAAGTTTGAGAGGAGTCGTCTCTAGTACGAGAGGACCGAGACGAACAGACCGCTGGTGTATCAGTTGTCCTGCCAAGGGCACTGCTGATTAGCTACGTCTGGATGGGATAACCGCTGAAAGCATCTAAGCGGGAAGCCCACCTCGAGATGAGACTTCCCATCCCCTTCGAGGGAGTAAGGGCCGTGGAAGACGACCACGTTGATAGGCCGGCGGTGCAAGCGCAGCAATGCGTTCAGCTGACCGGTACTAATTGCCCGAGGTCTTGATTTAGAACACTTCTGAGTGAGTTGCTATGGAGTTTTGAGGGTGCGCCGAGACGGTGTGCTTTCGACAATTTCGGCGGTCATAGCGTCGGGGGTACACCTCTTCCCATTCCGAACAGAGAAGTTAAGCCCGACAGCGCCGATGGTACTCGGGGCGCAAGCCCCCGGGAGAGTAGGACGCCGCCGAATTACTTTGGGAGGGCCGCGAGAGCGGCCCTCCTTTCGTTCTAGACTGAAGCGATGGAGCTCACCGACGGATCGATCGTCCTGCGCCCATGGTCTCTCGACGACGCACCGGCGGTGGCAGCAGCCTGCAGCGATCCCGAGATTCCGCGCTGGATCCCGTTCGTGCCGTCTCCGTACACCGACGAAGACGCCGCCACCTACGTCCAGGGGTGCATCGAGGCCGGCGAGTCGCGCCACCCCTTTGCGATCGTCGACGCGGCAGACGGCACGTTCTACGGATCGATCGACATGAGCGTCAGCGCGATGCAAGCCGGTCAGATCGGCTACTGGCTGGCGCCCGAAGCGCGCGGGCGCGGCACGTGCACGACAGCTCTCCGGCGCCTCTGCCGCTTTGCCTTCGACGAGCTCGGCCTCAAGCGACTCGAGCTGATGACCGACCCGGACAATGCGGCGTCGCAGCGGGTGGCCGAGAAGGTGGGCTTCCGCCGCGAAGGAGTGATGCGCTCGCACCTCGATCACCCGGACGGCCGCCGGCGCGACTCGGTGCTGTTCTCGCTGCTACCCGGAGAGCTGGTGTAGCGCCTCGAGCCGCCGCTGCAAGGGCGGATGTGTGACGAACAGCGCCGCCAGCCCTTCCTCGGCGAACGGGTTGACCGTGTAGAGCGGTTCCGTCGCCGGGCTCGCCTGGAAGGAAACGAGGTCGCTGGCGCGGTCGAGCTTCAGCAGCGCGTCCGCCAGCGCGGTGCCTGAGCCGCAGAGCCGGGCGGCGATCCGGTCGGCCGCGAGCTCGCGGCGCGGCGAGAGCAGGAGGTGGACGAATGCGGACGCAATCGGCCCCAGCACCAGCAGCAGCGCTCGCTCGAACCAGCCGCCGATCCGCGACAGGTCGACGAGCACGACCGCGAGCATCACCGCCGAGGTCTGAACGAGCACGTCGCGGCGCCGCACGTGCGCTAGCTCGTGGGCGAGGACTGCCTCGAGCTCCGCCGGCGACAGGGCGCCGAGGAGGCCGGTGGAGAGCGCGAGCGCCGAGCCGTTCGGGCCCCGGCCGGCCGCGAGCGCGCGCGGGTAGCCGTCGGGAATCAGGTACAGCTTCGGCGGTAAGACGCCGAGCTTGGCCGCGAGGGCGTCGACGGTCGAGCGCAGCAGGGGATCCTCCGCCAGCGCGTACTCGCGCGCCCCGAGCATGCCGAGGAGCGCCCGGTCGGCGTAGGCATACACAGCGAGCGCGGCCAGCAGGACGCAGAACACGAAGATCGAGGCCGTCTGCTGCCCGCCGAGCGCCCAACCGACCGCGCCGAAGAGCGAAGCCAGCATCGCCGCCAAAAACCACCATTTGAGGATGTTCAGAGCGGCTGCGCGCCGCATCAGGGAGGCCCTGGCGGCACGAACGCTGAGCCGCCGGGCACCAGGGCCCCCTACGAGTCGTCGTCGCCGCTGAGGCCGTCGCGGTCGTCCTCGCCGAGCCCGCGCGGCGGCCAGTCCGGCTCGGGGGCGTCGCAGCGGCTGGAGCAGTGGAGCGACGCGACGTTCTGCAGCGGCACGAGAATGTGCCCGTTCAGCTCGATGTGGGGAACGTCCTCGATCGAGCAGTACGCGGTCAGGACGCCTTCCTGATACTCGCCGCCGAAGAGCGCGATCTCGATCTGCTCGCCCTTGTACTTGTTCGTGTAGTCGTCCACGGGGCGCTCAGTCTACTGAGACGAATGCGCCGTCCCGCACGGCGAGCTTGTAAACCGCGCAGTTCGCCCAACGCTCGACGCGCTCGCCCAGCGCATGGTGCCAGAGGGCGTTCAGCGACCCTCCGTGAGCGACGATCAGCACCTGCTCGCCCGGGTGCGCGTCGGCAATCGCCTGGACGGCTTCGAGCATCCGCTCGCGCACCTCCTCGTCGCTCTCGCCATCGTGACGCGACCCCTCCGGGAGCGCGGCGATGTCGTCGCGGTCCAGCCCTTCCCAGGAGCCGAAGGACCGCTCGCGCAGACGCGGATCGATCCTCACCTCGAGGTCGTGCGTCGCGGCGACCGCAACCGCCGTCGTCCGGGCGCGGGCGAGGTCGCTGGCGTAGATCGCGTCAAGCTCGACGTGCTCGAGCTCTTGCGCCAGCGTGTGGGCCTGCTCGAGCCCGAGCTCGTTCAGCTCGATGTCAGAGGAGCCCTGGATCCTCAGCTCGCGGTTCCAGTCGGTCTCGCCGTGTCGCGCCAGGAAGAGCGTCGTCATCCGACTAAGCTAGCCGCCGATGGAGCTCGGACTGAGTGGGAAGGCGTGCCTCGTCACGGGGTCGACCGGCGGGATCGGCCTCGAGACGGCGAGGCTGCTCGCGGCCGAGGGTGCACGCGTCGTCACCTGCGCCCGCAGCGGCGCGCCCGGGATCGGCGAGACGCTGCACGTGCAGGCCGACCTCTCCGAGCCGGACACCCCGGGGCACGTCGTCGAGGCGGCCGCGCACGCGCTCGACGGACTCGACGTGCTCGTGAACAACGTCGGCTTCGCGGTGCAGGCCCGGTTCGAGGACGTGCCCGACGCTGAGTGGGACTCGATGTGGCAGCTGAACGTGATGAGCTACGTGCGCACGATCCGCGCCGCGCTGCCGCACCTGCGCACGTCGCGCGGGTCGATCGTGAACGTCTCTTCCACCGCCGGCAAGCGCCCCTCCGGCGGCATGCCGCACTACTCCGTCACGAAGGCGGCCGTGCTCTCGCTCTCCCGGCTCGTCGCCGACCTCTACGCCGGCGACGGGATCCGCTGCAACGCGGTCACGCCCGGGCCGACGGCGACCGAGGCCTGGCTCGGCGAGGGCGGGCTCGCTGACCAGCAGGGCGGCGACCGGGACGAGGTGCTCGCGAAGGTCGGCGCCGGCCGCCCGCTCGGCCGCCTCGCGAAGCCGGAGGAGATCGCGTCTGTGATCGCCTTCCTCGCGTCCGAGCAGGCCGCGTACGTCACCGGTGCGGCCTGGTCCGTCGACGGCGGCACCGTCGCCATCCTTATCTAGCCTGGGCATCATCTAGCCTGGATCCATGCCGGAGCTGGCCGGAAGAGTCGTCGACGCCTTCGAGGCGCGCATCCGGGCGCTCGAGGAGCAGGCGCTCTCGCCGCTCGCGGTGCGCTCGTACGAGACGCGCGGTCGGTTGCGCGAGGAGGACGAGGCCGGGATCCGG
>JBKJSM010000145.1:0-9087 GCA_046594445.1 Gaiellaceae bacterium | reverse complement strand
AACGTGATCGCGTGGGAGTCGGCCGGCTCCGCGGGCTTCAAGGGCTCGCGCAAGTCGACGCCGTTCGCCGCGCAGGTCACCGCCGACTCGTGCGCCCGCAAGGGCATGGAGCACGGCTTGCAGAAGGTCGAGGTCTTCGTCAAGGGCCCGGGCTCGGGCCGCGAGACGGCGATCCGCTCGCTCCAGGCCGCCGGCCTCGAGATCCTCGGCGTCAAGGATGTCACCCCGCAGGCCCACAACGGTGTCCGGCCGCGAAAGCGGAGGCGCGTCTAATGGCCCGCGATCTCGGCCCCAAGTGCCGCATGTGCCGCCGCGAGGGGCTCAAGCTCTTCCTCAAGGGCGAGCGCTGCCTGACGGAGAAGTGCGCGATCGAGCGCCGCTCGTATCCGCCGGGCGAGCACGGCCGCGGCCGCATCAAGCAGAGCGAATACCTGCTCCAGCTGCGCGAGAAGCAGAAGGCGCGTCGCTACTACGGCTTGCTCGAGAAGCAGTTCCGCAACTACTACGAGAAGGCGACGCGCGGCACGGGCAACGCGGGGGAGAACCTGCTCCGCATGCTCGAGACGCGTCTCGACAACGTCGTCTACCGGCTCGGCTTCGCGGGCTCGCGCGCCCAGGCGCGTCAGCTCGTGCGCCACGGCCACTTCCTCGTCAACGGCCGCCGGGTCAACATCCCGAGCTTCGGTGTGCGGCCCAACGACGTCGTCACCATGAAGGCCGGCAGCCCCGCGGAGACCACCATCCGCGATGCCACAGACCTGACCGCATCCGTCGCTCCCTGGCTCCAGGCCGACCACGAAGGCCTCACCGGCAAGATGTTGAAGTGGCCGGAGCGGGCGGAGATCGACGCCCCCGTCCAGGAATCGCTCATTGTCGAGCTCTACTCCAAGTAAGGAAGGGACCGCTTTGGCTACACGCAACAGCCTGATGGATTTCCAGACCCCGAGGATCGTCCACGAGGAGATCAACGAGAACCGTGGCGTCTTCGTGATCGAGCCGCTCGACCGCGGTTTCGGCTACACGTTCGGCAACTCGCTGCGCCGCGTGCTGCTCTCCTCGCTCGAGGGCGCCGCCGTTACCGCCGTCAAGATCGAGGGCGTCGCGCACGAGTTCACGACCCTCCCGGGCGTCCGCGAGGACGTCACCGACATCATTCTCAACCTCAAGAACCTGATCTGCCTGCTCCACGGCGAGTCGCCCGAGGTCGAGGTGCACATCGCGAAGAAGGGCGCCGGCGCAGTCACCGCCGCGGACATCCAGGCGCCTGCCGATCTCGAGATCCTCAACCCGGAACTCGAGCTCGCGCAGCTCTCCGACAAGGGCAAGCTCGAGATGACGCTGACGATCGGCCGCGGCCGGGGCTACGTTCCCGCCGAGCTGAACCGCGGCGCCGAGCAGCCGATCGGCGTGATCCCGATCGACTCGATCTTCTCGCCGGTCCGCCGCGTCACCTACGACGTCGAGGCGGCACGCGTCGGCCAGCGCACGGACTTCGACAAGCTTCGCCTCGACGTGCTCACGGACGGCTCGATCGAGCCGCGTGACGCGATCGGACAGGCGGCCGAGATCCTGATCCGCCAGCTCGCCATCTTCACCGACCTCGACCGGATCGAGGGCTTCGCCGAGGCGGCCGCGGAGGCCGCCGGGGCCGAGGCTCCCGCCGGGCACGGGATGGAAAACTTCCCGATCGAGGAGCTCGAGCTCGGCGTGCGCTCGTACAACTGCCTCAAGCGCGTCGGCATCGAGACGATCGGCGACCTCGTCGGCAAGTCCGAGAACGAGCTCGCCGCGATCCCGAACTTCGGCAAGAAGTCGATCGAGGAAGTCAAGGAGACGCTCGCCACCCAGGGGCTGTCGCTCCGCGGGGACGAGTAACGGATGAGGCACGCCCGCGCAGGCAAGAAGCTGGGACGCGATTCCGCGCACCGGAAGGCGCTCTACTCGAACCTCGCGGGCGCGCTGATCACCCACGGCCGGATCCAGACGACCGAGGCGAAGGCCAAGGCCGTCAAGCCGTTCGCGGAGAAGATGATCACGCTCGGCAAGCGCGGCGATCTCGCCGCGCGGCGCAAGGCGCTCTCGGAGCTCCGCTCGCAGGACGTCGTGCACAACTTGTTCGCCGAGGTCGCACCGCGATTCGCGGAGCGGCCGGGCGGCTACACGCGGATCATCAAGATCGGCCCGCGCCAGGGCGACGCGGCTGAGATGGTGTACCTTGAGCTCGTGGACTACGAGCCCGAGAACGCGTTCGTCGCCTAGGAGCCGTCCCGCTTTCAAGTGCTGCTGCTCGTCGCGATCCTGCTGGCGGTCTTCGTGCTCGAGGAGCCGTGGAGCTGGGTGGCGATCGGCGCGGCCGGTATTCTCGAGCTCGCTGAGACCTGGCTCTTCGTCCGCTGGTCGCAGCGACGGCGCTCGGTGGTCGGCGCCGAGGCTCTGATCGGACAGACCGCGCTGGTCGCCGCTGACTGCATGCCGATGGGGCAGGTGCGCATCGCCGGCGAGCTCTGGCAGGCTCGTTGCGCGGGCGGCGCCACAGCCGGCGACCAGGTCTTCGTCCGCGAGCTCGACGGGCTCACGCTCGTCGTCGAGTCCGCGCCCTAGACTGCTCCGCCGTGACCGAGCAGATCCTGAAGCTGACGATCGAGTACGACGGGAGCGGCTTTCTGGGCTGGGCGCGGCAGCCGGGCTCGCGGACGATCGAGGGCGTCGTGCGGGAGGCCCTGGACGCCGTGTTCCCGAGCTGGGACAAGCTGGCAGTCGCGGGGCGGACCGACACCGGCGTCCACGCGACCGGCCAAGTCGTGAGCGTCCGAATCGACGGGGGGCCACCGCCGGCGCGTGCGGGTGCCGCACTGAACGCCGTCCTCCCCCAGGACATCGCCGTCGTCTCGGCCGAGGAAGCGCCCGCCGGCTTCGACGCGCGCCATTCGGCCCGTTCCCGCTCGTACCGCTACAAGATCCGCAACAGCCGCGTCCGGTCTCCCTTCGAGGCGAGCCGGGCTCTCTGGTGGCCTCGTGCGCTCGACCGTGCGGAGCTCGACGCCGCCGCGGCGCTGCTGGCGGGTAGGCACGATTTCACTGCGTTCACGCCGACCGAGACGGAGCATCGGAGCTTCGAGCGCACAGTCCTCGCCGCCGGCTGGGAGGAGCATGGCGGCGAGCTGCACTTCACGATCTCCGCCGAGAGCTTCCTGCGGCACATGTGCCGTGTCCTGATCGGAACGATGCTCGAGGGCGTCGATCTCGCGCCGCTGCTCGCGGGCCGCCCCCGCAGCGAGGCCGGCAAGACGGCGCCGGCGTGGGGCCTCTACCTCGAGCGGGTCGACTACTGAGCGACGCTACGATCGGGCGATGCGCTTCCCGGTCGTTCTCTTCGACTTCGACGGCACCGTGATCGACTCCGGCGCGATCATCATCGCGTCGATGCGTCACGCGACCAAGACAGTGCTTGGGCGCGACATCCCCGACGAGGAGCTCGGCCGGGCGGTCGGTGGCTCGGGCTTGGTCGAACAGATGCGCCTGCTCGACCCGGATCGGATCGACGAGCTCGTCTCGGTCTACCGCGAGCACAACGAGCCGTTGCACGCGGAGATCTCCGAGTGCGTAGGGATGACCGACGTCTTGACGACGCTGAAGGGCGAGGGCCGACGACTCGGCATCGTGACGGCGAAGAGGCAGGAGACCGTCAAGCTCGCCTTCTCCTACCTGCCGCTCGCGCAGTTCTTCGACATCGTCGTCGGCTCGGACGACACCGAGCGGCACAAGCCGGATCCCGAACCGCTTCAGCATGCACTCGGACTGCTCGGCGTCGACCGGGACGACGCCGTCTACATCGGCGACTCGCCGTTCGACGTCCGCGCCGCCAAGGCGGCGGGAATGCACGCGATCGCCGTCACCTGGGGCGGCATCCACCCTCGCGAGCGACTGGAGGCCGAGGAGCCGGACGCGATCGTCGACACGCCGGAGGAGCTCCTTGCCGCCCTCTGAGGCGAAGCGCGCCGAGAAGCTGCGCGAGCTTCTGCACCACCACAACCACCGCTACCACGTGCTCGATGACCCCGAGGTTCCGGACGCCGAGTACGACCGGCTCTTCGACGAGCTGAAGCAGATCGAGGAGGAGCATCCGGAGCTCGCCACCGACGATTCGCCGACCAGGCGTGTGGGAGCCCCCCCTTCGGACAAGTTCAGGAAGGTTCAGCACCTCGCGCCGATGGGCTCGCTCGAGAAGGTGACCACCGACGAAGGCCTGCTCAAGTGGGCCGGGGACGTGCGCAAGCGCCTCGACTCGGACGAGCCCGTCGCGTACGTGATCGAGCCGAAGATCGACGGCTCCGCGATCTCGCTTGTGTACGAGCACGGGCAGCTCGTGCGGGGCGCAACCCGCGGCGACGGGCTCCGCGGCGAGGAGGTGACCGTCAACCTGCGCACGATCCGCTCGATCCCGCTGACGCTAAGGGGCGAGGCGCCGCCGCTCCTCGAGGTGCGCGGCGAGGTCTACTTCCCCCTCTCCGGGTTTCGCCGCCTCAACGAGGAGCAGGTCGCAGCCGACAAGGCGCCCGCCCCGAACCCGCGCAACGCCGCGGCCGGATCGCTCCGCCAGCTCGACTCGCGGATCACGGCCGCGCGGCCGCTCGCGGTGTGGGTGTACGGCACCGGCTATCGCGAAGGCGTGGCGCCGGACACCCAGTTCGAGACGCTCGCCTGGCTTCGGGAGCGCGGCTTCCGCACGAATCCGTTCGCCGAGCGCTTCGAGTCGATCGAAGAAGTCGCGAAGGCGTGCGCGGAGTGGGAACGCCGGCGCGCCGACCTCGACTACGAGATCGACGGGATCGTGATCAAGGTCGACTCGTTCGACCAGCAACAGCGGCTGGGGACGCTGCACGAGCGGCCGCGCTGGGCGCGCGCCTACAAGTGGGCGCCGATGACGGCGCAGACGAAGCTGCTCAAGATCATGATCCGCGTCGGCCGCACCGGCGCCCTCAACCCGTGGGCGATCCTGGAGCCCGTCAACGTCGGCGGCGTCACGATCTCGCGCGCGACGCTTCACAACGAGGAGGACATCAACCGCAAGGAGATCCGCGAGGGCGACCCGGTGATCGTCCAGCGCGCGGGCGACGTCATCCCCCAGGTCGTCGGCCCGGCCGGTGCGCACGCGAAGGGAACGAAGCAGTTCCGGATGCCCGAGCGCTGCCCGCTCTGCGATGCCGAGGTGGTCAAGCCGGAGGGCGAGGTGATGCACCGCTGCCCGAACCGGGCCTGCCCCTCGCGCGGGCTCGAGACGCTGATCAACTGGGTCACCGCCGCGATGGACATCGAAGGCGTCGGCGAGCAGTTCGTGCGGCGGCTCTGGGGCGAAGGGCTGCTCCGCTCGATGCCCGACCTCTACCGGCTGACCGCGGAGCAGTTGGCGGAGCTCGACGGCTACGCCGAGATCTCGGCGCAAAACGCGGTCACCGCGATCGAGCTCTCGAAGCTGCAGCCGTTCTCGCGCGTCCTCTTCGGGCTCAACGTCCCCGACGTCGGCTGGGTGACGGCGCGCAACCTCGCCCGTCACTTCGGCGTCGTCGACACGCTGCTCGACGCCAACCAGGAGGAGATCCAGGAGGTAGACGGGATCGGGCCGGACCGTGCCGAGTCGATCGCCGAGTGGTTCTCGGACGAGCAGAACCGGATGCTCGTCGCCGAGTTGCGAGAGCTCGGGCTTCGTTTCGAGGTCGGGGAGGAGGAGAAGCCGATCGAGGGCCCGCTCTCCGGCATGGCGTATGTGATCACCGGGACGCTCGAGTCCTTCTCCCGCGAGGAGGCCAAGGCGGCGCTCGAGGCGCTCGGCGCCAAGGTCTCGGACAACGTCTCGAAGAAGACGACGGGCGTCGTCGTCGGCGAGAGCCCGGGCTCGAAGGCGGCCAAGGCCGAGAAGGCCGGCGTGCCGATCCTCGGCGAGGACGACCTGAAGGAGCTCCTAGCCGGAGGCTAGAACGGTCGCGAAGCGATCCTGCGCGATCCGCGCCCAGCGCGTCGAGACCGGCCGGCCGTTCTGGATCACCGCGAAGACGTAGCGGTCGCGCACGAAGCCCGACAGCGCCGACGCCGCCTGCGTCGTGCCGGTCTTCGCGATCACCCGCCCGCGGGCGGGACGCGACTCGAGCCGGTCCTCGAGCGTGCCCGACACGCCCGCGACCGCTAGCGAGGCGAGGAACGAATCGCGAAGGTCGGGCGCGAGCCCCGCTTCGAGCAGCGCGACCACCGCGCTCGCCGTCAGCCGGTCGAGGCTGGAGAGCCCCGAGCCGTCGGCGAGCCGCACGCCTGCGAGCGGGATGCCGGCGTCCACGAGTGCCTCGCGCATCACGCGCGTCCCCGCGACGGTCGAGCCGCGCCCGGCGTGCACCGCGCCCAACTGCTTTACGAGCACCTCTGCGGTGAAGTTGTCACTCTCTCGGCCCATGAACCGCACGACCTTGCCCAGGGGCTCGGAGACGTCGCGGGCCAGCGGCAGACCGGCTGTCGCGAGGACGCCCGTGCGCGTTCGCCCCGAGACGCTGACGCCGGTCGCCTCGAGCGCTTGGCGGAAGAGCGAGCCGGCGGCGAGCGCGGGGTTCGGTGACGTCTTGCCGCGGTAGCGGCCGCGATCGACGACGAGCGCAGAGAGCGGCGGTGACTCCTCGATGTAGAAGCTCGGCTTCCACCCAGGCCCGACCCGGCGCGCGTCGAACCAAGACTCGTCCGCGATCACCGCGCCGTCGACGCGGCGGATTCCCCACGATACGACCTCGGCCGCGAGCGCACGGAGATCGGAGGGCCCCAGAGTGGGGTCGCCAAAGCCCCGGAGCCAGAGATCGCCGTGCCACACGTCTCCGGCGAGCGTGCCGCTGCCAACGACCTCCGTGCTGAAGCGGTAGCCCGGCCCGAGCAAGGCGAGTGCGGCGTAGGCGACGGGGAGCTTCTCGTTGGAGGCCGGGATCAGCGGAAGCGACTCGTTGCGCGAGTAGACAACGGAGCCGGTGCGGAGGTCGATTGCGAGGGCGGCAGTCCGCGACGGGTCGACGTTGGGCACCGCGAGCGCGCGGTGGAGCCGCACGGCCAGCGTGGGATCGGCGGCCCCGGCCGGCGAAGCGGCGACCAGCGCCGCGGCGATGGCCGCGAGACATGGGCCCAGGCGGCGCAAAAGATAGGCCCGGCGGCCCATGCCCGCCGTCCGGCGCCCGCGGATAATCGAGTCGCTGTGATCGATCGCCCCCCTGCGGTCCTGACCGAGATCCGGTCGCTGCTCGAGACTCCTGCCGCCGCGGGGCTCCCGTCGCGTGCCGTCGTCGAGTACATGCTCACGAGTGGCTATGCCTATGCGCTCGACCTCGAGGGGCAGTCCCTGCGGATCGAGCGTCGCCTGCGAGAGGTGGTGCGCTCGACCGACGGAGCGAGCGCCCGGGCCCGCGCCGACGAGGCTGCCGCGCTGGAGCGGCTGCTCGCGGAAGCCGACCGCGAGCTCATCAGCGTTCGCGCGCTCCTCTCGACCCTGCGCGCCCAAGCGCTCTAGACAATCCCGGACCGGACGGCGTAGACCGCCGCCTGGATCCTGTTCTCCATCTGGAGCTTCATCAGGATGTTCGAGATGTGGTTCTTGACCGTCTTCGGGCTGATGTGCAGCTCCGCCGCGATCATCCCGTTGTCCTGGCCGTTCGCGATCAGCTTCAGCACCTGGATCTCCCGGTCGGACAGCTCGGCGCGAATCGTCGCAGCCGCCTCGGGCGCGGCGGTCGTCGCGCGGACGTGCTGGAGCACCTTGCCAGCGATGTGCGGCGAGATCAGCGACTCCCCCACCGCCGCCGCTTCGATCCCGCGCATCAGGTCTTGGATCGAGGCGTCCTTGAGCAGGTAGCCGCACGCCCCGGCGAGGATCGCGTCCATGACGTCGGCGTCCTCGTCGGAGACGGTCAACACGACGACGCGGGTCAGCGGGGAGGAGGCGACGATCTCGCGGGTCGCCTGGACGCCGTCGAGCACCGGCATGTTGAGATCCATCACCACAACGTCGGGGGCAAGCTCGCGCACGGCGCGCACGGCCTCGTCCCCACGTGCCGCCTCGCCGACGACGCAGACGCCCTGCTGCTCGAGGAGCCCGCGCAGGCCGCTGCGAAACAGGTCGTTGTCGTCTGCGACGAGGACGCGCACGCCCTCGCGTTGCCCACCGCTGATATCGCCGTTCACGTTGAGATCATCCCCCCTGGAGAGCTGTCCCACTCTACTGCTCGCGGCGTCGCACTAGTGGATGACGATCGTCACCGTGCGACGGCCGAATGCCAACGCCGCGGCGAGGTCGGGCACCCACACGTCGATTGCCGCGCCGCGTACCCCCGGGCCGGTATCGGCGGCGATCGCCTCGCCGTAGCCGGGAATCGTCAGCCTCGTGCCGAGCGGGATCACGTTCGGATCGACTGCCACGATGCCCCAGCTCGTCGGCAGCCCGGTGGCGGTGCGCCCGCGCAGGACATACGCCGTTGCGGTGACGGTCAGCGTCCGCTGTCCGGCGCCGGCGACGGCACTCGCTCCGTCGAGCGGTAAGGAGGCGCCGGCGGGAATCTCCCCGGCCGGGATGGTGACCGGCCCTGTCGACGGCCCTGTCGACGGCCCTGTCCTCGTCGTCGGCGCCGCTGTTGCGGGGCGCGGCGGCGCGGGAGCCTTCGCCTTCGCGGCAGCTGCGGCTGCGGCAGCAGCGGCTGCGGCGGCTCGTTCGCGCGCCTGCTCCGCCAGCCTGCGCGATGTCGCCTCAGCAGCGGCTGCCTGCGCCTCGAGCCCGGCGATCCGTGCAGTCGCGAGCTGGCGCTGCGAGCGCAGGCGCGCAACGAACGTGGCGCGAGCAGCCCGCGACTGCTCCAACCGGGTGACGGCGTCTGCACGCCTCTGCTCGCTGGCGCGGAGGCTCGCCTGTCGTCGCGCGAGGTCGCGTTGCAGGGCGCTGGCCTGGGTGCGGGCGCGGCGTGTGTCTTCGATGATCCGGAGATGGTCGCGCGCGACCTGGTCGATGCTGTCGAGCTCGGCAATCGCGGCGTCGAGTGACTCCGCGCCGAGCAGCACGGCGATCGCGTTCGGCTC
>JBKJSM010000117.1:0-20734 GCA_046594445.1 Gaiellaceae bacterium | reverse complement strand
GTCTGGAGCGCGGCGAGCAGGATGCGGTGCTCCTCGACGGTCTCCTCGAAGCTGCGGAAACGTTCGTAGCGGTAGAAGTAGGCGCGGATTCGCGGCCAGATCGTGCGCCAGATCTGCACGGTGTGCAGCTGCCCCGACGCCGAGATGACGATGTCGTGGAAGGTGAGGTCGGCCTCGACCAGCTTCAACAGGTCGTGTGCCTTACCCGCCTCCTCCATCAGCCAGATCTGCTTGCCGAGCTCGGCGAAGTCCTCGTCGGTCATCGTCTCGATCGCGCGCGCGAAGCTGTAGCGCTCGAGCGTCAACCGAATCGGGATCAGCACCTCCTGGACTTCCTCGTCGGAGACGCCGAGCACGACGGCCCCCCGGTAGGGGAAGGACATGACGAGGCCCTCGTTCTCGAGCTGCCGGAGCGCCTCGCGGACCGGGCCGCGGCTCGTGCCGAGCTGCGCCGAGAGCGCCGACTCGATCAGCCGGTCGCCCGGCTCGAAGCGGCCGGAGATGATCGCCGTCCGCAGGGCCTCGATCACCTGCTGCCCGCGGGGGCCTGCCTTCGTGCCCCCGTCGACGATTGCGACCATCTCTGGCGGCGGGCCCAGCTCGGAGGGGGTGGGGGCAGTCATGTCGACAATGTCAAGATGGTTGACAATCTTGGGGCGCGCGCCGTAGTCTATCCATCCCGGTGAGGATCGCCAAAGTCGAAACAATTGCGGTGCGGACCCCGATGCGGGAGCCACTCGTCTGGCCCGGGGGGACCAGGCACTCGGCGTCGGGCCTGCTCGTCCAGATTCACACCGACGAGGGAATCATCGGTCTGGGCGAGGCGCCGGGGCCGACGCTGCCGACGATCCAAACGATCATCGACGCCGAGCTGACGCAGTTCCTCGTCGGCCAGGATCCGCTGCGCGTCGAGTGGCTCGTGCACCGGATGGAGGAGTTCACGCGCAACTGGAGCAGGATCGGCGCCTACGCGATCTCGGGGATCGAGATCGCCCTCCTCGACATCAAGGGGAAGGCGCTCGGCGTCCCCGTCGCGGAGCTGCTCGGCGGCATCTCGCGCGACCGCGTCCCGGTCGTCGGCTACCTCTTCATCGATACCCCCGAGGCGAATGCCCGCAAGGCGGGCGCGTTCGTCGACGCGGGCTACACCGAGCTGAAGCTGAAGGTCGGGCGCGACTTCGAGCAGGATCACGACACGATCGCGGCGATCCGCGACCGCGTCGGGAAGGACGTGAAGATCAGGATCGACGCGAACATGATCTGGAGCGTCCCGGCAGCGATCAAGTGGATCAGGGGCCTCGAGAAGTTCGACCTCCAGTACGTCGAGCAGCCGGTCCCGGACTTCGACGTGCAGGGCCTGGCGCAGGTGCGCCGCTCCGTCGCGGTCCCGATCGCCGCCGACGAGGCGTGCACCGACCTGCGCTCCGTGCTCGAGCTGATCAAGGCGGACGCCTGCGACGTGCTCGTCGTCTATCCGTCGGAGGCCGGGGGCCTGCGGCGCGCGCACCAGATCGGCGCCGTCGCCGAGGCCGCCGGCAAGTGGTGCGCGATCGGCAGCTGGGCCGAGCTCGGCGTCGCGACCGCCGGAAACGTGCACGTCGTCGCTGCGTCTTCCAACTACCCGTTTGCCAGTGACACCCACTACCCGCTCCAGGAGCTCGACGTCCTCGTGGAGCCGTTCGAGATGACGGATGGCCTCGTCGAGGTGCCCCGCTCGCCGGGGCTCGGCGTCGAGCTCGACCCGGAGGCCGTGGAGAAACTTTCCAACTTTCAAGTACGTGAGTCCGTCTTCTATGACGACATTCACGGAGAAGCACCAAGGGTGGGTCAGATCCTCTGACCACCTCGAGGCATAGGAGGGGCAGACACGATGTCAGACGAACCTACGTCCGGTAGCCCGGCCGGGGGCGAGCTCAACCGTCGAGACCTGCTGAAGAAGGCAGGTGCGGTCGGTGCGGGCGCCGTTGCGGCGGGCTCCCTCGCGGGCACGGCGAAGGGCTCATCGCGGCGACGCTCGGCGGCACCGCCTCGCGGCGGCAAGGTCACCTGGGCACTCGAGCAGGATCCGGTCCACATCGCCCCGTTCGGGGCGATCCTGACCGCGAACCACTGGGGCAAGGCGCCGATGTACGAGTCGCTGCTCGAGTGGGACTCGAAGCTGAACCAGCGGCCCGCGCTGGCCGAGAGCTGGAAGGTCGTCGACAACAAGACGATCGACTTCACGCTCCGCAAGGGCGTCAAGTTCCACAACGGCAAAGAGGTCACGGCCGAAGACGTCAAGTACTCGGTCGAGCAGATGCTGAACCCGCCGCTCCCCGGCAGCATCTCGACGGTCGGCCAGGTGCCGGCGATCGCGGGCGTCGAGGTACGCGGCAAGTACGTCGCGCGGATGAACCTGAAGGCATCCGACGCACGCGTCTTCGGGTTCTTGGCCTGGAACCGCTACTCCCCGATCGTTCCGGCGGGGATGTACCAGCAGGTGAACGCGGGTCGCGAGGGGATCGGCACAGGTCCGTTTCGGCTCGTCAGCTTCACGCCCAACGACAAGGTCGAGTACGTGCGCAACCAGAAGTACTGGAAGGCCGGGACGCCGTACCTGGACGCTCTGACTCTGAAGACGATGCCGGACGAGCAGGCCCGCGTGGCGGCCCTGCGCGCCCGGGCGATCGACGGCGCCACGCTGTCCCCGGACAGCGCGAAGTCACTGTCCGGCGTCAACCACCTGAAGGTCCTGAAGGGCCTGACGGCAGCGTTCCGCGAGCTGCAGTTCACGATCAAGAACGGCGAAGAGAAGCCGTGGCACGACGTCCGCGTCCGGCAGGCGGTGAACCATGCGATCAACCGCCAGGAGATCCTGAACAAGGTCTACAGCGGCAACGGCGCGTTCAGCGGCCACGTCCCGCCCGGGTACGGCCCCTGGCCGATCAGCCAGGACGAGCTGAAGAACAAGTACCTCAAGTACGACCTGCCCAAGGCGAAGGCCCTGATGAAGGAAGCCGGCCACTCGCGCGGCTTCTCGGTCACGCTGACCACGTTCTCGACCCCGCTCGACTTCTCCCAGGTCGCGGCAGTGATGAAGGAGCAGCTGAAGCGGATCAACATCGACGTCAACATCGTCGCCCAGGAGCCGGGCACGTTCGCCGCGGCGAACGGCCGCGGCACGTTCGAGTGGGACCTGACCGCGCGCGGCATGCGCGGCGACGTCGACGGGTATATGGCCGAGTTCAACCCGAGCGCGGCGATCTACCGCATCTGGTACCCGAAGTACAAGAACGTGAAGGTGTGGCGCGCCATCGGCAACGGCCGGATCACGCTCGACCAGGCCAAGCGGCTGCCGCTCTACAAGGACGCACAGCGGCGGCTCCTGACCGACCTCGTTCAGGTGCCGCTCGTCGCGGTGACGAAGTTCCAGGTCGTCAACCGGCGGGTCAACAACATGTACGTGGCCTTCACCGACTTCAACACGGGCCTGCACACGTCCGTGTACGTGAAGTAGGAGCGAGGCTGGATCACCTGCGGGAGGAGCGTCGCCACGGCGGCGCTCCTCCCGCGCTCATCGCAACTCACGGGGTCGGAACACACAGGGTCGGAACACACAGGGGGGCTGGACTCGGTTGATCGGCTACATCGGCAAGCGCGCGTTGCTGCTCATCCCGACCCTCTTCGGGGTCTCGGTGGCGATCTTTGCGATGGTGCGGCTGCTGCCCGGCGACGTGATCGACATCCTCTTCGGGGGCGACGTCACCGCCGACGAGGAGGTCAAGCAGCGGGCGCGCGAGCAGCTCGGCCTGACGGGCTCGTACCCCGAGCAGTACTGGCGCTGGATCAGCCGCGCGTTCCAGGGCGACCTCGGCGATTCGCTCAGGAACACGGAGCCGGTCTCCGCGATCCTCCGCGACGCTCTGCCGATCACGATGGAGCTGATCTTCCTCGCGCTCCTGATCGCGGTCGTCGTCGGCGTGCCGCTCGGCGTCATTTCCGCGACCCGTCGCGACGGGGCCGGCGACTACCTCTCGCGCGTCGGCGGCCTCGTCGGCGTCAGCATCCCGAGCTTCTGGCTCGCGACGCTGCTGCTCCTCTTCACCTCGCGCGTCTTCGGCTGGGTGCCGCCGATCTCATACGTCTCGCCCTTCGACGACCTCGGCGCCAACCTGAGCCAGTTCATTCTCCCCGCAATCTCGATCTCCGTCTTCACGATGGCGATCGTGATGCGGATGGTGCGCGCGACGATGCTTGAGGTGCTCTCGCAGGACTACGTTCGTACCGCCCGCGCGAAGGGCGTCTCGCGCAGCAAGGTCGTCTACCGCCATGCGCTGCGCAACGCGCTCATCCCCGTCGTCACGGTGGTCGGCTTCGAGGTCGGCGTGCTCCTGAGCGGCGCCGCGATCGTCGAGATCATCTTCGGGCTGCCCGGGGTCGGCTACACGCTCCTCCAGGCGATCTCCAACCGTGACTATCCGATGATCCAGGCGACGACGATGCTGCTCGCCCTCACCTTCATCGTCTTCAACCTGATCGTGGACGTCCTCTACGGCGTCCTCGACCCGAGGATCGTGCAGGAATGAGCGAAGCGACCTCTGCCTGGGGTGCGCTGCCCAAGCGCCGCCGCCTGGCCTTCCTAGGCCGGTGGCGCAATCCGATCGGCCTGATCGGGGCGGGCATCATCCTCTTCAACCTCCTTGTCGCCCTGTTCGGGAAGCTCGTCTACCGCGTCGACCCGGACGCGCAGCCCGCCGACCGGTTGCTGCCACCGAGCTGGGCCAATCCGCTCGGCACGGACGAGCTCGGCCGCGACACGCTCGCCCGGATCATCCACGGCGCCCAGGTCTCGCTGCAGGTGGGGCTGATCGCGGTCGGGATCGCGCTCGTCGCGGGGACGCTGCTCGGCCTGCTCGCCGGCTTCTACAAGGGGATCGTCGACTCGCTGCTGATGCGGATCGTCGACGTCATGTTCGCGCTGCCCGGCCTCGTGCTCGCGATCGTGATTGCGGGCCTGCTGGGGCCGAGCCGCCGCAACGCGATGATCGCGATCGGGATCGTGATCACGCCCGCGTTCGCGCGCGTCGTCCGCGGCGCCGTGCTCGAGGTGATGGGCTATCCGTTCATCGAGTCGGCGCGCGCGCTCGGGTCATCGAACCTTCGCATCATGCTCCGCCACCTGATTCCGAACATCGTCGCACCCCTCACGGTGCTGATCACGGTCTACCTCTCGACCGCGATCCTGGCCGAAGCCGCGCTCAGCTTCCTCGGCCTCGGCACGCAGCCGCCCGAGGCGTCGTGGGGCGGGATGCTGAACAGCGCGCGCGCCTACGTGGACATCTCGCCGTGGCTCTCGATCTTCCCGGGCCTCGCGATCATGATCGTCGTGCTCGGCTTCAACTTCCTCGGCGACGGGCTCCGCGACGTCCTCGACCCGCGCCTCGGGCCGACCGTCGGCGACACCCCGATCAAGAAGTAGTGCTCGACGTCCTGATCCAAAACGGCTGGGTCGCCGACGGCGCGGGCAGCCCGCCCTACCTCGGCGACATCGCGATCGAGGGCGGCAAGATCGCCGACGTCGGCCGGCTCGGCGCCGGCGTGACCGCCGACCGCGTGATCGACGCGACCGGCAAGATCGTCTGCCCCGGGTTCGTCGACCCGCACAGCCACAGCGACTTCTCGATCCTCGCTAACCCGACCGCGGAGAGCACGATCCGCCAGGGCGTCACGACCGAGATCGTCGGCAACTGCGGCTGGAGCTACGCGCCGGTCACGGCCGCCTCCGAGCCGACGATCCGCAGCCGGCTGCACAACTTCGGCTTCGACAAGCCGACGATCCCGTGGGCGACCTTCGGCGAGCACCTCCAGTTCCTCTCCGACGTCGGCCACACGCCGAACTTCGCCTGGTTCGTCGGCCACAACGCGATCCGGCTCGCCGCGGGTGTCTCCGGCTCGACGCCCACCGCCGAGCAGATGACGGCGATGGAGGGCTTCGTCCACGAGGCGATGCAATCGGGTGCACTCGGCATGTCGACCGGCCTCGAGTTCAACCCGGGCCGGGAGGCGACGACCGACGAGCTGATGCAGCTGAACGCCGTCGCCGGCGAGTACGACGGCATCTACACGAGCCATGTCCGCAACCGCGACTCGACCATCTTTGAGGCGATCGACGAGTTCCTCGCAGTCGCGCGGGCGGGCGGGACGCGGGCGGAGATCTCGCATTTGAACGTCCGCCACAACACGAATGCACCCGAGCGGGGCTGGGAGCGCGCGGTCGAGAAGATGGCCGCGGCCCGCGAGACGGGCGTCGACGTCCTCGCCGACACGACGCCCTTCCGCGAGGGCCTCGGCCAGATGGCCGGCATCCTGCCGCCGTGGGTGGCCGAGGACGGCCCGGAGGCGGCGGCGGCGAAGCTGCGCGACCCCGCACTCCGCGAGCGAATGCGGAACGAGAGCGACCGCTACTGGCGCTTCATCCACAAGGGCGAGTGGGAGCGCGTCTACTTCCAAGCCACGCCCGAGCACCCGGAGCTCGGCGGCCTCAACTTCCGCCAGATCTCGGAGAAGCTCGGCAAGGATCCGTGGGACTGCTACCTGGACATCCTGGCCGACGCCGGCACCGACTACGAGGCGATCCTCACGGTCGGGACGCTCTTCACGGACGAGCACCTGGCCGAGATGATCGGCCATCCGCTCTTCTGCCTCGGCGTCGACACCTTCACCGTCCAGGACTCGGGCCCGCTGAGCGAGATCATGAAGCACCCGCTCGGCTTCGCCGGCCACGTCCACTACCTCACCCACCACGTGCGCGAGCGCGGCACGTTGCGGCTGGAGGAGGCGATCCGGAAGATGACGAGCATGCCGGCCGCTCACTTCGGGCTCTGGGACCGCGGCCTCCTGCGCGCCGGGTACAGCGCCGACGTCGTCGTGTTCGACTATGACGACCTCGACGACGTCTCCACGAACGAGAATCCCACGGTGTACGCGCGCGGGATCGAGCATGTGCTCGTCAACGGCGTCGTCGTCGTCGACGGCGCCGAGCACACGGGCGCGCGCCCGGGCCGTCACCTTCTGCGACGCTGACCCCATGAACACGGAGACGATCGACCTCCGCTCCGACCTGCACGCGCGGCCCACCGACGAGATGTGGGACGCGATGCGCGCCGCCCCGCTCGGCTGGGCGACCTTCGGCGAGGACCCTTCCGTCAACGAGCTGCAGGAGCGAATGGCGGCGATGCTCGGCAAGGAGGCCGCGCTCTGGGTGCCGACCTGTGGGATGGCGAACCTGGTCGCGCTGCTGACGATTGCGCCCCGCGGAAGCACCGTCGTCCTCGAGGCCGAGTCGCACGTGCTCACGTCGGAGGCGATGGGGATCGAGGAGATCGCCGGCCTCGAGCCCCGGTCGCTCTGGTCGGTGGACGGCCGGCTCGACCCGATCGAGGTGGAGGAGCTGATCGTCGAGACGGGCGCGACGATGCTGGTGCTCGAGAACACGCACACGCGGGCGGGTGGGGCGGTGATGACCCCGGAGCTGACGGCTCAGTTGGCCGCCGCCGCGCAGGCTCTCGGCGCCTACGTCCACCTCGACGGCGCGCGGCTCTTCAACGCGGCCGTCGCGCTCGGGGTTCCCATTCAGGAGCTCGCGGCGCCGGTGAACACGGTCGCGGTCAGCCTGAACAAGGGCCTCTGTGCGCCGATGGGGACGATCCTCGCAGGCCGGGCTCAGGTGATCGAGCTCGCGCACCGCACGCTGCGCCGCCTCGGCGGGGCGAGCGTCCACAAGGCGGGGATGGCGGCCGCCGCCGCGCTCGTCGCGCTCGACACGCTGGTGGAGCGGCTCGGCGACGACCACCGCCGCGCGCGCGAGCTGGCCGCGCTGCTCCAGGAGATTCCGGGCATCGAGGTCGAGCCCGCCGAGATCGAGACGAACATCGTGCTCGTGGACATCGCAGCCACCGAGCTCGACCCGGAGGAGTTCCTGCGGCTACTTGCCGAGCGCGGGGTCCTGGGAATGGAGCGCGACACGAGCCGGATCCGGTTCGTCACCCACCGTCTGATCGGCGACGCCGAGGTCGCCCGCGCCGCCGAGATCGTCGCGGCGCTCGCCGAGGAGCAGCGTCCGGAGGTCTGAGTCGGCCGCGCCGGGCTGGAGCGTGAGCAGCGTCGCCGCCCCGACGACCGAGACGATCACTGCCGATACTCCGGCGACGGTGAACGCGAGCCCCGTTCCGCCCCGGCTCGTCAGCCACCCGGCGAGCAGCCCGCCGACCGGCGCGCCTCCCTGGAACGCGAAGAAGTAGAGGCTCGCCGCCTGGCCGCGCAGGTGCGCCGGCGCCGCGAGCTGGAGCGATGCGAGCGCGCTCGCGCCCCAGAGCACGTAGAAGAAGCCCGCCAGGAAGAGCAGGGTGCAGACCGCAGCGAGGTTCTGCTGTGGCGCGATCGCCAGCTCGAGCACGCCGAAGCCACCCGCACCCGCGACGAGGAAGCGGAGGCTCGCCCTGCCGAGGGTGGCGAGGAAGAGCGCCCCGCAGAGGGCGCCGGCGCCGAAGACGGCGGCGATCAGGCCGAAGACGTCCGCGTCCGAGTCGAGTGTCTGCCGGGCCAGCAGCGGCAGGAGCACGTCGAAGTTGAACGAGACGGTGCTGAGCGCGAGCACGGCGAAGAACGCGACAGCGACCCGGCGCGACCGGCGCACGAACGAGAGCATCACCCGGATGCTCCTGCGGAATCCCGTCTGCACCGCCGGCGGGACGTACGGGCGCAGGTCGGCGACGCGCATGGCGAGCAACGCGAGGACGACGGCGCCGTAGCTCGCAGAGTTGACGGCGAAGGCGACGCCGGTCCCGGCCAGGGCGACAACGAGCCCGCCGAGGCCCGGCCCGACGATCCGCGCCATCGTGCCGAGCGACGAGCTGAGGGCGACCGCATTGGGGAGGTCGGCCTCGCCGACGATCCGGAAGACGAGCGTGTGCCGGGCCGGGTTCCCGAACACCGAGACGAGTCCCTGAAACGCCGCCAGCACGTACACGTGCCAGAGCGCGACGGTGCCCGTCAGGGTGAGGACGGCGAGCGTCCCCGCGGTGACGATCAACAGCGACTCCGTCACGAGCAGCAGGCGGCGCACGTCGAAGCGGTCGATCACGGAGCCGACGAAGAGGCCGAAGAGCGTCACCGGCAGGAGTTGCGCGAGGGCGAGCGAGCCGACGGCGAGCGGCGAGCCGGTCAGCTCGAGGACGAGCCAGTACGCAGCGATCTGCTGCATCCACGAGCCCGCGAACGAGACGCCGTGGCTGACGAAGTAGAGCCGGAAGTTGCGGTGGTTGCGCAGGCTCGCGAACGTCCGTCCGCCGAGCCACGCCAGGAGCCTCACGTCAGGCGAGTTCGCCCGGGGCGATCGGCTGGCCGAGCGTAAAGACGCCGTCGCCGGCCTCGGTCGCCGGGATCGAGCGGATCACGGCGAGCACGCCGTCGAGCGGAGCCCGCAGCACCTCGGGCGCGCGGCCCGGGTTGTCTGGGAACCAGAGCCGCCCGACAGGGTCGCCCGCGTTCACGTGCGCCGGCGGCTCGAGCAGGCCCTCGAAGATTCCGTCCTCGGGTGCGATCACGTAGTTGGCGGGGTCGCGGCCGTCGAGGATCACCGCATCCGTCAGGCCCAGCGACGCGCGGGTTTCCACGGCCCCTTCGAGCACGCCGACGTGCCGGAGCACATTCGTGAGGCCGCTCCAGGCGAGCTGGTGCACGGCTGCAGGGACGCGCCCGCCACCGCCGAGCTCGGTCGTGATCACGAGCTTGCCCTGGCCCTCGGCCTCGACGGGGAGCAGGCCCGTGCCGTTCACGTCGATGTAGAGGAAGTGGTAGTCGGAGTTCCACGCCTGCATGCCGGCGAGCATTGCGCGGCGCTGCTCGGCGTCGTCGACGACGTGCATGTGTGAGCACGGGATGAACCATGCGGTGCGTCCGCCCGAGTGCATGTCGATGACCACATCCGTGGGCGGGACGAGGAAGCGCGTCAGGTAGTCGGCGAGCTGCTCGTTCGGCGGCCCGTCCGGCGAGCCGGGGAACGAGCGGTTGAAGTTGACGCCCGACGGCCACATCCGCGTGTTTGCCTTGGACGCGGCCCCCGAGAGGACCGGAATGATTGTGACCCGCCCCGAGACCTGCTCCGACTCGAGCTCCTGGATCAGACGCAGCGCCGCGACCTGGCCCTCGTACTCGTCGCCGTGGTTGCCGCCGAGGACGAGCACGTTCGGCCCGTCCCCGTTCGCGACCGACGCGATCGGGATGAACGTGCTCGCCCAGCCGCCCGTGTTCGTGATCTTCGGGAGCTGGAGCCGGCCGAGCTGCTTGCCCGGAGCCGAGAGGTCGATCGTGCAGGAGACCGGCGACGCAGCCGTCACGCGCGTGCAGCCAGCGCCGCGGCGACCGCGGTCTCCGTGCCCTCGAGCAGCCGGTCGACGTCCTCGTCTGAGTGCGCGTACGAGAAGTGACTCCGCTTCAGGTTCAGCGGCAGCTCGAAGATGCCGTGGTTCATCAGCTCACGCCGGTAGCCGACGAAGAGGTCGACGTCGTTCCGGAGCAGGTCGTCGTAGCTATCGACCGGCCCTTCGAGGAAGTACGTGACGAAGACCGAGCCGAAGCCCGCGACGACGACCGGGACGCCGAGCCGCCCGTAGAGCGCGCGCAGCCCCTCCCGGGTGCGCTCGCCGAGCCGGAAAACGTGCTCGTGCACCGGCTCGCGCTGGAGCTTGTCGAGCGTCGCGAGCGCCGCCGCAGTCGTCGCAGGGTGCCCGTTGAACGTGCCCGCGAAGAAGGCCGGCTGCCCCGGGGTGGTCGAGAACATGTCCATCAGCTCCGCCTTGCCGCCGAGCGCGGAGACGGGCCAGCCGTTCGCCATCGCCTTCCCGAGCGTCGTCAGGTCGGGGGTGACGCCGGCGATCGCCTGATAGCCGCCGAGACCGTGACGGAAGCCGGTGATCACCTCGTCGAAGACGAGCACGGTGCCGTGCTTGGTCGCGAGCTCGCGCAGCTTCTCGAGGAAGCCCGGCTTCGGCAGGACGGCGCCGATGTTGTGCGGAATCGGCTCGAGGATGATCGCGGCGACATCGTGGTCTGAGAGCGCGCGCTCGACCGCGTCCGCGTCGTTGAACGGGCAGATGATCGTCGCGTCCAGAACCTCCTGGAGGATCCCCTGTGAGAGCGGGTGCTTGCCGCCCATCTGTTCGGCGGGGGTGATCACGTTCATCGCGACCGAGTCGTGCCAGCCGTGGAAGCAGCCCTGGAACTTGATCACGTCGCGGCGCCCGGTGGCCGTGCGCGCGAGCCGGAGCGCGTGGAAGGTCGCCTCGCTCCCCGTCGAGGTCAGCAGCACCTTCTCGAGCGAGGGCACGACGTCGACGAGGCGCTCGGCGAGCTCGACCTCGACCGGCGTGACGCCGATGCCCATCAGGCTCGACGCGTTGACGACGGCCGCGTCGACGTCCGGGTCGTTGTGGCCGAGGAGCGGTGGGCCGAAGGCGGAGTGGTAGTCGGTGAATGTCCGGCCCTCGGCGTCGGTGAAGGTTGAGCCGCTTGTCGAGACAACGACGAGGTCCTCGAGCCCGGGGACCTGGCGCTGGCCGCTGTTGACGCCGCCGGGGATGACGGTGCGAGCGCGCGCTGCCAGCTGAGCGGCGGCTTCTGAAGAGATCTCGGTCATCCTGCCTCCCTCACCTTCGGTTCGGTCGCGCGGGGGAAACCCGGTTTCCCCCGCGAGCCCCCTGCGCGCTGACGCCGATGCTGCGCATCGGCGCGTTCTCTCGGGGGGACCCGCCGGTTCCCCCGAGCCCCCTCCTGGCGGCGTGACGCTGTCACACTGCCTCCACGCGTAGGGACGAGAAGACGTCCTCGTCCAGGTCGATGCCGAGCCCGGGCGCGGTCGGGACGGCGATGCAGCCGTCCGCTTCGAGCGGCAGCAGCTGCTTGGTCAGATTCAGGTTGATCTCGGTCCCCGCGACGCAGTACTCCTGGAAGAGCGCGCCGGGCAGCACGGCGTTCACGTGCAGCGACGCGGCCTTGATGATGCCACTCTTCCACGCGTGCGGCACGAGCGCCACGCCGTGCTCGTCCGCGAGGTCTGCGATCCGCAGCATCTCGGTGATCCCGCCGCAGCGGGTGACGTCGGGCTGGATCAGGTCGACGTGACCGCGCTCGATCAGCTCGCGGAAGCCCCAGCGAGTTGCGTCCTGCTCGCCGGCGGCGACCGTGATGTCGACCGCGTCCGCGAGCTCGGCGTAGGCCTCGTACTCGTCCGGCTCGAACGGCTCCTCGAGCCAGTAAATGCCGAGCTGCTCGTACTCGCGCGCGACGCCGATCGCGGTCTTCGCATCGGCGCCATAGCCGAGGCCGGCGTCGATCAGGATGTCGACTCCGTCGCCGGCGGCCTCGCGGGCGGCCGTGGCGAGGCGGACGTCGAGCGCAGGATCCTTCCCCTGCGGGCCCCAGCCGAGCTTGACCGCGGTGAAGCCCAGCTCGCGGAGCTCCGAGACGGCTTCGGTCGTCTCCTCGGGCGTGTCCGGCATCAGCCGGGAGGCGTAGGCGCGAATGCGATCGTGCTCGACCGTCCGGCCGAGCAGCTCGCACACCGGCTTGCCGAGAGCCTTCCCCTTGATGTCCCAGAGCGCGATGTCGACGCCGCTGATCGCGTGGATCGCGATCCCGCGGCGGCCGATGTAGATGACGCCGCGATACATCTTGTCCCAGAGCCGCTCGACGTCGAGTGGGTCCTCGCCGATCAGGAGCTCGCGCAGGCTGTTGGCGATTGCGTGCGAGGCGGGGGCGTGGACGAGCGCTGCGACCGCGTCGGGCGCCGAGTCGACCTCGCCGAGACCGGTGATCCCCTCGTCGGTGTGAACCAGGATCACCAGATCGTCCTGGCTGCCGTCCGCAATCCCATCGTTCACGGCGGTTTGCCGCAGGACGACGGCCTCGACATCGGTGATCTTCAAGCAGGACTCCTTGGAACGACGCGAGCTGTTTGGAAGGCCTGGGGGCCAGATTGTCGATCATAGCGAAATTGTCAACAATCCTCTAGAGTCGTTTGCGGGCATGAGCGACTCTCCGGTCTCCTGCACGATCGACCTCTCCGCGCCTGGAAAACAGGTCGGCACCCTCCGACTCCCGCGGTCTTCGAACGAGAGCGGCTGGTCGAATCTCTGGCTTCCGATCGTCTCCGTCGCGAACGGCGCCGGCCCGACGGCGCTCGTGATCGGCGGTGTCCACGGCGACGAGCCAGAAGGCCAGGTCGCCGCGCTCAATCTCGCCAGGGAGCTCCTGCCCGAGCAGGTCAGCGGCCGCGTGATCGTGATCCCGTGCGCCTCTCCCGAGGCCTCGCGCGCCTACACCCGGCTCTGGCCGTCCGGCGCGAACCTGAACCGCTCGTTTCCGGGCTCGCCCACGGGCTCCGCCGACCAGCAGCTCGCCCACTTTCTCTCGACCGAGCTCTTCCCGCTCGCGGACGTGATCGTCGACATCCACAGCGGCGGGCGCACCGGGCTCTGTCTTCCCTGGTCGGAGATGCACTGGGTGGAGGATGCGGCCCAGCGGCGCCAGATGGTGGATGGGATGCTCGCCTGGAATACGGACTGGTGCTGCGTCTACATCGACATCGGCGGCACCGGCCTTCTCGTCGGCGAGGCCGAGCGCCAGGGGAAGATCGTCGTCAGCACTGAGCTCGGCGGCGGCGGGCACGTCACGGCCGAGATCCACCGGCTCGCCAGGAGCGGCCTCGCGAACGTGCTCCGGCACTTCGGCGCCCTCGAGGGCGAGGTCGTCCGGCGGGAGTCGGCTCCCACCCTGATGATGGCGACCGAGCTCGACAACTACCTGCTCGCGCCCGAGTCGGGCCTCTTCGAGACGCTCGTCGACCTCGGCCAGCGCGTCGAGTCGGGCCAGCCGGTCGGGCGGATCCACTTCCTCGAGCGGCCCGACCGTGAGCCGGAGGTCGTCCACGCGGAGAATGACGGGATCGTCTGCGTCGTCCGCGCGATCGCGACCACGTCGCAGGGTGACAACATCGTCGTGATCGCCCGCGAGGTCGATCGGAAGGAGCTCGAATGACGCTGACGGCTGGAGTCGCCCGGGTCGACATCACTCCGCCAGCCGGTCTTCCCCCCGGCTGCTGGTCGTTGCGCACGGGACTTGCGCAGGGAACACACGACCCGATGATCGGGCAGGCGCTCGTCCTCGACGACGGTGGCAAGACGATCGCGATCGTCGCCGTCGATCTCGTCTTCGCGGGCGCGGAGATGACGGCCGCGATCCGCGAACGTGTGCAGAAGCTGACGGGGATCCCGCCGGAGGCGGTGCTCGTGAACGCCTCGCACAACCACAGCGCGCCGAGCATCTCGCGCGGCTCCTCGGTCGCGGGCCTCGCCGACGCCGGCGCGTTCGGCCCCTACCTGGACTACCTCCCAGACCTGCTCGCCGGGGCCGTCTACGCGGCCTGGCGGGCGCGCCGGCCCGCCCGCGTCGGCTGGGGAACCGGGCGCGCGACCGGGATCAGCGTCAACCGCGTCCGCCGCGAGCGGCCGGTGGACGACAGCGTCCCCGTGCTGCGGGTGGACGGTGAGGACGGCACCCCGGTCGCCGTCGTCGCGAGCTTCGCGTGCCACCCGACCCTGATCGGCGGCGAGACGCTGCTCTGGAACGCCGACTACCCCGGTCCGTTTCGGGAGACGGTCGAAGCCGCGCTCTCGGGCGCGGAGTGCATCTTTCTCTCGGGCTGTGGCGGCGACGTCGCGGGCTGGGACTACTGGTTCGGCAACCGCGAGGCGAGTCGGCACAGCTACGAGCGCCGGGACGAGCTCGGCCGGGCGCTCGGCGCCGCGGTGCTCGAGGCGGCCGAGGGGATCGAGACGACCGCGGAGGCGCAGCTCGGGGTCGCCTCCACCCAGGTCGAGCTCCGGCGCCGCCGAATCCCGTGGGACGTGGACGAGCTCGAGCGGCGAATCGGCGAGCTTTCGCTGGAGCCCGATCCCGACTTCCCGGAAGCGTGGCCCGAGAGCGTCCACACCGCCACCTCCGCTCAGGACTTCCCGCGCATGTACCAGCGCTCCGCGCTCGCGATGTACGCGGACATGGCCCGGCGGACCGACGAGCCCGTCCGCGCCGAGCTCCAGGTGCTCCGGATCGGTGACGCCGCGATCGCCGCGAACCCGTTCGAGCTCTTCAACGAGTGCGGCGCGAGGATCCGCGAGGGCAGCCCGTTCGAGACGACGTTCACCCTCGGCTACACAAACGACTACGCGGGCTACCTGCCGGCGAGCGAGGATCTCGACCTGCTCGACGGCGTCGCGCTCGACGATCTGCTCGACCAGGACCGCTACCGCTGGGCCTACGGGATCACGAACTCGAACGTCGACCGCGGCGAGGCGGAGCGCGTCGTCGGCGAGAGCGTCAAGCTGCTGCACGAAGCCGCATGAAGATCACCGCCGTCGAGACGCACGTCTGCCACGCCCGGATGCGCAACTGGGTCTTCGTCCGCGTCGTCACCGACGAGCCGGGCCTGCATGGCTGGGGCGAGGCGACGCTCGAGTGGCACACACGCGCGGTCGTCGGGGCGGTCGAGGACATCGCCGAGCTGATCGTCGGCGAGGATCCGACCCGGATCGAGCACCTCTGGCAAATGATGTTCCGCCAGCACTTCTGGCACGCGAGCGGGATGGTTCGCGGCACGGCGATGAGCGGGATCGACATCGCGCTCTGGGACATCCTCGGCAAGGTGCACGGCGTTCCGTGCCACCAGCTCTGGGGCGGGCGCGTCCGCGACTACGTGCGTCTCTACGGGCATCTGGGCGGCGGGAAGATGGAGGACTTCTACGAGAGCGACGAGCCGCAGCGCTTCGCCGAGCTCGCGAGCGCGATGGTCGAGAGCGGCTTCACCGCCTTCAAGACGATGGCGGTGCCGCCGACGATGCCGCTCGAGGGGCTGGCGCCGGTCCGCCATGCGGAGGCCTGTGTCGCGGCGATGCGGGACGCGGTCGGGGACGATGTCGACATCATGGTCGACTGCCATGCGCGTCCGAGCCCACGCATGGGCCACCTGTTCGCGGCCGCGCTCGAGCCGTTCGGCCTCTACTGGCTGGAGGAGCCGTGCTGGCCGGAGCGCGCCGACGACATCGCGGCGATCCAGCGGTCGGTGAAGACGCCAATCGCCACGGGCGAGCGCCTGGTCGGGGTGCAGGGATTCCGCGAGCTGCTGGAGCTGGGCGCGTGCAGCGTCCTTCAGCCCGACATCACGCACTGCGGCGGGCTGACCGAGGCGCGCCGGATCGCCGCGCTCGCCGAGACGTACCGCGTCGCGCTCGCCCCCCACAACCCGCAGGGGCCTGTCTCCACCGCGGCCTCGATCGAGCTCGGGCTGGCGACGCCCTCGTACGTGATCTGCGAGGCGGTCACGGCGGACGTGCCGTGGCGGGCCGAGGTCGCCTCCGATTCGCACCGGATCGATCCGAGCGGAATGCGCGCGTACCCGAGCGAGCTGCCCGGGCTCGGCGTCGAGATCGATTTGGACGTCGTGCGCGCGCATCCGTTCGAGCCTGAGCTTCCGCAACGCGTCTTCTACGCCGACGGCAGCGTGGGGGACTGGTGAGCCGCTTCGACGGACGTGTCGCGCTCGTCACGGGCGGCTCGAGCGGCATCGGCGCAGCGGTCGCGGAGCGCCTGCGCGACGAGGGCGCGCGCGTCGCCTCGCTCGACCTGACCGAGGCTGCGCCTGAGGGCGTGCTTGCGCTTGCGGGCGACGTTCGCGATTCATCGCAGATCGAGGCCGCCTTCACCCGGGTCGAGGAGGAGCTCGGGCCGCTCGACGTGCTCGTCTGCTCCGCCGGGATCACCGGCGACTCCCTGCGCACTGTCGACGTCGGCGACGACGAGTGGCGGCGCGTCCTCGCGATCAACGCCGACGGCGTTTTCTTCTGCAATCGGGCCGCGGTAGCGCGCATGGAGCCGCGCAACTACGGCCGCATCGTCAACATCGCCTCGATCGCCGGCAAGGAGGGCAATCCGATGGCCGCCGCCTACTCGGCGTCGAAGGCTGCCGTGATCGCGATGACGAAGGCGATCGGCAAGGACCTCGCCGGCACGAACGTGCTCGTCAACTGCATCGCGCCCGCGGTGATCGAGACACCGCTGCTCGCGCAGATGACCGAGGAGCACATCCGCTACATGATCGAGAAGATCCCGATGGGGCGGCTCGGCAAGCCCGACGAGGTCGCGGCGCTCGTCTGCTGGCTCGCGAGCGAGGAGTGCTCGTTCTCGACCGGCGCGACCTACGACATCTCCGGCGGCAGGGCCGTCTATTGAGCGAGCGTGTTCTCGTGACGGGAGCACTCGGCTGCGTCGGAGCCTGGGCGGTCAAGGCGGTGCTGGAGGACGGCGACGGGCCGGTGGGCTACGACCTCGGCGAGGGGACGCACCGGCTGGAGCTGATCCTCTCGCCCGAGGAGCGGCAGCGGCTGACGCTCGTCCGCGGTGACGTCACCGACCTCGACGCGCTCGGCCGGACGCTCGACGAGCACGAGATCACGCGGGTCGTGCACCTCGCTGCGCTCCAGGTCCCCTTCTGCCGTGCCGATCCCGTGCTCGGCGCGCGCGTGAACGTCGTCGGCACGGTCAACGTCTTCGAGGCGGTGAAGGAGCGGCTCGACCGGATCCCGGGCGTCGCCTACGCGAGCTCCGCCGCGGTCTACGCTCCGGACGATCCCTCGCCGGCCCCGGAGAGCGGCGGCGCGACGCCCGCCACGATCTACGGCGTCTACAAGCTGGCGAACGAAGGTACGGCGCGGCTCTACGAAGCGGAGTCGCGCGTCCCCTCCACAGGGATCAGGCCCTACGTCATCTACGGCCCGGGGCGCGACCAGGGGATGACCTCGGGGCCGACGCAGGCGATGGCCGCGGCCGCCGCCGGCGAAGGCTTCGCGATCGGCTACGGGGGCGTCGCCCAGTACGACTACGCGCCTTCTGTCGGTCGCGCGTTCGTCACGGCCGCCGCCGCGCCCGTGGGAGCGGTCGTAGCGAACTTCCCCGGCGTCCGCGCCTCGATGGCCGACGTCGTCGCCGCGATCGAGGCCGCCGCACCGGAGGCGGCCGGCCTCATCACGTTCGAGGATGCCCCGTTGCCCTTCCCGGCGGA
Organism: Gaiellaceae bacterium; assembly: GCA_046594445.1. Classification (GTDB taxonomy): domain Bacteria; phylum Actinomycetota; class Thermoleophilia; order Gaiellales; family Gaiellaceae; genus Gaiellasilicea. The sequence goes on along the minus strand of JBKJSM010000117.1, from coordinate 2,586 downwards.
GCTCGAGGCGCGCGCGCTCGAGCAGGCGATCGGGCCGCTGTCGCAGCCCTCGCTCGCCGACGGCGTTCGCGAGACGATCGCGCACTTTCGCCGCTCGTAACCCGATCCGGCAGCTCAAGCAAACAGCGGCACCTGCCGAGATCCTCAACATGAGCACCCCTCCGCAGCGCGGGCGGATCGAGTGCGCGATCGCGCACGACCTGCGCACGCCGCTCACGGCCATCCTTGGCTATGCAGAGTTGCTTGCCGCGAGCGGAGTCGATGACGAATCGAGGCGAGGCTACGCCGAGACGATCCGACAAGCGGCGATCCGCCTGCGCGACCTGATCACCGATCTCGAAGAGGGCAATGTGCAGCCCCGCGCGGCCGACGATCGCCTCGCTCCCGCGGGTGCCGCGGACGTTCTCATGAAGCCCTTCTCGCGCGAGAGCCTGCTCGAATCAGTCGCCCTGGTGCTCGACGGTGGCCCCGCTTCGATCCTCGTGGTGGACGACGACGACACGATCCGCGGGCTGATGCTGACGACGCTCGAGCGCGAGGGCGTCGATCTCCGCGAAGCGGCGGACGGCGTCGAGGCGATCGCCCGGATCGCCGAGCGGCGCCCCGACGTGATCCTGCTCGACCTCGAAATGCCAGTCCTCGACGGTTTCGGCGTGCTGGACAAGCTGCGAGAGGACTACGAGACGCGCTCGATCCCGGTGATCGTCCTCACAGCCAGGGACGTCACCCCCGGAGAGCGAGCCCGTCTGCGCGACCAGACGGTGGCGTTCCGCCAGAAGAGCGCCTACTCGGCCGACGAGCTCCGCCGGCTCGTCGGTGAAGCCCTGCCCTAGGTCGGACGTGGGGCTTTCGTCTGAGTGGGCCTAACTGGTCGTCTTTCAAACCGCGAGCTGACGACCCTCCTCCAGATTCTCACGGCTCGCGACTGGAAGCAAGCGCCCCGTCGATCCAAGAACGCCCACGGCTCACCTGACGGCAGGCGAAGCTTCGGCACCGTCAGCAGCGCCATCATCCAGGTGCTCAAACAAGTCGACTCCGACCTCCGTGTACGGGACATCCACCACGAGGTCGAGCGTCTCCTCGGCGGCCCGGTATCACGCTCCTCGATCAAGAACTACCTCCACAAGCGAAGTCGCAACCAGCAGCCACTATTCGAAAATCTCGGCCGAGGCCGCTACCGGCTCATCCGCTAGCCCCAGCCCGTCAAGCTGGGCGGTCCAGCGGCACCCAAGGGCTGGGTTCAAATCCCGCCGGGCGGGCTCCTCTTGAGACAGCTTTCCAACCCTTGCCTCAGCCCCAAGCGTTCTTGGAGACGGCTCGCGAAATTGTCGCTCCGACCGAACGGCACTCAGAACCCGAACGAACGCCGAGCGTTGCCATTGTTGCAGCGGCGCCGCCCCTCTAACGTTGGTGCGGCATGGCACGGCTCACCCCAACCGCGTGGAAGTCGTCCTACGCACCGACATGGAAGGATCACCACCTCGAGGCCGCATGGCTGAAGGAGCACTGGGCATACGGCGGGCGCATCCACGAGGAGACAGCGAAGGTGCTCGCTTCAGCGTTGGCCGCTCCAACGACGCGAGGGGTCGGACACAGCCTCTACTTCCGACTGTTCGCTGAATACGCGAATGCCCTCGAGGTCGCCGGCGCCTGGGGCTGGGTCATCCGAACCCGCCGCGACCACTCGCTCCTCCTCGACGCGTTCTTGACCTATCCGACGACGGCCCCTCGCGACTTCTATCTCGCTGCGCGCCGGAATCGATCAGGGTCGCTCATCCGGCTACTGAACCTCCCGGCCGAGGAGAAAGTCCTCGACGCGCTCGGCGCCGAGATCACGGAGTGGACGAGGGACGAATGCAGGCAGTCGCTCCGTGACGGCGTCAAGCACGCAAGGTTCCTTGCCGGACGCTACTTCGACGAGAACGAGGTCATCCGCGTGGCGTACAACCGCGCAAAGCACGGAGCGACGATGCTCCATGATGAGTCGCTCACGTCGCGGCAATTCTGGGTAGTCGGCCCCCATCTCAACGTCGGCGGGCCGCGCGACAAGGCTCGCTATCACATGCCGAAGTTCACGGTCAACGGAGAGCAGATCCGCGCGACCCTGAAGGGCGTTGAGATCGCGGGCTCGTTGATCCGCTACCTCGCGGGACTCGCAAAGGCATTGAGCGACGCAGACCTGTTCTATGCATCCCGCCCCCGTCGCTGACGTTAGCGTCCGAACCCCGCCTCGACGAGCCCTGCGTAGAGCCCTTATCTGACGCCGATGACCTTCGAGGCGATCTTGCGCGCGCCGACCCACCAGCGGGGACGGTCGCGCCGCAGCCGCTTGACTCTCATCCCTGCTTTGACTTCGCGGAGCACGTCTTCGGCGCTCACACTGTGGCCGTCTCGCCATCCGATGGTGAGCGTGTAACGACGGGCGTCTCCTTCGTCGGCGCCGACAGTCAGGCGAAGCTTCCACACACCGGGCGGCAACCAGTCCCGCTGCTCATTGATGAAATAGCTGCCGGGGAGCTCAAGGTGAAGCCACCACGTTGCATCCGGCGCCGAGCTGTCGCGCTCGACCGAATCCCCGATCTTCAC
>JBKJSM010000009.1:0-52736 GCA_046594445.1 Gaiellaceae bacterium | reverse complement strand
CGCCGACCTCGCGCAGCGCCTCTCGAATCGCGTGCAGCTGACCACGGATGGCCACCGGCCGTACCTCAAGGCGATCCGCGACCACTTCGGCGTGGACGTGGACTTTGCCCAAATGATCAAGACATACGGCCGTGACTACCAGGAGGGTGCGCAGCGCTACAGCCCGCCGATCTGCACCGGAACAGACATCCACATTCGGATCGGCGATCCCGACCCTGCCGCGATCTCTACGAGCTACGTCGAGCGCTCGAACCTGCAAATGCGTATGTCCATGCGGCGCTTCACACGTCTGACGAACGCCCACAGCAAGAAGCTTGAAAACCTCATGTGCGCGGTCGCGCTCCACTTCGCCTACTACAACTTCGTGCGCGTCCACTCGACGCTCAAGACGACCCCTGCGGTTGCAGCTGGTGTGGCGGATCACGTCTGGACGCTCCAGGAACTCATCGGGCTTCTCGAAGCAGCCGAGGACGCGCAGCCGAGAGAGCGAGCGCCGTACAAAAAGCGCTTGCATTCAAAGTGACCCAGTACCGGGCTGTCCGTTCTGGCCTACTTGCAGATCAGCGAGGATGCTCTACACTTCTTGCATGGGCAGAGCACGCCGGCACCCGGCGGTGGCCGGCATCGATCCGGAGGCTCTCGCGGCATTCCAGGCCGGAATCCGCAAGCGCTACACGGATGAGGAGATTCTCCAGCAGCTAACGGACAGCGCCGAGCGGCTCGGCCGCTCTCCGACGATGCGCGAGTTCGCTGCCGACGCCCAGACGACCGTGCACCCCCAGACCGTGATCGAGCACTTCGGCAGCTGGAACGCGGCCAAGCGACAGGCCGGCCTCGTGCCGCGGCGGTTTGCCACCCGCGACGAGCTGCTCGGCCGTCTGCGCGCGCTCGGCGAGGAGCTCGGGCGGACGCCGACGGCGAAGGACATCGACGCCCGCAAGGGATCGATGCCGTCCAAGTCGCTCCTGTGGCACACGTTCGGCTCGCTGGCGCAAGCGCTCCGGGAGGCGGGTTTCGACGTGCCGGTGGGGGAGGAGCGGCTGGAGCGTGCGGTGGAGCAAGGGGGAGCGCTGGCACGGAAGCTCGGCCGGCTCCCGAAGATGGCGGACTGGGCCACGGCCCGGCGAGCTGACGCGTCGCTCCTGACGGAGTGGCAGATCTACCGGATGATCGACGTGCAGCCGGCGTGGGCCGCGTTCCAGTTCCTCGTGCGCGAGCGGCTGCGTGAGGAAGGCGCCGACGTCGCCCCAGACGGAACCGTCGCCTATACAGCAGCCGGGCCGTGAAACGGCCCCTTCAGGGGTCTTCGCGCGAGCGCGGGCTTTGCCCGTGCTCGCTGCGGGCTAATTCAGTGCGATCGCAGCGAGGCGTCGCAGGCACGAGGCGCCCTCGTGCGGGGCTCGAACCGACGGCAGCAGCGTTTCTTCGACGTAGGAGCGGTCGGGCTTGAAGCGGGCCGTGGCGGCGATGCGGCCGTCCTCAACGCAGAGCAGCGTCCCCTCCGCGACCTCGCGCTTGCGGAGCGAGAGCCCGACCGTCCGCTCGAGGACGTCCAGCGCGTTGCGCGTGGAGCCGAAGAAGAGCTCTTTGCCCGCCGTCCCGATCCAGAGCGGGCGTCCGACGGCACGGGCCAGGAAGAGGGTGGACGCGACACGCTCGTCGAGCCAGGCGGTCGCCATCGCTCCGTGCAGCTCCTCGAGCGCCTCGACCCTGCCCTCTGCGTGCTCGGCGAGCGCGAAGATCGCCTCGGAGTCGACGGTCATGTCGGGATGGGCGCGCTCGAAGCCGTAGCGGGCGAAGATCTCCTCGTCGTTGACGATGATCCCGTTGTGGATCCCGATGACGGCGCCGTGCCGGATCGGGTGGTTGTTCGCCTCGATCGTCGGGTGGCCCTTCGTGTAGTCGCGCACGTGCACGAGCACCTGCGACGACCCTGCGGGCACGTGCACCTCGTCCAGCAGCGCGCTGGCGCCCGAGCGGCGCTTGTGCACCGTGACCGACGCCGCGGAGCCTCGATGGGCATAGCCGACGGCGTCCGCGCCGCGCTCGGCGATCCCGGCCAGGAGCGCCTGGGCTGCGAGCGTCCGCTTCACGGTCGACTCGGGGCTGAGGCTGTATCCGGCGATGCCACACATGGCAAGAAATCCTACGGTTGTGATCGGCTGGGACGATTTGTTACTTGAGCAGGGTAGACGGCACCTGTTGGGAGGAAGTTAGGAGGGGACGCCGCTTGCAGCTTCGACGCGGCTGAAGAAAATCCCTCAAGCCGGGGGGTCGGACGGCCGATACGAGTGCAGATGAAGTCGAACGCCGCCGAGCCTGTCTTCGAGACAGCCGCCGAGCCGCACCTCGAGCTTCTGCCCGCCCTCGCCGAGGTCGAGGCGGATGACGAGGTCGAGCAGGTCGTTGCTGCTCCCGAGGCGACGCAGGATCCCCTCAAGCTCTACGTGCGCCAGATCGGCGACGGGCGGCTCCTGACCGTGATCGAGGAGCGGGAGCTCGCGCGCCGCAAGGACGAGGGCGATGAGGTGGCGAAGCGAAAGCTGATCGAGTCGAACCTCCGGCTCGTGATGTCGATCACGCGCAACTACACCAAAGCCGGCGTGCCGTTGCTCGACCTGATCCAGGAAGGCAACCTCGGCCTGATCCGCGCCGTCGAGAAGTTCGACTACAAGATGGGTTTCAAGCTCTCGACCTACGCGACGTGGTGGATCCGCCAGGCGGTCACGCGCGCGCTCGCCGAGCAGGGGAGGACGATCCGCCTGCCCGTGCACGTCGCCGAGCAGGTGCGCCGCGTCACCCGCAGCCGCCGTGTCCTCGCGCAGAAGCTGAATCGCGACCCGAACCTCGACGAGATCGCGGTCGAGAGCGGCTTCACCCCCGAGCGCGTCCGTGAGCTGCTCGAGCTCTTGCAGGACCCGGTCAGCCTCGAGACGCCTGTCGGGGACGGCGAGAGCCTCTACGGCGACATGCTCCAGGACACGAAGTCGCCCGAGCCGGACGTCCAGACCGCCGACCGGCTGCGGGCGACGGAGCTCGGCGTCGCGCTCGCGCGCCTGAACCCGCGTATGCGCCACGTGCTCGCTCAGCGCTTCGGCCTCGACGGCGCGGTGCCGCAGACGCTCGAGGAGGTCGGCGCCGGCCTCGGGATCACCCGTGAGCGCGTCCGCCAGCTCGAATCCCGCGCCCTGCGCGAGTTGCGCATGGTTGCCCCGGGGCTCGAGTTCTATCTGCGTACGTAGCGGAAGACGTGCGGGCACCGGCCGCGAAGCGGCCCTCTAGGGATTTGCGCGATCGGAATCTGCTCTGCAGATTTCGATCTTGCGGCTAGTTACAGCGCGGCGCTGACGGCTTCCATCTCGCGCAGCGACGCGAGGCGCTTGAGCGAGTCCAGCTCGATCTGCCGGACGCGCTCGCGGGTGAGGCCGAGCCGGCGCCCGATTTCCTCGAGCGTCTTGGGCTCGGCGTCGGTGAGCCCGTAACGGAGCACGACGACCTGGCGCTCGCGGTCCGGGAGCGCCTGGAGCGCCTCCTTCAGCGCCTGACTGCGCAGTGAGAGCTCGACCTGCTCCTCCGGCAGCGGACCATCCCCGGCCACGAAGTCACCGAAGACGGCGTCCTCGGTCTCGCCGACGGGCTGGTCGAGGCTGGTGGAGGCGCGGGCGGCCGCGCGAACCTCGTGCGCCTGCTGGAGCGGGAGGGAGGCTTCCTCCGCGATTTCCTCGAGCGTCGGTTCGCGGCCGAGCTGCGTCCAGAGCGTTCGCTCGGCCCGGTTCATCTTCTGGAGCCGCTCGACGATGTGCACCGGCATCCGGATCGTGCGCGCCTTGTCGGCGAGCGCCCGCGCGACGGCCTGGCGGATCCACCAGGTCGCATAGGTGGAGAACTTGAAGCCGCGGCGCCAGTCGAACTTCTCGACCGCGCGAATGAGGCCGAGCGTGCCTTCCTGGATCAGGTCGAGGAAGGGCAGACCCTGGTTGCGGTAGTTCTTCGCGATCGAGACGACCAGCCGCAGGTTCGCCTGGATCATGTGCTGTTTTGCGTTCAGGTCGCCGCTCTCGATCTTCTTGGCCAGCTCGACCTCCTGCGCGGCGGTCAGCAGCGGATGGCGCCCGGCTTCGCGCAGGAAGAGCTGGAGCGCGTCCGTCGTGGTCTCCTGCGCGGCGACGGGCGGCGGCGCGGGCGCCGGCTCTTCCTCGCGGGCGCCGACAACGACCTCGATCCCGCGCCGGTCGAGCTCGCGGTAGAGCGCGTCCTGCTCGAGCGCATCCAGCTCGTGCGTCTCGACGACCTCGGCAAGCTCGGTCGCCTTCAGCGACCCGGCCTGCTCGGCGGCGTCCAGCAGCTGCAGGAGCTCGTCGTTGCGAAGGAGATGATCGATGTCGATGGTCGTCATAAAGCGGATGCGCTCGCTGCTTCTACCGCCAGCATGTCGCGGCCAAACCCTTTCGTCCAGTAGGGGCGCGACTAGGTCGCGCCCTCGACCTCGGCGAGAAGCTCGCCGATCCGCTCCACGAGTGCGACAGCCCGCTCGATCTGATCCTGCCCGAAGCCACGCTCGTCCCGGTAGATCTCGACGAGGCCCCAGTCGGAGTCACGCGAGCGAAGCGGAACCATCAGCAGCGAGTCGTAGCCCAGCCGCTCGAGCAGCACTGCTTCCGCGGGGTCTGCGCCTGGGTCTCCTCGGGCGACGGTCTTCGGCTCGCCGGTCTCGAGCACCGTCTGCGTGAGCGGGTAGTCGGCGAGCATGAACAGCTCGAGCGGCCGTTCCGCGCCCGAGCCGTCGTAGTCGCTCAGCTCGACGATCAGGTCGCCGATCACTCGTGAGATCACCGCTCGCGACGCGCCGAGCAGCCCGGCGAGCTCCAGGCACGCTGCGCCCAGCAGCCGCGAGACGGTCTTCTCCGTCTCCAGCCGCCCGATCGCCCCGTCGAGCGCGGAAATCCCCACGGTCGCAGTATGGGATGTTTTCCGCCCTTGACCACCCTTTCGAGTGATTGGGTCGTCAATGCACGAGAACCGGCGTTATGTCAAGTTAGAATCCGGCTCCACGCACCCCGCTCGCGATCAGCAACAGGACGATCGCGGCGGCGAGAAGGCGATACCAGACGAAGACGGAGTAGTCGTGCCGGCGCACGTAGCCGAGGAGCGCAGAGATCGCCACCAGCGCGCTGGCGAGCGACGCGAGCGAGCCGACGACGAACGGCCCGACCATGCCCGGCGGCAGGTCGGCGAGCACGACGTCGCCGAGGCCCTTGTAGGCAACGGCGCCGAAGGTGATCGGAACGAGCAGGAGGAACGAGAAGCGCGCGGCGGAGTCGCGGTCGAGGCCGAGGAACCGCCCCGCCGTGATCGTGATCCCCGATCGCGAGACGCCAGGCATCAGCGACAGCGTCTGCGCGAGCCCGACGGCGACGGCCGCGCGGAGTCCGAGTTGGCCCATGTCCTTCGTCTGGGGGCGGCGGTCGGCGACGTAGAGGACGACCCCGAAGACGGCGAGCAGGATCGCAATCTGCCAGGGCTCCCCCAGGTTCTCCGCGATCAGGTTCTCTCCGACGGCGCCCACGATCGCCGCCGGAATCGTCGCCGCGGCGACGTACCAGGCGATCCGCTCGTCGACGGTCGCAATCCGGCGCGCCGCGATCGAGCGGCCCCAGGCCGCCGCGAGGCGAACGATGTCCTCGCGGAAATAGATGACGACCGCGACGAGCGTTCCCAGGTGCAGCGAGACGTCGAACGTCTGGTTGAAGGCGTCGTGCTGCTTCAGGTACTCCCAGTCGGCGAGCCACGGCACGAAGATCAGGTGACCCGACGAAGAGATCGGCAGCAGCTCAGTCGCGCCCTGGACGATCCCCAGCACGAGCGCCTGCCAGTTCGGCAGCGCGTCGGCGCTGTCCCCTATCCCAGCCAGCGTGAGCGCGACCGCGATGAGCATCGCCGCGCCGGCGACGGTCCAGACGGCTGCGCGGGACACGGCAGCATCCTACGGACCTCCGCGAGCGCGGGAGCGGCGACCTGGAAGTTGTCGCAATTTGCAGACAACGTCGATCACGCCCTCTTGAACGGACAGGCCACTCCGGTTAGCTTCCTTCTTGCAGGGAGCACGGAGCGTGATTAGGTCGATGCCGAGCTCGAGGGCTGTACGCGCAAGCGGAAAGTCAGCGGGCTCGGCGGACGAAAACGCCACCGGCTCCTTGAATTATTTCTCCTGCGGATTTCGCGCTAGGATCGGCGCCAATGCACCTGCGCATGCCGAGCATCGATCAGGGCGTACAAGCCCTCTTCTGGGCCGTGTTCTTCTTCCTGCTGCTCTGGGTCGGGATGCTTGCGCTGGCGGTGTCCGGGGCGACGGCCTTCATCGTCTCCCTCCTCGCCGCGGGCGCGATCTTCCTCTTCGTGCGCACGCGCGGCGCGTAGGGTCTAACGGAGGGGCGAGAGCGCGGCGACGAGGCGCCGGGCGAGCTCGCTCCCGAGCAGCGCCTCGAGCTTGATCGACGCGTCAGGGCCGCGCGAGTCGGCGCATTCGAGCGACCGGCAATGCGCGAGGAGAAGCTCCGAAGCGGCGGGCTTCGAATGGTTGACGGCGGCGGCGTCCATCACTCTTCCTATCGACCGACGCCGCCGCCGTGCAAGATCCCTTATCCCAGGGAGTCAGTCCCGGTCGCGGCGCTCGCTCGTACCCGCGGAAGCCGGCTCGGGCTCGTCGCCGGCGTTCAGCTCGCCGATCGAGACCGTGGGAGGGTCGGCGTACGGGCCGTGATCGGCCGTCAGGGGATCGTCTGCCGCGCTCGACCGAGCATCTCTGGCCGGCTCGCGCTTCGGCCCCGCGGTGTCGAACGAAAGGCCGAAGATCAGCCCGATGCCGAAGGCCGCGGCAGGCAGGATGTTGCCGAGGTCCGCGACCGCGCCGTAGACGCCGATGTCACGCGACCAGTTGGATGTGTTGAACCAGTCGGCGGGTTGGCGCGCCAGCAGCACCCAACCGCCGGCCACGAGCGCCGGCAGGAAGCCGAGCAGGAAGACGCCCGTTGAGAAGCGCGGCCAGCCCCACTTCGTCCAGCCGCCGAGGATCTGCGAGAGCGCCATCGTCAGGCCAGCGGCCGCGATCAGGCCATAGGTGGCCCAGTACTCGCCCGCAGTCTCCGTACCGACCTGGGTCGCGAACCAGAGCAGGCTGCCGGCCACTGCTGCCCCGGCGAGCGTCGAGATCCCTCGTGTCACTCCGATCATCACATACCTCCGTTTCAAAAGGACGCCGGGATTCTTCCCGGCAGCGACGAAACGGAACCGTTACTGGAGGTGCAGCCGCTTCTCGTCGAAGCGAGAGGAGTGCAGCTCCGCCTGGAACGCGTCCAGCGACCGAAGCGCGTCCTCCGGAAAGACGTGATCGACGACCCCGATCCGAGCATCGTTCGAGAACGGCAGGTCGACGTGCGCGCGTGAGACGAGGTTCACGGACAGCGCGCTGCAGGCCGGGCAGCGCACGGCGAGGCCGAGCCAGCGATCGCCCGGAGCGACTGCGACGAAGGACGACGGAAAGACGGGCCGCGCCCGGCCCTCCGGGTAGCAGTAGAAGCTCCAGGGCCACTCCCCCGCTCTCAGACGCGTCGCTGCAGTGTCGAGGAGCTCAGCGGCGGCGTCGCCCGTGCGCGCGGTCATCAGGTCGACGAACGGGCCGGCGTTCGCTCCCAGCGGCGCCCAGTCCAGGTCGTCGTGCGCGACGAGGCCCTGGTGCTCGTCGCCGCAGCCGCAGTCGAAGCGAACGCCGTATACCGCCGGGTGGCTGGGACCGGGAAGCCGCTCGAGCAGCCGAAACGCCGACAGAGCCACGCGGGCCTGCTCGCGCCGCGGGCACGAGAAGGTGTAGCTCGCCGTCAAGGCGTCGTACATATCGGAATGCTTATCGACGGGTCGGACGGTTGCGCAAACCCCTGAACGTGCAACTTGTCGCTTAGTAGGAGATCAGCGACTCGACGTTGTAGCCGGCGAGCTTCTGACGACCGTTCAGGAACGCGAGCTCGACGACGAACAGCAGGCCGACGACCACCCCGCCGAGCTTCTCGACGAGCTCGGTCTTCGCCTTGGCAGTCCCGCCGGTCGCGAGGACGTCGTCGTGCACGATAACGCGAGCGCCCTTGCCGATCGCGTCCGCGTGCACCTGAAGGCGGTCGGTGCCGTACTCGAGGTCGTAGGTTGCCTCGACGGTCTGCCACGGGAGCTTCCCGGGTTTCCGGGCGGGAACGAAGCCGCAGTGGAGCCGGTCCGCGAGTGCCCCGCCGAAGATGAAGCCACGCGCCTCGGCCCCGAGAATGATGTCGGGCGCCAGTGGTCGGGCGAGCTCCTCGAGACGGTCGATCGTCTCGCGGAAGTAGACCGCGTCCGCCACGAGCGGCATCAGGTCCTTGAAGACGATCCCGGGCTTGGGGAAGTCCGGCACGTCCCGGACACGGTCACGCAGATCGAGTGTCGCCCTGGAGCTCACCAAAGGACTCTACCGCTCGGCGAGGAGCCGCAGCTCACGCCAGAAGAGCAGCCGCGACAGCTCCTGGGAGGCTTCCGCGAGCGCCTGGAGGTCATCTAGCCCGCTCTTCTTTCGCTCCGGGTTGCGCGAGCGCAGCGCCGGCGCCACGAGCTGCTCGAGCAGGCCTGCCTCGCGCCCCGCAGAGTTGCGGAACGTGCGGAGGTGACGGGCGTCGATCCCGTACTGCGCAAGCTGCCCGCAGGCGGCGGCGATCTCGGCGTCGCCTGCGCGGTAGAGGCGCTCGCCGCCCTCGTTCCGCGGCGACAGGAGCCCGTACTCCTCCAGCGCGCGGGCCAGAGAGGCGTCTATGCCTGCGCGCTCGCAGAGCTCGTCGAGGTCGAGCTCCGCCTCCTGCTCACCGATCCCCGCAGGGCGGCGGCGCCTCCGCTCGGCGCTACCCGATCCGGACGCGAGCTCCTGGCGGATCACGCGCAGCGGGAGGAACTCGTCGCGCTGCAGGCGCAGGATCGTCTCGAGCCGCTCGACGTCCTCCTCGCTGAAGAGCCGATAGCCGCCGCGCGTGCGCTTCGGGGTCAGCAGCCCCTGGTCCTCGAGGTAGCGGATCTTCGAGATCGAGATGTCGGCGAACTCGGGCTGGAGGCGCGCGCAGACCGCGCCGATCGTGTGCAGCCGCTCCTGCTCGGGTCGCCGCTCCGCTGTGGGCGTCGTGGTACTCATCGGCGCAGGAAGGTGAGGCGGTACTTGCCGATCTGGACTTCGTCGTCGTCGTCGAGCTCCGCCGACTCGATTCGCTTCTTGTTGACGAAGGTGCCGTTGAGGCTGCCGAGATCGCTGATCGTGAACGTCTCGTCCTCGCGCACGAGCTCGGCGTGGCGGCGCGAGACGGTCACGTCGTCGAGGAAGACGTCGCAGTCGGGCGAGCGGCCGATCAGTGTGCGATTGCCGGAGGGGAAGAAGCTCTCCCCCGCCCTGCCGCCTCCAGAGCGGACGACGAGCGCCGGGCCTTTGCCCTGGACGTCGCCGAGCGCCGCGGAGGCGTCGTCGGCGAGCTCCTCGGGCGTGAACGTCTGGGTTTGCTCGCCCGCCTCGCCCTTGTTCACCATCGATCCGCAGCGCGCGCAGAAGTTTGCGGCCTCCGGATTCTGGAAGCCGCACTCGGGGCAGTAGACGTGGCTCAACTGTCCTCTTCGCCCTGGGGCGCGCTGCGTGAGGAGAGGATGTCCGTGAGCCGCTCCACGTCGACGTCGGTGACGCCCTTCCCCTTCAGGCGCGCGGTGCGCTCGGCGCGAAGGATGTCGATCCGGCCCTGGAGCATGCGGCGGCGGAAGGAGACCTCGTTCTCCTCTTTCTCGAGCTCTTCGATCTGGCTCTTGAGGTCCACGTCCGAGAGCGTTGCGAGATCCGGGAGCGGTTCCATAGCGCCTTTCGGTCGGCAGGCTTGTACGCGGTTCCAGGGTCAGTAAAGCAGCAGCTGCGCCAAGGGGTCAACCTCAGCTTGAGGCTTCTACCGAAGTTCGGGGCGTAGCGCTGTCTCCCTGCATGATTTCTTCGACGAGGTTGCGCAGCTCGCGCTCGAGCTGCTCCGACTCCTCCGGCGTGTCGCCTTCCGCGTAGACGTGAACCAGTGGCTCGTCCGGGTCGGGTAGCACCTGAGACCACCCCCGCTCGTCCAGCAGCTTGATCCCGTCGGTCAGGTCGAGGTCGCGGCCCGCCAGCCGCTCGTTCAGCATCCTCATCACGAGGCCCTTCTTCGCCCACGGGCAGGCCAGCCGCCGATGGATCAGCGTCGGCTCCGGCAGCTCGGCCACGAGCTCGGAGAGTGGTCTGCCGGTCGGGGCCAGCAGCTCGAGCAGCTTCGCAAGGCTCGCGACGGCGTCATAGGCGGGCAGGAAGTCCGGGAAGACGTAGCCGCCCCCGACCGACCCCGCGAAGACGACTCCGGGCTCGGCGGCGGCGCTCGTCAGCTCGCTGAGCGAGTTCGGCGTGCGGATGATGTCGAGCGTGTCTCCCGCGAGCTCGTCGACCTTGCTCGTGACCGTGATCGGGAACGCGGCCTTGCCCTTCACTCCCCGGTCGGCGAGCAGGCGGACGAAGAGCAACAGCGTCTGGTCGACCGGGACCTCGTGACCCTGCTCGTCCACGAGGTAGAGCCGCTCGCCCGACTGGTCGAAGACGGCCCCCAGGTCGGCTCCGATCGACGCCACGAGTCGCTTCGTGTGGCCGACGGCCTGGGCGAGCGTCTCGCGCTTGCCGAGCTCCTCCGCGAAGAATCCGTGCGCCGAGATCGCCTCGACGCCCAGCGGGCCGACGACGAGCGGGAGGACGAACGACGAGGCGGAGTAGCCGTAGTCGACGACGAGCGTGAACCTCCGCGCCCGAATCGATTCCTGGTCGAGCGAGTCGAGCAGGTCCTGGGCGTAGCTCTCCCGGACGCGCGCCGGATACGAGACCGACCCGACCCCGTCCGCGGCCACCCGGCGGAGCTCCTGGCGCGTGAAGTTCTTCTCGATCTCCTTCTGCAGGCGCGGGGTCAGGAGGATGCCGCCGGGCTCGTAGATCCGGATGAAGACCGCCTCCGGATCGAGGTTGCTCGAGCCGACGTGGACCGCCGCCGCGAAGCCCTGCGTCTTCAGCACGTGCCGGCTGACGGCTGGCGGCGAGACCCGGAGGTCCGCGACATCGACGCCTGCCGCGTTGAGGCCGGAGATCATCGCCCGCTTGATCATCCTGCAGCCCGGCGCCGAATCGCGGCTCGCGACGACGCGCTGGCCGCGCTTCAGCGCCGTCCCGAGCGCGGTCGCGAGGCGGGCGGCGGTCTCCGGCGTGAGGTCGACGTTGACGAGGCCCGTGACGCCGTCCTTGCCGAAGAGCCGCGAGGAAGCCCGCGTCTCCCAGATCAGGTTCTCGTGGAGCTGGGAGCCGGTCTCGACCTCCTTGTATGGGTAGATCCGGACGTGCGGCATGATGCTCGACTCGGAGCCGATCGTCACCTCGTCGCCGATCGCCGCGCCCTCGTGGATGCGCACGTGGTCGCGGATGTCGCAGGAACGCCCGACGACGGCGCCCTCGATCAGCGAGCTACGGCCGATGTGGCTGGCCGCGTCGATCACCGACCGGACGGTGCGCGCCCGCTCGCGCAGCGTGACGCCCTGCGAGAGCACCGTGTAGGGGCCGATCGACGCGTCCCGCGCGATCCGGCAGTGGTTGCCGATAAAGGCTGGGCCCTCGATCTCCTCGACGTCGTGCATGTCGGCGCCCTCGCCGATCCAGACGTTTCCGCGCAGGCGCACGCCGTCGATCTCCAGGCGCACCTTCTCGTCCAGGGCGTCGAAGTTCGCCTGCCGGTACTGGTCGAGGTTGCCGATGTCCTGCCAGTAGCCGTCCAAGACGTGCCCGTAGATCGGCCGCCCCATCTCGAGCAGCAGTGGAAAGAGCTCCTTCGAGAAGTCGTAAGGCTGGTCGACCGGGATGTGGCTCAGCACCTCCGGCTCGAGCACGTAGATCCCCGTGTTGATCGTGTCCGAGAAGACCTGCCCCCACGAGGGCTTCTCGAGGAAGCGCTCGACCTTGCCGTCGTCGTCGGTGACCACGATCCCGAACTCGAGCGGGTTGTCGACCGACTTCAGCCCGATCGTGACGTCGGCGCCCGTCTCCTTGTGCCGTTCGAGCAGCGAGCCGAGATCGACGTCGCAAAGCGCGTCGCCGGAGATGACGAGGAACGTCTCGTCGAGCATGCCGCTCGCGAGGCGCACCGAGCCGGCGGTCCCGAGCGGCACCTCCTCGACCGAGTACGCGATGTCCACGCCGAGCGACTCGCCGTCGCCGAAGTAGCTGCGAATCGCCTGCGGCAGGAATGCCAGCGTCACGATTACCTCATCGAAGCCGTGCCGGCGCAACAGCTCGATGATGTGCTCCATGCACGGCTTGCCGACGATCGGCACCATCGGCTTGGGCTGATTCGAGGTGAGCGGCCGCAGTCGCGTCCCCTCCCCACCCGCCATCACGACCGCCTTCACGCTCGCACCACCTTGACGACGTAGGAGAGCGTCGTCGGGCCTGCCGTGCCGGTGATGCGCCAGCACCCGGGCGCCGGGAAGACGACGGCGCTCGCCCACGAGCCCTGGCCGGTGGAAGAGTGGCCCCAGTTGACGCTGAGCACGCGCAGTTGCCCCGGTCGATCGATGCGCTTGCCGCTCACGGTCAGCTGGAGGCCGCGATCGCGATCCGGAATCCAGGCGAGCTTGTCTCCCAGGGTGCCGTCCGGGTCCTGCCGCAAGCGCAGCACGCCGTCCGCCGGCAGTCTCGTCCAGAGCGTTGCAGTCCCGTAGTGGCCGGACGGTTCGGGTTTCGTCACCGCGCAGGCCTCTCCGGCCGGCGATCGTACGGTCGCCTTCATCACGAAGGAGAGCGAGACGGACGTGGATACGTTCGTGAGCCGGACGGTCAGCCGCCAGCAGCCCTGGGTCGGGAAGGTGATGAACGTCGCCCAGGTGCCGCTGCCGCGGAAGCCCGACTGCGTGCCACGATTGATGGTGTGGACCCGGAGCGGCGGAGACGCCGCGTCGAGGCGGCGACCCGAGAGGGTCAAGGTGCCGTCGATCCCAGCGGCGTACCAGAACCGCTTCGCCTGGACGGAGCCGTCGGAGTCGACGTGCTCCGGAGGGACGTCGAGGATGCCGTCGTCTGGGAGGTGCGTCCAGAGCGCGTCGTTTCCGTGCCAGACGCCCGCGAGCCCCGGCGGCGGCCCGGTTTGCGGGATCGTAACCGGGCACGAGTCGGCCGTCGCGGGCGGCATAGCCACGTTCAGCGTCGACCCGGGGCCGCAGCCTGCGCACCAGGCGCGGTAGCGCCCGTTCAGCGGCGGCACCCGAAACGAGACTTTCACGGTGCCCCCGCGCGCGCGGCCGGAGCCGATGTAGTGCAACCGCGGGTCGCGGGCGGAGCGCACGCGCTGCAGATCCGCGATCGCGACGAGATAGACGCGTACCAGCTTCCGCGGCGGCGTATTCCGGACGCTGATCGTGGTCCAGTCACCGGGTGCGGCCTGCGAAGGAGCTGCGAGGGTGGCCGCTGCGAGCACGAGCGGCGCGATCATGCCGCCACCTCCCGTCGTGCCTTGACCACATACTGGGCCGCGGCGGCGAGCGCGAGCCCGAGCGCCACCCAGAAGAGCCAGAGCGGCCACTCGGTCGCGTGGCCGGTCACCGTGAGGATCCCGACCGCGAGGTACAGCAGCCATGTGGCGACCTTTCCGAGCATGGTCACCGAAAGCTCGTATCCATGGGGCACGAGCAGCCTGTACCCGCCGATGAGCAGGACGTCACGCAGCAGGATCACGAGCGCTCCGGGCCAGGGAAGCTTTCCCTCGACCCAGAGTAGGATCACGGCGGCGTCGATCATCAACCGGTCGGCGAGGGGGTCTGCGAGCTTGCCGAACCGAGACTCGACGCGCCAGCGCCGTGCCAGGAAGCCGTCGACCTGGTCGGTCACTCCGGCGACGAGGAAAATCCAGCCGGCGGCCCAGCTCGAGCCGTCGCCGGCCGAGACGTAGACGGCGACGAAGAACGGAATCAGCGCGAGCCGCAGCATCGTCAGCGCATTCGGAAGCTGCGCGAGCGGTACGGGGACGGCGCGGGAAGCCATTCCCCTTGAAGGATAGTGTTGCCGCGTGGCCGAGACGCTGACGCTGCCCGGATTCGTCAACGCGCACAGCCACACGTTCCAGCGCGCGCTGCGCGGGCGCGCGGGCGGCGGCGACTTCTGGGTCTGGCGCGAGCTGATGCTCGAGGAGGCGGGGCGGCAGACCCCCGAGAGCGTTCGCGTGCTCTACGCCGACGCCTACCGGGAGATGCGCAGCGCGGGCTACACGGCCGTGGGCGAGTTCCACTATCTCGGGTTGGAGGAGGCCCGCGCGGCCGTCGAGGCCGCCGCCGAGGCCGGAGTCGAGCTCGTGCTGCTCCTCGCCGCCTACGGACGTGGCGGGCTGCCGCGCATGCGCCAGGAGTCGCCGGCCGACTACCTGCGCCAGCTTGAGTCGCTCCGCGCCGACGGCGTCCGCGTCGGCCTCGCCCCCCACTCCGTGCGCGCCTGCCCGAGCGAGTGGCTCGAGGAGCTCGGCCGCTACGCGGCGGCGGAGGCGCTGCCGCTCCACATCCACGCCGACGAGCAGCCGCGCGAGATCGAGGAGTGCCTCGCCGAGCACGGCTGCCGGCCGATCGAGCTACTCGACCGCACCGGCTGCCTCGGGCCGCACACGACCGTCGTCCACGCGACGCACGCCGACGGGGCCGAGCTCGACCTGCTCCAGGCGAGCGGCGCCACCGTGTGCGCCTGCCCGACGACGGAGGCCGACCTCGCGGACGGATTCCTGCCCGCCGCCCGGATCGAGCATCGTGGGATCGCCGTTTGCATCGGCTCCGACTCGAACGTTCGCATCGACCCGCTCGAAGAACTGCGCGAGCTCGAGGGGATAGCGCGCCGCCAGACCGGCACCCGCGGCGTCTTCTCGACCGAGCGGCTGCTGTGCTTCGGGGCGGACGAGGGCGGCCGCGCGCTCGGGCTCGAGTCGTGGCCGCAGGTCGAGGTCGACCTCGGGCACGAGTCGCTCCGCGGGGTCGACCCGGGCGACGTCTTCGACGCGCTCGTCTCGAGCTGCGCCGCCGACGTGATCAGCCAGTCAGGCGCCTGACCCAGTAAGCGGTGCGATCGAGGTACGCGGTCTCGGCGGCGCGGCCCTTTAACCCCCACGCGCCGTCGTAGCACTGATAGCCGCGCCTGCACGCCCGGGCAGGCTCGAGCTGCGTCCCCTCGTGCCACTCGTTGTAGCTCGTGATCGTGACGAGGTCGGCGCCCGCGCGGACTGCCCCCTGCCACATCGAGTCGTACGTGGCGCCGTTTCGCCGGGAGCGCACCCGCTTGTCGGCGGTCGCGCGCCGCGCGTCGTATCCGGGCCCAACCGACGGCGCGCACAGGAGCCCCAACTTGCGCGCCTGGGCGCAGAGCCGCGGGAAGAGCGCCCCTCCGAAGAGCAGGACGTCGTAGGTGTAGATCCCGTCGAAGCCGCCGGCAGCCGCGCGCCCGGCCAGATTCGTATTCGCGAAGGTGCGCATCCCGTCCAGGCGCGCGTTCATCCGCGCCCACTGGGCGTCGGGCAGCTCGGCGGAGGCCCAGACGTAGAAGTCGGAGATGCCGAGCGAGTGCAGATGCGCGATGTCGGCCTCGGTGCTCGCGACGGTGCGGCCGGCGTACGGCTCGAGGTGCGCCGCGACGGCCAGGTCGTGGGCGTTGGCTGCGGCGAGGACTGCCGGCAGGCGGCGGTCCTCGACGGAGCCGCGCCCCCACCACGAGACGATCACCGCCCCGATCCCGGCTGCACCGATCTCCCGCATCTGCGCGTCGAGTACGAGCGCGTCGCCGGACGAGTACGGCCGTCGGGACGGGTAGAAGCTCGAGGCGAGGTTCAAGAACGACGCGTTCCCGTCCTGATGCCAGTGTGCGTAGGCCCCGTCGGTCTGCGGCGTCGCGAACCAGGGGTAGAAGAAGATCCCGACGCGCTGCGACGGGGCCTGGGACGAGGCAGCGGCGGGCAGCGCGAGAGCAGCCGCACAGAGCACCACCACGAGCCGCAGAATCGCCAAGGGAGAGCCGATCCTAACGGTTCCGCCGGCGACAGCACGACCGTCCGCAGCACCAGCCCGTCGCCGCGGAAGAGGCTTTCCATGCAGCGACGTTCCGCCAAGCCCTCCTCCTACTAGCGCCAGGCGAAGGAGACGTCGTCGATCCAGACGGGGCCCTCGGTCGCGCGCACGATGACGCGCGCGAAGGCCGTGCGCGCCGGCGGCCGTGCCGAGACTGCGACGCGTCGCCAACGCCGTCCCGGAAAGGCGGAGACAGAGCTCTCCCCCACCTGAACGAAGCGGTGGTCGAACCAGGCGATACCGATGCTGACCGTTCCCTTCTCTCCGCGCGTCCAGGCGCCCACCTCGGCAGAGGCGCGGCGCACCGCGGTCGTGACCGGCGTGACCCAGAACGCGCCCGGCCCTGTGGCGCCGGGAATGCCGTCGATCAGGCCGGCGGCGCGGCCGGAACGTGCGCCGGCTGCGTCGCGGACGAGCCGCAGGCCGCCGGACGAGGCCCAGAGCGCGGGCACGGCGGCGCCGTCCTCCGCCACGGCCGACGTCTCGAAGTCTCCATTGAACCCCGACTGCGCCCGGCCGGCGAGCAATCCTCGAATCACCGCGGCCGCCGGCTTCGCGGACCCGTCCTGCCGAAAAAGCCCGAAGTGGTACTCCGGCTCCCGGCCGTCGACGTCCGAGTCCGGGATCGCGCCGGCCGCGAAGTCGTCGAGGATCCAGAGCCCGGGCGCCGGCAGGCCGAGCCGGGCCAACGCCGTGAAGCAGAGCCTGAAGTAGTGCGCCTGCGCCGCCTCCTGGCTCGACGGGGTGAGCGGCGTTCCGGCAAAGCCGCTGATCGTGGTCGAGGTCGGGTAACCGATCTCCCCCACCCAGAGCGGCGTTGGCGCCGCCACCGCTCGCAGCTCCGCAAAGACCCGCTGGGCCAGCTCGCCGCCGCCGGTGAAGTAGTGCGCGTTGAAGAAGTCCGGTCGCGCGGCCGCCGGTAACCCGGCCGCGAGGGCGCGCAGGTCGCGCACGGGCGTCATCCCTCCCACCGAGACGGTCACCGGCGTCCTCCCGCGGAGGAGCCCTCGCAGCCAGGGCATGAGCTCGCGGGCCCAGGCGAGCGCCTCCGCGTTCCCCGTGTCGATCTCGTTCCGCAGCTCCACGAATGCGACGCGCGCGTCGCCGACGTACGGCTCGAGCACGGCGCGAGCCCAGATCTTCGAGCCGGCGACGTCGTGGTACTCGCCCCACCAGTCGAACAGGGTCAGCTGGACGTGGAGCCCGCGGCCGGCCGCGAGCCCGACGAACTCGCGCAGCCGCTCCAGATAGCGCTGCTCCGGTTGCGGGTAGCCGAGAAAGTGCGCCGGCAGGACGATCCGGACCGTGTTCGCGTTCAGCCCGCGCAGCCGGCGCAGGTCGGCGGCGATCCGTTCCGGCCGCCAGGGCTCCCACATCTGCGTCCACCCGGCGTCGGACGGGAAGTAGCTGACGACGCGAAGCTCGCGCGGGACGTCCAGACGACGCAGGTCGGAACCTGCGTCGGGCTGCGCCCAGGCCGGAGCAGGCAGCACGAAGCAGAGTGCAAAGAGAAGGAGGCCCCGGCGCCGCAGACCCCAATCTTAGGCCGGCCGGCCGGCTGTTTCTACCGAATTTAGTGCTCTGCGGCCTCCGCCTCGGCCTTCGTGCGATGGACGGTTCCGTCGGGATGCTCGGAAGGCGAATAGAGCGAGTACAGCTTCAGCTCGCCCGCCCCTGTGTTGACAAGGTTGTGCCAGACACCCGCGGGCACGATGACGGCCCAGTCGGCGCCGACCTCGTGCGTCTCGTCGTTCTCGTGCTCCGTGCGGCCGAGCTCGGCGCGCCCCTCCCCCGCCTCGATCCGGATGAACTGGTCGTGGTCGGGATGCACCTCGCGTCCGATGTCCTCGCCCGGCGCGAGCCGCATCACGGTCAGCTGCGCGTGCTTCCCGGTGTGGACGACCGTGCGGAACGTCTCGTTGTCGAGCGTCGTGCGCTCGATGTTTCCGACCCAGCCGAGCATGTCCTCTCCTTCCGGCAGTCGGGGCGCCGAGATTCGAACTCGGGACCTCTAGTCCCCCAGACTAGCGCGCTAACCAGGCTGCGCCACGCCCCGTGGGGGCTGATCGTAGCGACAATGGGCGCATGAGCTCCTCGCCGGAACAGGTCGACCGGCTCCGGCTCCTCGTCGAGGCGGGGATCTCGCTCAGCTCCGAGCTCTCGCTCGACGCCCTGCTGCAGCGAATCGTCGCGACCGCGGCGGAGATCACGAGCTCCCGGTACGCGGCCCTCGGCGTGATCGACGCGACCGGCGATGCGCTCGAGCGCTTCCTCACCACGGGGATCGACGCAGAGACGCACACCGCGATCGGCGAACTCCCGACCGGCCGCGGCATCCTCGGCGTGCTGATCCGGGACGTTCAGCCGCTACGGCTCCACGACCTCGCGGACGACCCGCGATCGGTCGGCTTTCCGGCCAATCACCCGCCGATGAAGACCTTTCTCGGCCTGCCGATCGTCCTCCGCGGCGTCGCCTACGGGAACCTCTACCTGACCGAGAAGGCGGGTGGCGAGGACTTCACCGACGAGGATCAGGAGATCGCACAGCTGCTCGCGTCCCAGGCGGCCGTCGCGATCGAGAACGCTCGGCTGTACGAGACGGCGACGGCCTGGTCGGAGCAGCTCGAGGCCTTGAATGAGGTCAGCACGGCGCTCGCCAGCGAACTCGACCTGGCGCGGCTGCTCGAGCTGATCGCGCGACGCCTGCGCGCTCTGATCGGTGCCCAGCTCGTGATGATCGCCCTACCGGCCGGTGACGGGACGGTTCGGGTGGAGGCGGCTGACGGCGTCGGCTCGGCCGACATCGTCGGCATGCAGCTCGCGCGAACCGGGTCGAAGATCGGCGGGGTGCTCGAGCGGCGGCAGGCGGAGCGCGTCGACTCGCTCATTGACGATCCCGAGGTCGACCAGGAGGCGGTCGGACGGCTCGGCTCACGCAGCGGCCTGTACGTCCCGCTCGTGGCCCGCGGGAGGCCGATCGGGGTGATCGTGGCCCACGACAAAGAGGGCCACGACGTGCGTTTCACCGACGCCGACCTGCGCCTTGCCGAGACTTTTGCTCCGCGTGCCGCGGTCGCCGTCGACCACTCCGCGCGTGTCGCGGGGGACGCGCTGCGACGCGTGGTCGAGGCACAGGAGCTCGAGCGGCGCCGGTTGGCGCGCGAGCTGCACGATCAGACGGGACAGGAGCTGACGTCCGTGCTGCTCGGCCTGAAGGCGGTCGAGGAGGCCACGAGCGACGCCGCGCGCGCCGACGCTATCGCCTCCGTGCGCGGACAGGTCGTGGACACGCTGCGCGATGTGCGCCGTCTGGCCGTCGAGCTGCGGCCGAAGGCTCTGGACGACTTCGGCCTCGTCGCCGCGCTGGAGCGCCTGCGCGACACTTTCTCCGAGCAGACCGGAATGCGTGTCGACCTCGAGTCGCGGATCGGCGTCCGGCTGCCGGCCGACGTCGAGACCGCCCTGTACCGGATCGTCCAGGAGGCGTTGACCAACATCGTCAAGCACGCCCAGGCCGGCTCGATCAGCATCGTCCTCACCCAGAGCAGCCGGGCGGTCAGCGCCGTGATCGAAGACGATGGTCGCGGGTTCACACCCGGCGCCGGCGGTGAGGGGCTGGGTCTGCTCGGAATGGGCGAGCGGCTCGCGCTTCTGGGCGGCAAGCTGAAGATCGAGTCGAGCCCCGGGGCCGGGACGACGATCGTGGCCGAGGTTCCGCTGAAATAGTGCCGTTGCGATGAGCAAGACAGCTCGAGCCAGAGCCGGACCTGAGTCGCCGGCGAGGCCGGCGACGCTCAGCAAGCGGTCTTCCAGACCCGCGCGACCAAGCCCGACGTGATCCTGATGGACGTCGTCATGCCGGGAAAGACCGGTATCGAGGTGATCCCCGAGGTCCTCCACGACGCGCCGGAGGCGAAGGTCCCGTGACCCGCTCTCCGATCGGGAGCGCGACGTACTGCGGTTGCTGGCGCTCGGGCACACGAACCAGGAGATCGCGAGCATGCTCTACATCTCGGTGCGCACGGCCGAGACCCACCGCGCGCACATCATGCAGAAGCTTCGGATCACCACCCGCTCCGAGCTCGTCCGCTACGCCATCGAGCGCGGCCTCCTCGACACAGACGCTGACTCATAGCCCGTGCCGAGGCGACCGCGGCGACTTGCCGTTACGCGTCCTCTGACGTGCCGGCCGCGGCGCTGACCGCCACCAGCTGCTGGTGCTTGGCGCCTTCGAGCACGACCTTGAACGCGCCGGTCTCCGCGGCGGCGCTGAAGGCGTCATACGCTTCCTCCGCCTGCTCGAGCGCGAAGCGGTGCGTTACGAACACCAGTGGGTCGAGCTTGCCGGCGCTGACCAGATTCATCAGGCGCGGCGTGGAGAAGGTGTCGACGAGCCCGGTGGTGATCGTCACGCCCTTGATCCAGAGGCGCTCGAGATGCAGCGTCACGGGCTTGCCGTGAACGCCGACGTTGGCGACGTGCCCACCGGAGCGGACGATGTCGGCACAGAGCTCGAAGGTCTCCGGGATCCCGACTGCCTCGATCGCGACGTCGACGCCGATGCCGCCGGTCAGCTCGAGCACGCGCTCCCGCGCGGCCTCGCCGGTCAGCTCGATTGCATCTGACGCACCGCACTCGATCGCGCGGGCAAGCCGAGTCTGGTCGAGGTCGATGACGATGATCCGGCTGGGTGTGAAGAGCGATGCGGTCAGGATCGCGGCGAGCCCGACTGGGCCGGCACCGATGATCGCGACCGTGTCGCCGGGCTTCACGTGGCCGTTGAGCACCCCGACCTCGAAGCTCGTCGGGAGAATGTCCGCGAGGAACAGGACCTGCTCGTCCGTGAGGGCGGGCGGAACCTTGTAGACCGAGGTGTCGGCGAACGGGATCCGTGCGTACTCGGCCTGTACGCCGTCGATCAGGTGGCCGAGGATCCAGCCCCCGCCGCCGGTGCAGAGGCCGTAGCGGGCAGCTTTGCACTGCTCGCAGCGGCCGCAGGAGGTGATGCAGGAGGCGAGGACACGGTCATCGACCGCGACCGTCGTAACTGCCTCTCCCACCTCGGTGACCGTGCCGACCGCTTCGTGGCCGAGGATCGTCCCCGGCTTCACCGTTGGTACGTCGCCCTTCAAGATGTGCAGGTCGCTGCCGCAGATCGTGCTGGCATCGACTCGGATGATGATGTCGGTCGGGGCTTCGAGCGTGGGCTCGGGTACTTCCTCCCACTGGCGCGCGCCGGGACCGTGGAAAACGAGAGCTTTCACTGCAGTCTCCTTTCGGTTACTCCAACACTGCCTCGCACGCCAGTTCAGCGGATCGGGGCTTTCCCGTCACGTCGGTGCGGGAACTACTGATTCGGTGGCTCGCGTCGCCGGCCGACTGGCCGGTTACCAGGTTTTGGCTCGGGACGGCTGGGCTGGACGCTGTACACGGACGCGGGCATCGACCGCGACGCAACCGACCGGCAGCCCGAGGACCGGGTTGAGGTCGAGCTCCGCGACGGCAGGGATCTCCTCCCCCAGTCGTGCCAGCCGGAGGAGGACATCGGCGAGTGCAGCCCCGTCGGCGGCCGGGGCGCCGCGGAAGCCGCCCACGAGCCGCCCGGCCTTGCCGCCATGCACGAGCTCGTGGGCGTCGCGGTCGGTGAGCGGCGCGATGCGGAAAGCCGCCTCGCCGATCAGCTCCGCAAAGACGCCGCCTGGACCGAAGGCGACCAGAGGGCCGAAGACGGCGTCCTGGACGACGCCGGCGAGGAGCTCCGCCCCGCCCGGAATCATCGGTTGGACGATCAGTTGCCCGCCGATCCGCTCAGCAGCGCGCCGGACCGCGTCGGCGTCGCCGAGGTCGAGCGCGATCCCGCCTCGGTCGGTCTTGTGGGCTCCCGGAACGGCGGTCTTGACGACAACCGGGTATCCCAGCTCGAGAGCAGCGGCGACGGCTTCCTCTGCCGTGGACGCGATGCGCTCTGGGACCACCGGCAGCCCGTATGCCAGCAACAGCTCGCGCGTGTCCGACGGGGTCAGCCAGACGTCGTCGCCGGCTGCCAGCGCGCGCTCGACAACGCGCTCGGCCGCCTGTCGATCGATGCCCTCGAGCGCGGGGACGGTGCCGTACGGCCTGCGCAGCCACTCCGCCCGTTCGGCCAGACGCCCGAGTGCGCGTGCGGCCGACTCCGGGTAGTGAAACGCGGCGACGCTGGCGCCGTCGCGGCGCAGCACGGCCGGGATTCCCTCGGCGCTCAGCACGACGGCCAGGACGGGCTTGCCGCTCACCGCGCGAGCAGCGGCCTCGTCGATCACGGCCGCAACCTCGTCGGCCGTCGCGGTCACGGTCGGGACGAAGAGGACGACGACCGCATCCACCTGGGGGTCATCCAGAAGGAGCGGAACAGCTGCCGCATAGGTCGCCGCCGTGGCGCCACCGAGCATGTCGACCGGGTTCTCGACGCTCGCCTCGGGCGACAGGAGACTCGAGAGAGCAGACCGGGTGGCCTGGCCCAGCTCGGGCAGCGTCAGCCCCGCGGCCTCGCAGGCGTCGGCGCAGAGGATCCCGAGCCCGCCGGCGTTCGTCAGCACCGCAACCCGACGGCCCTTGGGCGCGGGCTGGCTGGAGAGGAGTGCAGCGACGTCGATCAGCTCCTCGAGCGAGGTCGCGCGGATCACGCCGGCCTGGTGGAAGAGCGCGTCGACCGCCGTCTCGGAGCCGGCAAGCGCGGCCGTATGCGAGCTCGCCGCCCGTCGGCCGGTCGCCGTCGTTCCACTCTTGAGGGCGAGGATCGGCTTCGTACGGGCGACGCGGCGGGCGAGCCGGGCGAACCGCCTTGGGTTGCCGAACGACTCGACGTACATGAGCACCACCTCGGTGCTGTCGTCCTGTTCCCACCACTCGAGCAGGTCGTTCGTCGAGACATCGGCCTTGTTGCCGATCGACACGAACGCTGACAGGCCGAGGCCGCGTGACTCGGCAGCTTCGAGCAGCGCCAACCCGAGCGCGCCGCTCTGGGAGGAAAAGCCGATGTTGCCGGCTGGGGCCGAGCGGGCTGCGAACGTTGCGTTCAGGCGCGGGCCGGCGACAGCGATACCGAGGCAGTTCGGCCCGATCAACCGCGCGCCGTGGGCGCGGACCAGGGCGAGCAGCCGCTCCTGGCGGGCGACGCCTTCGCTGCCGATCTCCGCGAAGCCTGCAGAGATGACCACAAGAGCACGCACGCCCTTGCGAAGCGCCTGCTCGGCGGCTTCGAGCACCGAGACGGCAGGCAGCGTGATGACCGCGAGGTCGACGTCGTCCGGGATCTCTTCGATCGCCGAGTAGGCGCGGACGCCGGCGACTGGCTCGCCGGCGCGGTTGACGGGGTAGGCGACGCCGGAGAAGTCGCCTGCGAGGATGTTGCGGAGGAGCTCGCCGCCGATCGACCCGCGCCGTTTGGAGGCACCGATGACCGCGACGCTCCGGGGGTGGAAGAACGGCTGCAGCGAAGCAACGACGGCTTCATGGTCTCGGGCGTCGACGTGCTCGCGGTAGCTCTCCGTTCGCGCGATCGGGAACTGCACCTCCACTTCGCCGCCCTCGAGCTCGCGGGTCAGCTGAAAGCCCGCCGATTCGAAGACGCCCAGCATGGCCCGGTTGTCCGGAAGCACGTAGGCGACGAAGCGCTCGATCCCGACCGCGGCAGCGCGGGCGGCCAGCTGCTCGAGGAGCCGTGTCCCGATGCCGCGGCCCTGATGTGCGTCGGCGACGGCGAAAGCCGCCTCCGCGAGCTTGGGATCGCGCAGCCGGACGTAGTTCGCGACCGCGACGACCCGCTCGCCGTCCTCGTCGACAGCCGCGCCCGCGAGCACCCCGCGTTCCTGCCAGTCCGGGTCGACGAGCGTCTCGACGAGGCGCGGGCCCAGCTCCGGGACGCCGTGGTAGCGCAAGTAGAGGCTCCGCTGCGAAAGGCCGCCGAAGAAGGCGAGGAGCGCTTGCGCGTCGTCGTGTCCGGGTGGGCGCAGCCGCAGGGTGCCGCCGTCGCGGAGGATCACGTCCACGTGCTCGCCAGCAGTCAGCCGCTCAGCTAGGCCGCTCAATGGGATGCTCCTGCCTTGGGGTTGCCCACTTTAAGTAAACCGACCTGGCCGAGATCGACATCGGCAAAGGCGTGCGAGACGACGGGATAGAACCCCGCGTCGTCGATCTTGACGTCGAAGACTGCGCCCCCGCCGGCCGGGACGACGACTGTCTGGACGCCCTGCTGCGGCGGGCTCGTCAGGTCGGAGTTGACCCAGGCGCGGTCGAAGATCGTGCCGACGACGTGGAAGTTGACGTTGTTCGTCGGTCCGGCGGCGACGACCCAGAAGCGCGTCGTCTCTCCGGGCTTGGCGGTCAGCGGGTGGGTGACGTACTGGTTGGCGTAGCCGTTGAACGTCACCCAGTCGGGCATCCTGGTGCGAGCCTTCCCCATGTCGAGCGAGGCGGGCTTCGTGATCCCGTCGCCGTTCAGGTACCACTCGCTGCCGACGAGCACGTACTCGTTGTCGACCGGCGGCAGGCCTTCCTTCGGCTGGACGATGATCGCGCCGTACATGCCGTTGGCGATGTGTGCGAGCACCGGTTTCGTACCGCAGTGGTACATGTAGACGCCCGGGTCTCCAGCCTTAAAGCGGTAGCTGACCGACTTGCCGGGCATCACGTCGCCGAAGGCGACGTCGGGGGCGATGCGGGCGGCGTGGAAGTCGATCGAGTGCGGGATCGCACCGCCGTTCGTCAGCGTCATCTCGACCGTCTGGCCCTCCCGCACGTTGACGATCGGGCCGGGGGCGCCATGGCCGTCGAAGGCCCAGGTGCTGTACTTGACGCCCGGTGCGATCTCGACGGTCATGTCCTTCAGCGTCATCTGCACCTTGACGAGGTCGCCGGCCGGGATCGGCGGCAGAGTCGCGTTGTACGGCTTGTGCGCCTTGGCGAGCTCGGCCGCGTTCTCCGGCACGACGCCGGCGAAGCTCGCCAGCGGCAGTGCGACGTTGTGATCGGCCACCTGAGCGGCGATGGACGCGGTGCTGTCGGGCTGACCGGCGTCCCGCGACTCCCTGGCATCCGCCCACATCAGCAGCGCCAGGAAGGCCAGGACGGCGACCAGGATGCCGAGCAGCAGCGCGGCGACCTTAGCGAACACTGCTGACCCGGTCTCCACGGGCCGGGGGCGGTGAGTGGACGGGTTATGCGTGGCCATGCAGGTGTCTCCTTCAGTCGCTTCAGGATGCAGGAACGTTGAGGGCGGCCGAAGCCGCCCTCAACGTCGGGGGCACGAGCGAGGGTGCTAGGCCGTCGGAACCGGCTTCGTGGTGACTCCCTCGCGCTTCACCGGCGCTCCGGCCTTGCGGCGGAGAAGTGCGCCGCCGAGGGCCAGGGAGAGCACGATGAAGCCGATGCCGGCGAGCAGCAGTGCGATGCCGACGACGATCCCGAAGAGCGCCATCTGCTCGGCCATGTAGGACGTGTTGAGCGCGGTCGAGAGCGCCGTTGCGGTGACCCAGGTGTTGCGGGCCCCGTTGGCTACCGGGTTGCCCTGCTCGTCCTTGAGCGCCGCCGCTGCGTCACTCGTGCCGGCCATGCCCTTGGGGTCGTCCGCGGCGATGAAGCGTCCCATCTGCGCGTAGGTCAGGCCGCCGGTGATCTTGAGCGTATGTCCGCGGATCACCTGGGCGAAGGCGCGCGCCTGGTCGCCGTTCGTGACCTGCTGATCGGCATACTTGGACGCGAACTGGGCAACGACCGGATCGTCGATCGAGCCGATCGTGATCTGCTCCTGCTTGAGGCTGTCGCGGACTGTCGCCCGTCCGTCGAAGCCCATGTAGATGGCTGCAGCGCCGAAGGCGATCAACACTACGCCGGCGACGATCCCGCCAATGTCGAAGAACTTTCTCATGTCGTGCCTCCCTGTTCGTGCGTGGATTGTCGATTCACCGTAGAGCTGGTGGGGCGCGCTTCTATCCGGAGCCGGGCGCAGACTCGCTGCGGCTTTTCCGCAGCGTTCCTGCGCGGAAGCGCGGAGCTCGGTCACCCGGTCGACGAGCTCCTGGAGCACCGGTACGCCCATGCCTGCGTCGGCGACGAGGTAGTGCCCACCGGGCCTTTCGACGACGAGAGCCGGACGACCGTCGAGCCGCTCGGCACCCAGGTTGGCGATCCGCAGATCCAAGATCTCCTCGTAGCCGAACTGCCGGTTGACGGGGCGTTCTTCCGCCCCGCTGCGCCGTCCGTCGAGGCGAAACGTGCGCGGGCCGAGCGCGAGACGGCCGATGAAGATGCGGCCGTCGGGTTCACGCCACTTGACTGCGTAGGTTCTCAAGGTGATCGCAGGGTACGAGCGGACCGGCGTTCTTTCATCGTGGCCGCGGCGCAATGTTGCTGCGGGAAAGCCGCAGACCTTATCGGTGCGGCGTCAGGCGGCGAGGTCGAGTGGGAAGCCGTGGTGCTCGTGTAGGCGCTCGAAATCGCGCCGGCTCGCCACCTGGAGACATTTTCCTGTTTTGCCTACGCTGAAAACGCTGCCGTCAGACAGCGAGTTTGCGGTACAGCCGGTCGACGAGGTCGGGCATCTCCTCGAGGCGGTCGGCGATCACGCGGAGGCGGTACTCGCGGAAGTGCTCCGGCTCGACCCCGAGGGCCTTGGCGAGCCGGCCGACGACGTCCTTCGACGGAACCGGCCGGTTGCCGTGGACGAGGTGGTTCAGGTATCCGGCAGAGAGGTCGGTCTTCGCCGCCAGGCCGCGGTAAGTCAGCTCGGTCTCACCCATCAGCCGCTCGATCGTCGCGCCGAAGGTCTCCTCGCTGTATTTCTGCTTGCGAGCCATTACCGTTCGGTTACCCATTTCGCAACCTCCAAACTCGCGACGCGCCCCTCCTCTACGGTCGCTCGCAGCTTCACGTCGACCGCCCCGTCCTCGAGCGTCTTCTTGCCGACGACGATCCGAACCGGGATTCCGAACAGGTCGGCGTCGGCGAACTTCTCTCCGGGCCTGAGGTCCCGGTCGTCGAGTAGGACGTCGAGCCCGGCGTCCGAGAGGCTGTCCGCCACCTGCTCGCCGATCGTCACGATCTCCTCGTTGTCCCAGCCGAGCACGACGACGTGGACGTCGTACGGCGCGATCTCCTTCGGCCAGAGCATCCCCTCGTCGCCCCCGTGCTGCTCGACCGCCGCCGCGAGCACCCGGCCGGGGCCGATTCCGTACGAGCCCATCTCGATCAGCTTTTCGGTGCCGTCCTCGTCCAGGTACTTAGCGCTGAACGCCTCGGAATATTTGGTGCCGAGCTTGAAGATATGCCCCACCTCGATCGCGGTCTGGAAGCCGAGCCGGCCGCCGCAGACCGGGCACGCATCGCCCTCCTTCGGCTGGCGGATGTCGGCGAACTCCGCCTGATAGTCCCGGCCCGCCTCGACACCGCGGAGATGCCAGCCGGTGCGGTTCGCGCCGGAAACGAACTGTCCCTCGCGCAGCGTCTCGTCGGCGAGGACGGGGCCGGCGAACCCGACAGGCCCCAGCGAGCCTCCCTCGGCGCCGAAGCCCGCGACGATCTCCTCGCCGGTCGCAGGGCGGAAATCGGCGCCGAGCGACGACTGCAGCTTCGCCTCCTCGAGCCGGTCGTCCCCGCGCAGAAGCGCCAGTACGAGCGTGCCGTCGTCCTTCACCACCGGCATCGCCTTTGTCGTCGCCGCGAGATCGATCGAGAGCAGCTCGGCGAGCGCCTCGCACGTGCGCGTCTCCGGGGTCTCGACCTCGGCGGGTGCATCGAGACGCTCCGGGAGCTCGGGAGCCCGCGGCACGCCGTGGGCAATCTCGAGGTCGGCTGCGTAGTCGCCGTTCTCGCAGGTGACGAGCGTGTTCTCGCCGGAGCCGGAAGGCGCGAGGTAGTCGAACGATTCTTTACCGCCCATCATTCCGCTCTCCGCCTGGACGTAGTAGGTCGCAAGGCCGCAACGCTTCCAAATGCGCTCGTAGGCGCCCTTGTGCGCCTGGAAGCTGACGTCGAGCCCCGCCTCGTCGCGGTCGAACGAGTACGAGTCTTTCATGATGAACTCGCGGACGCGCAGGAGGCCGCCGCGGGGGCGCGGCTCGTCGCGCTCCTTCGTCTGGAAGTGGTACCAGGACTGGGGCAACTGCCTGTAGCTCTGAAGCTCGACCGCGTGGAAGGCGAACGACTCCTCGTGCGTGAGCGGGAGGACGTAGTCGCGGCCGTTTCGATCCTTGAGCTTGAAGAGCTCCGTGATGCCATAACGGCCGGACTTGATCCAGAGCTCGGCGGGCGTCAGCACCGGCGCAAGCATTTCCTGGGCACCGATCCCGTCCATCTCCTCGCGGACGATTTGCTCCACCTTCCGATGCACGCGCCAGCCGAGCGGCAGGAACGTCCAGAGGCCTCCGCTGACCTGGCGGATGAAACCGCCGCGGACGAGCAGCTTGTGCGAGAGCGCCTCGGCGTCGGACGGCGCGTCGCGCAGGGTCGGCAGGTGTAGCTGGGACGCGCGGTGCAGCATCGCGAGAGACTAATCGAGGGGGATCAGTGAGGCTTCCGCCATCGCCAGGGCGGCCGGCTTCGCCATCTTCAGTCGCTTCGGACGCTGCATGCCGTTCTCGAGCCAACGGTCGATCTCGAAGAAGAGCTCGTCGATCAGGATGTCCGAGCTCACCTTCTTCAGCACGCGGCCTTGCGAGTAGATGAAGCCGACGTCGCGGCCGCCGGCGATCCCGAAGTCGGCGTCGCCGGCCTCGCCGGGACCGTTCACCGCGCAGCCCATCACGGCGACCTCGAACGCCTGCGGGTAGGCCTTGAGCCGCTCCTCGACGACCACCGCCAGCTTCTCTACGCCCACGTTGTCTCGCCCGCACGAGGGGCACGAGATCATCACGGGGCCGCGCTCACGGAGGCCGAGCGCCTTCAGAATCTCCCAGCACGTCTCGATCTCCTTGACGGGGTCGGCAGTCAGAGAGACGCGAATCGTGTCTCCGATCCCGTCGGCCAGGAGCGCGCCCATCCCGACCGCGCTCTTGATCGAGCCGGCGAACTGCGTGCCCGCCTCGGTGACGCCCAGGTGCAGCGGGTAGGGGACCTTCCCGGCAAGCATCCGATAGGCGCGGATCATCGTCGGCACGTGGGTCGACTTGACCGAGATCTTGAAGTCCCGGAAGTCCAGCCGCTCGAGCAGCTCGACTTCCTCGATCGCAGCGGCGACCAAGGCTTCCGCCTGATCGATCTGCGCGAGCTCGTGGAGGTGCTTGGGCAGCGAGCCGGAGTTGGCGCCGATCCGCATCGAGATCCCGGCCTTCTTGGCGGCGTTGACGACGAGCTCGACCTTGTCCGGGCCGCCGATGTTGCCCGGGTTGATCCGGACGGCCGCGACACCGGCCTCGATCGCCTTCAGCGCGAGGCTCGCGTTGAAGTGGATGTCCGCGATCACGGGAATCGGACTGAAGCGGACGATGCGCGCGAGCGCTTCCGCGTCCTCGATCTTCGGCACGGCGCAGCGGACGACCTCGCAGCCGGCAGAGACGAGCGCAGCGATCTGCGCCGTCGTCGCCTCGACGTCGCGCGTCGGAGTCAGCGTCATCGACTGGACGACGACGGGCGCACCGCCCCCGATTGCGACGTTGCCGACGCGGATCTGGACGTCAGAGGCCATATCCCGAAGGGTAGCTGGGCTAGTTGCCCAGACGGCCGATGTCGTTGGATAGTCCGATGAAGAAGAGGAGCAGGACGACGGCGATGCCGACCATCGAGACTCGCTCGTAGACCTCCCGCGTGACCGCTTTACCTCGCACGCCCTCGATGAGCGAGAAGGCGATGTGGCCACCGTCGAGCGGCAGGAGCGGCAGCAGGTTCAGGAGCGCGAGCGAGAGACTGATCAACCCGAGCACCCAGAGATAGTTGTCCGCGCCCTGCTTGACCGCCTCGGAGGAGCCCTGCACGATCCCGACGGGGCTCGAGATCTCCTCGCGGCCGTCGCCGGTGACGAGCCGCCCGACCGAGGCGCCGATCTCCTTCGTCACGATCCCCGTCACGCGAATCGCCTGCCCCGTCGACTCGACGGGGCCGAGGCCCTCTCCGCGCAGCACGAAGCCGAGTCGGTAGGTGCCGTCGGATTCCTTCGGCGCGACCGGTCCCAGGGTGATCGTCTTGTGCCCGCGTATGACCGTGAGCGCCAGCGGCCGGCCGCCGGAGCCCGAGATCCGGGCTGCGATCCCGTCGGGCTCGACCGCGTCGCCGTCAATGGCAAGGATCCTGTCGCCGGGCTGCAATCCCATCGCCGCGGCCGGCGTGCTCGCGACCACCTCGTCCACGGTCTCGGTCGCCTTGCCGCCGCCGACCATGAAGAGGAGCGCGAAGAGGATCACGGCGAGCACCAGGTTCGCGCCCGGCCCGGCAAAGATGACGGCGACGCGCTTCCACGTCCGGGCGCGCCAGTACGCGTCGGGGCCGAGCGCGTCCGCCACGTCCGTGAGCCCGCGCTCCGCCGACTTCTGCGCGAGCGGCGAGAGCCGCACGGCCTCGATCGCCTCGCCGAGCCGCTCGACAGCTGCCCGCGCGCCCTCGTAGTCGCTCTCGTCGAGCTTGCGGCGGAGCTCGTCGACGGGGCGGCGCAGCGCCGCGTCCTCCTCGACGGCGCGTCCGAAGTGAACGTCGAGGTCACCCGCGGCCGGGCGGTGCATGCCCGGGATCTTCACGTAGCCGCCGAGCGGGATCGCTCCGATGCCGTACTCGATCCCGTTCCGCTGCGCCTTCACGAGGGCGGGCGGGAAGCCGACGTAGAACTTGCGCGGGTTCATCCCGACCGCGCGGGCGACCACGAAGTGGCCCGCCTCGTGGATGAGGATCAGGAGCCCCAGGCCGACGATCGAGATCAGGATGCTCACGCGACGGTCACCCCCTGCGACGCCTGGCGCCGGGCAGCTTCGTCCGCTTCGACGAGCTCTGTGAGGTCGCGGGCCGGAGCCCCATCGGCGGCGGCCAGCGCTTGCTCGACGACCTCTGCGATGCCGAGGAACGGCAGGCGGCCGTCGAGGAACGCGGCGACGGCGACCTCGTTCGCCGCGTTGAAAGCGCACGGGTAGGTGCCGCCCAGCTCTCCGGCGCGACGCGCCAGCGCGAGCAGCGGAAACGTCTCCAGATCCGGCGCCGAGAACTCGAGCGTCAGGCCGGAGGCGAGATCGAGCGGCGGCACGTCGGTGGCCGCCCGCTCCGGGTAGGTGAGCGCGTACGAGATCGGCACGGTCATGTCCGGATAGCCGAGGTGCGCGAGCGACGCGCCATCGCGAAGCCGGACGACCGCGTGCACGATCGAGCTCGGGTGCACGACCACCTCGATCCGGTCGTACGGCACGCCGAAGAGGAAGTGCGCCTCGATCAGCTCGAGGCCCTTGTTCGCGAGCGTCGCGGAGTCGATCGTGATCTTCTGGCCCATGCTCCACGTCGGATGCGCGAGCGCCTCGTCGACGCCGACGTCGGCGAGCTCTGCGCGCGTGCGGTCGCGAAAAGGCCCCCCGGAAGCCGTCAGCACGAGCGAGTCGACCGTCGCGAGCTCATGGCCCTCGAGACACTGGAAGAGCGCCGAGTGCTCGGAGTCGACCGGAAGCAACAGCCCTCCGCCCCGCTCCCGCGCCGCGAGCGCAAGGTCGCCGGCAGCGACCAGGCTCTCCTTGTTCGCGAGCGCGAGCGTGACTCCCCGCTCGAGCGCCCACAGCGTCGCGCCGACGCCTGCGAAGCCGACGACCGCGTTCAGGACGACGTCCGGCTCGCACGCGTCGAGCAGCTCGGCGAGGTCGCCTCCCACCTGTGCGTGCCGCACGCCGTGCTCCTCCGCGAGCGCCGTCAGATCGGCCGAGCCCGACGCTAGGGCGCACAGCTCGAGCTCCGGGTTCCGCGCCACGACCTCGATCGCCTGCCGGCCGATCGAGCCCGTGGCGCCGAGCAGCGCGATTCGCTTCACGGACACAGTGTGCCCGACCTAGCTGGCGTAACCGAAGGCCAGGATGACGTAGAAGGCGGCGACGCCGCCGAAGAGCAGCGAGTCGATTCGGTCGAGCATGCCGCCGTGGCCGCCGAGGAGCTGTCCGGAGTCCTTCACGTCGAGGTCACGCTTGAGCGCGGACTCGAAGAGATCGCCCGCGGCGCCGGCGAGCGCGATCGCCGAGCCGAGCACGAGCGCCTGCCAGATCGACAGGAACTCGTTGCGATCCTCGTAGAGGGCGAAGAACGCCACCGCCACGGCGGCGGCCGTCCCGGCCAGGAAGCCCTCCCATGTCTTCCCCGGCGAGAGGGCGGGCGCGAGCTTGTGTCTGCCGACGAGGCGTCCGACGAGGTAGGCGGCCGTGTCGTCCGCGAACACAACGAGCAGCACGGTGAAGAGGGCGAGCCTGCCGTACTCCGGGATGTCGCGAAGGAGGAGGATGTGGCCGAGGCCGAGCGCGATCCAGGCGGTGCCAAGGATCGTCGAGCCCATCGTCACCGTGGCGGTCTGACGCGTCTCGGCGATCCCGTAGAGCAGGAACGCGAGCACGAGCGTCAGCATGAAGCCTCCCACCATCCACTCCGCCCCGCCGAGGTGCGCGCCGACCAGCGTTGCGAGCGCGCCCACGTAGCCGGCGAGGACGAGCGGACGGAGGCTGCGCGCCATCACGTAGAGCTCGTGCAGCGCGACGAGCGTCGCGAAGGCGACGAGCCCGAAGATCCACCAATCGCCGAGGTAGACGAGCCCGAGCACGACCGGGACGCCGACGACGGTGACGAGGACGCGCGAGAGGAACGGATTCATCGTCCTCCGAACCGGCGGCGCCGGCTCGCGTAGTCGCTGAGCGCGCTGCGTAGGTCGTCCTCGCCGAAGTCCGGCCACAGTGTCTCGACGAAGACGAGCTCGGCGTAGGCGAGCTGCCAGAGCAGGAAGTTGGAGAGGCGAAGCTCGCCGGACGTGCGGATCAGCAGGTCGGGATCGGGCAGCTCGGGCGCGTAGAGGCGGGCTGCGACGGCGTCCTCGTCGACGTCGGCGGCCGCGACCTCCTCCTCGATCAGGCGTCGGGTCGCCTCGACGAGCTCCGCGCGCCCGCCGTAGTCGAACGCGATCCAGAGCGAGAGCGTGTCGTTCGCCGTCGTCTCGGCCTCGAGGTCATCCATCTGCTCCCGCAGCGCCTCGGGGGCCCGGTCGCGGCGGCCGATGAAGCGCGTGCGCACACCCTGCTTGGCCAGGTCGGGCAACTCGCGTTCGATCGTCTCGCCGAAGATCTCCATCAGCGACTCGACCTCGTCGGCGGGACGCGACCAGTTCTCGGTCGAGAACGCGTACACGGCGAGCGAGGTGACGCCGAGGTCGATCGCGGCCTCGACCGTGCGGCGGAGCGCGCGGGTGCCCTCGCGATGGCCGTCGGCGACCGGCAGTCCGCGGCGCTCGGCCCAGCGGCCGTTGCCGTCCATAATGATCGCGACGCTGCGGGCCAGTTCGGTCGATTTGAGGTCGGTGGCGACCTCAGACCTCCATGATCTCGGCTTCTTTGCTCTTGATCAGCTCGTCGATCGAGCGGGTGTGCTCGTCCGTCAGCTTCTGCACCTGCTGCTCGCCGCGGCGCTCCTCGTCATCGCCTACCTCGCCGTTTCGCACGAGCTCCTCCAAATGCTTCATCACGTCGCGACGGACGTTGCGGATCGCGATCTTGCCGTCCTCGCCGTAGCCGCGGACGAGCTTGACGAGCTCCTTGCGCCGCTCCTCGGTCAGCTGCGGGATCGGCAGGCGGATCAGCTTCCCGTCGTTCGAGGGGCTCAAGCCGAGGTCTGACTCCTGCACGGCCTTCTCGATCGCCTTGATCTGGCTCGGGTCGAACGGCTGCACGGTGAGCAGACGCGCTTCGGGGACGCCGATCGTCGCCATGTTCTTGAGCGGGGTCGGCGTGCCGTAGTAGTCGAGCGTGATCCGGTCGAGGAGCGCGGCGGACGCGCGGCCCGTGCGAACGCTGTTGAACTCGGTGCGCGTCGTCTCGATCGACTTGTCCATTCGGCGCTTCGCGTCGTCGAGGAACTCCTCGATTGTCGGCATCAGGTCTCCTTTGCCTGCAGTGAGTGTGATGGCGTCGCGATGATCGTTCCGACCTGCTCGCCACCGACGACGCGAAGGATGTTGCCCCGCGCGAGCTCGAAGACGTGGATCGGGAGGTCGTTCTCCATGCAGAGCGAGAGGGCCGTCGTGTCCATCACGCGCAGCCCGCGCTCGATTGCCTCCAGGTGCGTGAGCGTCGGCAAGAAAGTGGCGTCGGGGTCGGTGCGTGGGTCGCCGTCGTAGACGCCCTTCACGCCGCTCTTTCCCATCAGGAGGGCTTCTGCGCCGATTTCGAGCGCGCGCAGCGCCGCGGCGGTGTCGGTCGTGAAGAACGGGTTGCCCGTGCCGGCGGCGAAGATGACAACGCGGCCCTTCTCGAGGTGGCGCATCGCGCGCCGGCGGATGTACGGCTCAGCCACCTCCGAGACCTCGAGCGCGGACAGCACGCGCGTGTCGGCGCCGAGCCGCTCGAGCCCGTCCTGGAGCGCAAGCGCGTTCAGCACGGTCGCGAGCATGCCCGCGTAGTCGGCTGTCGCTCGATCCATCCCCTCCGCCGAGGCAGCCATGCCGCGGTAGATGTTGCCGCCGCCGACGACGATCGCGAGCTCGAGCCCGCCGGCCTGCACCTCGCAGATCTCGCGCGCGATCGCCTCGACCGTCTTCGGGTCGATCCCGAACTCGTGGCTGCCCATCAGGGCTTCGCCGGAGAGCTTCAGGAGCACGCGGCGGAAGGCAGGAGCCGCGCTCTCGAGCGCGAGCCCCGTCGGTTCCTCGCGCGCGGTCACGCGCCTATTCTGCGACAGAGAAGCGCCGGAACGCCACCACGCGCGCGCCGGCCTCGGAGAGCGCTGCGCCCACCGTCTTCGACGACTCGTGGATCCAAGGCTGCTCGGTGAGGGCACCGCCCGGCTGCGCGGCGAAGAAACGCTTCGTCAGCATCCCCTCGACGATCTTCTCCTTCGCCTGCTCGGGCTTGCCTTCGAGCTCGTCGGAGTTCAGATAGACCTGCTTCTCGGCCTCGACGAGCTCGGCGGGTACGTCTTCCCGGGTCGTCCACTCCGGCGCCGCAAACGAGATGTGCATCGCGAGCTGGCGCGCGAGCTCCTCGTTGCCGCCCTCGAGCTTGACGAGCACGCCGATCTTGTTCGCCGGCGGATGCGCGTAGGCGCCGAGCGTCTCGCCCTCGCCTGCCTCGTAGCGCTCCGCGCCGACGACGACGATGTTCTCACCGAGCTTGCCGGCGAGATCCACGCGGTCCTGCTCGAGCGCCTCGACGGCGTCCGGGCCGTCAGCCACGACCGCCTCGAGCACCTTCCTCGCGAAGCCCTGGAACTCGTCGTTCTTCGACACCGGCTCGGTCTCCGAGCCGACGGCGACCATCGTGCCGCGACCGTTCTCGAGCCGGTAGCCGACGAGCCCTTCCGTCGTCTCGCGCCCGGCGCGCTTGGCGGCCTGCGCCATTCCGCGCTCGCGCAGGATCGTTCGGGCCGCCTCGAGGTCGCCGCCCGTCTCCTGAAGCGCCCGCTTGCAGTCCATCATCGGCGCGCCCGTTGCGTCGCGGAGCTCCTTGACGAGAGCGGCGTTGATCTCGGTCACGTCGGCTTCTCCTGCTCCTCGGCCGCGGGGGCCTCGGCGGCGATGGGCTCGGCCTCTCCCGCGGGCTGGGCCTCGGACTCAGGCTGGGCCTCGGGCTCGCGCTCGGCCCCGGGCTCGGGCTCGGGCTGCGATTCGGCGTCGGGCTGGTCCTCTGCCGCCGGCTCCTCCGAGCTCCCCTCCGCGCCGGGTTCTGCGACCGGCTCCTCGGCGGATGCCCCGTTCCCGTTCGCGGTCAACTCCTGCTCGGTGACTTTCGTCTGCCCCGCGGCGATCCCGTCCGCGATCGCGCGCACGATCAGGCCGCACGACCGGATCGCGTCGTCGTTGCCCGGAATGATGAAGTCGGCCTCGTCGGGATCGCAGTTCGTGTCCACCAGGGCGATGATCGGCACCCCGAGCCGGCGCGCCTCGCGTACGGCGAGCTGCTCCTTCTTGAGGTCGACGATAAAGACGGCGTCCGGCTGCTTGCGCAGGTCGGCGACGCCGCCCAGGTTCGACTCGAGCTTCTCGAGCTCGGCGAGCATGCCGATCCGCTCCTTCGCGGGCAGCAGGTCGAGCTGTCCCTCTGTCTTCAGGCGGCGCAGCTCGTGCAGGTGCGCGATCCGGTCGGTGATCGTCCGCCAGTTCGTCAGCAGGCCGCCGAGCCAGCGGTTCGAAACAAAGGGCATGCCGACGCGGGCGGCTTCCTGCTCGACCGCCTCCTGCGCCTGCTTCTTCGTGCCGACGAAGAGGATCGTGCCGCCCCGCTGCGCGATGTTGCGCGCGAAGTCGTAGGCCTCCTCGAGCAAGTCGGAGGTTTGGGTCAGGTCGATGATGTAGATGCCGCCGCGCTCGGTGAAGATGAAGCGCTTCATCTTCGGATTCCACCGGCGGGTCTGGTGGCCGAAGTGCACTCCGGCTTCCAGTAGCTCACGCATGGATACGACTGCCAAGGAACTGGCTCCTTTTCGGTTGGGTTGCGGTGCAGCCGGCGGGGCGCGGGCGGAACCAAGCACGTCGTTCACAAGCTGCAGCGCTTGGCACCCCCACCCGTCCTGGTCGCCGGGACGGAGGAACTGGACGGGGAAAGTGTAGCGGCTGAGCCGCTCAGGCGGGCCCGCGAGCGCGCTGGAGTGCGGCCGCGAGGTCGTCCGGGAGCGGGGACTCGACCTCGACCCTCTCGCCGGTGAAGGGATGGTCGAAGCCCAGCTTCGCGGCGTGGAGGAACTGGCGCTCGAGCCCGAGGTCGCCCGCGACTCCATACACCGGGTCGCCGCAGACCGGGAGCTCGATCGCCTCGAGATGGACGCGGATCTGGTGCGTCCTACCGGTCTCGAGCGTTACCTCGAGCAATGCGCGCGCCCCGAGCCGCTCGAGGACCTCGAAGCGCGTGACCGCCTCGCGCGGCGTCGGCGTGTCGAGCGAGTGCCGGGTGCGGTCGACCCTGTCCCTGCCGATCGGCGCCTCGATCCTGCCCGTTTGAGAGCGCGGTGCGCCGCGCACGAGCGCGAGATAGCGGCGCTCGACCTCGCGGCGCCGGATCGCCTCTTGCAGCCTGGCATGGGCCTCGTCCGAGCGCGCGACGACGAGCAGGCCGGATGTGTCCCGGTCGAGCCGGTGGACGATCCCCGGCCGATCCGCGTCCCCGCCGGCCGCGTCGTGCTCGATCAGGCCGTGCACGAGCGTTCCGGAGGTGTGCCCGACGCCGGGGTGAACGACGACGCCGGCCGGCTTGTCGACGACGAGGAGATGCTCGTCCTCCCACGCAACGTCAAGGTCCATCGACTCTGCCTCGATCGGGCCGGCCTCTGCGGGAAGCTCGACGACGACCTCCTCCCCGCCCTCGAGCCGGTGGCTCTTCTGCCGCGGCTCACCGGCAACGAGGACCGCGCCGACGGCGATCAGCCGCTCGGCGAGCGCGCGCGAGCCGACCTCCGGCCGCGCGGCGACGGCGCGATCGAGGCGCTCGGCCTCAGGGGCGCGAAAGCGGAGAGTTGCCAACCGGGCGCGGCCGGCGCTTTCCCCGGTCGGCGCCCGCGAGGGCTCCGAACAGGATCGCCACGCCGACGACGATGAACACGTCGGCGAGGTTGAACGCCGGCCAGTAGCGGACGTCGAGGAAGTCGGTCACGTGACCCAGCCGGACGCGATCGACGAGATTCGAGACGCTGCCGCCGAGCACGAAGCCGAGCGCGACGGGCAGCACCGGGTGCCGGGCGCCCGCCCGCGCGAAGAACACGAGCATCCAGAGGACGGCGACCGCGGTCAGCGCGATCACGATCGAGGTGGCGCTCGAGAAGAGGCCGAACGCAATGCCGGAGTTCTGGACGTGGTGGATCGAGAACGGGCCGATGATCTCGACCTCGTCGAAGAGCGGAACAGCTCTTGCGACGACCTGTTTCGTCAGCTGATCGGCCCCGACGGCCGCGAGCGCGATCGATGCGAGCGCCGCCCACTGCCGCGCGCCCGCCCCCAGTGGGCGCTCCACCCACGAGATCGGCCGGAGCGCGTTTGTCGACGAGCCGACGCGGACGTCGAGCGGGGTCGTACGGTCGCGCCGGGCCGGCTCGGTCACCGCCCGAGCTTCCTAGCGTCGTCGATGCAGAGCGTCGTCCACGGCACGGCTTCGAGCCGATCGGGCGGGATCGGCTTGCCGCAGACCGAGCACGTTCCGTACTCCCCCGACTCGATTCGTGCGAGCGCCGCCTCGACCTCCTGCAGCTGCTCCTGCGCGTCCTCTTCGATCCCCTCGTCACGCTCGCGCTCGTACGTCTCGCTGGCCGTGTCGGCGAGGTGGTTGTCGGCGCTCGACGAGAGCAGCTCTCCCGACTCCTCGGTGAGGCTGGCGCCGCCGATGTCGTGGTGCTCGATGATCTTGCGCAGCCGCTCTTCGTGCTCGAGCAGCTCGGTCTTGAACCGGCTCGTGTCGGTGCTCATGCGGTCTCCTGCTCCTGTCCGCCCGCCATGGCGAGCCGTCGTTCGATCCCGTCCGGCTCGATACCGACCCTCCAGCCGTCACCGTGCCTGCCGATGACGGCGGCCGCGGCCGCACCGGGAGAGACACGCAGCCGCAGTCGTGTCGAGGCGCTCACGCCCGGAAGGATAGTTACGCCGCTAGGAGATCAGCCGGCGAATCTCGCCGGTCGACTCGCCGACGGGCTCGCGCTTGTCCTGGCCGGCCTCGTCGACGGCGTCGAGCGCGGCGCGCAGGAGCGCCCTGATCCGGCGCAGCTCGCTCTCGAGCCGCTCCTTCTCCGAGGTGGCGCGGCGTGCAACCGCCCGGGCCTCGGCGTGCGCTTCGGCGACAATCGACTCCGCCTCCTTGCGGGCGTGTTCGCGGAGCTGCTGCGCGGAGCTCTCCGCGGAGACGAGCGTCGTCCGCAGCAGGCCCTCGAGCTCCTTGTGGCGAGTCAGGTCGAGCTCGAGCTGCTCGACGCGGTCGGTGAGATCCCCCCGCTCGCGCCAGACGTGCTCGAAGCTGTCTGCGACGTCCGTGAGCAGGCGATCGACGTTCTCCCGCTTGTAGCCGCGGAGGCCGCGTCCGAGCTGGACGTGGCGGATCTCGACGGGTGTCATTGCCATCGTGACTCCTTCCTAGAGGCGCTCGAGCAGCGAGACGAGCACGCCTCGGATGATGATGAGGACGACGACCCCGACCACCGGGGAGAGATCGAGCGGCCCGAGCGGCGGCAGGAAGCGCCGGAAGATCCGCAGGTAGGGGTCGCACACGTCGTAGAGGAAGCGCTGCACCCGGTTCAGCCACGGCCTGTAGGGCATCCGGATCCACGAGGTCAGGATGTACGCGAACAGCAGCAGCGTGTACACCAGGATGAAGACGCTGACGAAGCTCGCGAGCGAGGAGCCGAGGTCGGCGAGCAAGCTGAAGCCCATGGCCGGTTCTTCTAGCTGAGCTGTGGCTTTCCTACGCCTGGTTGAAGAAGCCGCCGCGCTCGAGCATGCGGGCGCGTTCCTCGGCCGAGACCTCGACGTTGCGCGGTGTCAGCAGGAAGACCTTGTCGGCGACCCGCTGCATACCGCCGTCGAGCGCGTACGTGAGCCCGCTGGCAAAGTCGATGAGGCGCTTCGAGAGATCCTGGTCGGCGCTCTGCAGATTGAGGATCACCGGCACCCCGTCCTTGAAGCGATCAGCGATCTGCTGGGCGTCGTTGAAGCTGCGCGGCAGGATGAGATGCACTTTGACGGAGGCCGGGTTCGGGACGGCCTCGACCCCACGCAGGCGGGTTGCCGGCCGGATCACCGCCGTGCTGTCGCGGTCCGGCTCCGGGTCGGTCCAGTCGTCGAAGTCACGTCCGCGGCGGGGCTGGAGCCGGCGAACGTTCGCCCGCTCGCGCGCGGCGTACGTGCGCTGGAGCTCCTCGTTCGTCGCGTAGCCGTCCTCGTCCCAGTCGTCTTCCTCGGCGATGCCGAAGTAGACGAGCGTACGGTTCCAGACGTCTGCAAATCCCATCTCAGCAGGAGATTATGGCCCAAAGAGGACGGAGCCGACACGAATCAGGGTCGCTCCCTCCTCGGCAGCGACGCGGTAGTCCTGGGAGGTGCCCATCGAGAGCTCCGAAAGCCCATGCTCCTCCGCGAGTTCGCGCAGACGGCGGAAGAAGGGCCGCGAAGCCTCGGGATCGGCGGCTGCGGGCGGCATCGTCATCAGCCCGCGCACGTCGCCATAGGCCTGCAGGAGCTCGCCGAGCTCGCCGGGGTTCACACCCGACTTCGACGCCTCCCCTGAGAGGTTCACCTCGATGAGCGCCGGGATCGTCAGGCGCGTGGCGGCCGACTCGGAGCCGAGCGAGTGCACGAGCTCGCAGATCCCGTTCACGACCTTGGCCTTGTTCGACTGAAGGTGGCCGATGAAATGCCACCGGAAGGCGTCGCCGTAGGCGGCGTGCTTGCGCTCCAGGTCCTGCGCCCGGTTTTCCCCCACCACCTCTACCCCGGCCTCGGCCAGGACAGCCATGTCCTCGAGCGAGACGTACTTCGTTGCCGCGACGACCGTGACGGCGGGGCCTACGGCGGTGCGGATCCGCTCGTAGGCCGCACGGACGGCGTCAGGCGACACGCGCGATCACTCCCTGAACGCCGCGCGGCTTGCCGGTTCGCCGGTGCGAGAAGAAGAGCTCCGAGTTGCAGGACGTGCAGAGATCGACGCGCTCGATCTGCTCGACGCCGGCCGCCCGCAGCGCTCGCTCCGCGCAGCTCCAGAGGTCGAGGTTGCGCCCACGCACGACATCCGGGCCGTAGGCCGCGACGAAGGGCTCCGCGACCTCGGGGCCGACCTCGTAACAGCAGGGGCCGATCGCAGGCCCGATCGCCGCGGCGACCCGACCCCCGAGCGTGCGGACGCCCTCGGCGACGATCCCGGCGAGCAGGCCGCGCCAGCCGGCGTGCAGCACGGCCACCGCAGGCGCGTCTCCGCCCAGTCGAGCGAGCACGAGCGGCAGGCAGTCCGCGGTCATGGCAAGGATGGGCAGGTCAGGCTCCTCGGTCCAGAGCCCGTCGCCCGGGCGACCGCGCTCCCCGGCTTCGGCCGGGTGAACGGTCGCCGAGTGGACCTGGCGGTTGAGCGCCAGCCGGGCCGGATCGCCGCCGACCTCCGCGCAGAGCAGCCGGCGGTTCTCGTCCACGCGATCGACGTCGTCGCCCGTCATACGCCCGAGGTTGAGCGAGTCGTAAGGTCCCTCGCTGACTCCGCCGACCCGCGTCGAGAAGGCCACCTCATACGGTCCCCGCGGCACCCAGCGGATCATCGGCGCAGCCTCTTCGCCTCGCCGAGCAGCCACTCCCGCGTGTTCAGGGACGGATCGCCGATCACGCCGGCGAGCAGGTGCTCGAGCGCCTCGCCGAGCGCCGGCCCCGGCGTCCAGCCCGCTTCGATCAGATCGCTGCCGTCGACGGCGAGCTGGTCGAGGCGGTGAGGCTGCGGGAGCTCGCGCGCAAGCGTCTGCCGGAACCGCTCGAGCTTCGCGATCTCCGAGCGGGACGCCTCGTCCGGTCCCCGGCGCTTGCCGCCCAGGTCGGCCCGCTTGTGAGCGACGAGGTCGAAGGCGAGCTCGTCCCCGTGGCGATGGAGGAAACGGCGCGCCTTGGCGGAGTCAGTCGGCGACGGGACGCCGAACATGTGCTCGCGGACGATCCTCCGCACCTGCTCGCGCAGCCGCACCGGATAGCGGAGACGGCTCAGCACCGTGGAGGCGATCTCGGCGCCGATCTCCTCGTGGCTGCGCTTGCCGAGCTCGGGCTTGGGATAGAAGTGCAGCCGGCCGTCGGATCCGCGCCACGCCGACTCCGGCTTCCCGACGTCGTGAAGGAGCCCGGCAAGGCGCACGGCGAGCGTTGCCTCTGCGTCGGCGGCCGCCTGCACCACCTCGAAGAC
Source organism: Gaiellaceae bacterium (assembly GCA_046594445.1). Classification (GTDB taxonomy): domain Bacteria; phylum Actinomycetota; class Thermoleophilia; order Gaiellales; family Gaiellaceae; genus Gaiellasilicea. Next base: position 10,539 of record JBKJSM010000009.1, on the reverse strand, counting down.
GTGCTCGTCGAGCGGCAGGTCGTGGTAGCGGCTCTCCTGGTCGAACGCGATCGCCGGCGCGAACTCGGGCAGCAGGTGAACGAGCACCCCGGCATCGCGGGCGAGCCGCAGGGCCTTGGCCGGGTGCGCGCCGAGCAGCAGCTTCGAGAGCTCTCCGAGCCCGTCGGACGTCAGGCCGCCTCCGATCCGCTCCCCGGAGACGTGCTCGATCTGGGGCGCCCACTCTCGCATCTGACGCAGCGTGTCCTCGTCGGGGTCGAACCCGAGCTGCGAGACGAAGCGCAGGCCCCGCAAGATCCGGAGCGGGTCGTCGCGGAAGCTCGTGGGGCTCGTCGTGCGGAGCACGCGCCGCTCGATGTCCTTCCGGCCGCCGAGCGGGTCGAGCAGCTCGCCGGTCTCGAGCCGCTTGGCGATCGCGTTGATCGTGAAGTCGCGGCGCTCCATGTCCTGCTCCAGCGAGATCCCCGCGTCCGCGACGATCTCGAAGTCGTGGCGGCCGGGCCCGGTCGAGCGCTCGACCCGGGGCGGCGCGAACTCGAGCCCCGCCGGCTGCAGCGCGCGCACCTGCTGGTCGCGCGGCAGCAGGCGGACGCCGACGTGCTGGTCGGCCACGACGAGATCCTCCACCTTTCCGTGCGGCTCGAGCGCAGCACGCAGCTCGGCATGCCCGACTCCGGGGACGACGAAGTCGAGCTCCCGGACGGGAACCCCGAGCAGCTCGTCGCGGACGGCGCCGCCGACGACATAGGCGTCGAGGCCGAGCGAGTGCACGTAGTCGGCGAGCGGGTTCCTCACGCCGACCATTCTGGACGAGCCTCGCAGGGCTACGGGATCTTGGGCCGCGGAGCGGCCCCTTCAGGGGTCTTGCGCGATGAGCATCCGCTCTCCGCGGATGCTCATCTTGCGCGATCAGAGGTGCGCTATGGCCTCGATCTCGACGAGCGCGCCGGCTGGAAGCTTTGACACCTCGACCGTCGAGCGGGCCGGCGGGCGGTGACCGACGTGGCGCGCGTACACGTCGTTCATCTCTGCGAAGTCGCCCAGGTCTTGGAGGAAGACCGTCGTCTTGACCAGGTTGTCGAGGCCGCTCCCCGCTTCCGCGAGGATCGCGCTCAGGTTCTGCAGCGCCTGCTCGGTCTGCTCTGCGATCGAGGGGCCGATGAGCCCCGACCCGTCCGTCTGGAGCCCGAGTTGGCCCGCGACGAAGACGAGCCCACCGGCCTTGACGGCCTGGTTATACGGTGCCCCCTCGAACGGTGCGGGTGCGCGCTCTGTGCGAACGATCTCCTTGTCTGCCATCTGTATCTCCTTGAGGTCTTGGACGGGTCGGGCCGCGAAGCGGCCCCTTCAGGGATCTACCCGCGATGAGCATTCGCCGCCGCGGATGCTCATCTTGCGCAAGCTTGGGCAAGAGCGGCGCCGAGCGCCTTGAAGATCGCCTCGAGGACGTGACGGGAGTCCTCCCCGTCGATCAGCCGGACATGCAGAGTCAGTCCTGCGGACTGGGCGAACGCCTCGAGGAATCGGGCAGCGAGATCCGTGCCGAGCCCTCCCGCACGCGCATCCGTCAGATCAACGTTGCTCGCCATCAGCGGCCGATCCGATACCTCGAGTGCCACCTGCGCGAGCGCTTCGTCGGCGGGCATGAACGCCGAGCCGTGCCCGGGTACGCCGTCTGCGCGCAGCCGCTCGGCGAACGCCACACCGAGTGCGTGGCCGGCGGCGGCGACCTCCGCCTCCGCATCGCCCGGCGGCAGCTCGAGCACCAGCTCGAACTGCCCGCTCCGCGACAGCAAGGTCAGGAGGTGGTCGAGCACCGCGATGCCTGTCGCCACGTTGGCGGTGCCGGTGGTTCCGGAAGAAACGCGCGCCCTCATCCGTCTCGAGAGTAACGCCTTTTTTGGGGGTTTCATTTTTCTACCTTTTCGAGGATGATGTTGAAGTCTTTTCTGTCGAAATCTCACGTTGGGAGAACGTGCATTTGAAGTGGGCGACCGGGCTTGCGGCTCTGGCGGTTTGGGCGACTGCCGGTACAGCGCTGGCCGCGCCCGATGCGCGCGCCCCCGAGGCTTGGCCTCAGGGCTCGGTCGTCGTCAGCTATTCCGCCGAGCCCGCGCTGGCGGCGGCGATTGCGCGCCATCCGGCGACGGTCGTGCGTCGCCTCCCCTCGCTCCGCGTCGCCGTCCTCAAGCCCCGGGGTGAGATCGGAAGCTACGCGGCGCTCCTGGCGGCCGAGCCCGGTATCTCGCGCGTCGAACGCGCGGCGGCGAGGCGCACCTACGTCGAGCCGGCGCTGGTTCGCAGCTCGAGCGGCGTGGCCGCACAGTGGCAGTACGCGGCAACGCGCGCGGACCGAGTTCCGGCTGCGGTCGCGGCAGCGGCCGCCAACGTCACGATCGCTGTGATCGACACCGGCGCAGACCTTCAGGCGCCGGACATCGCGGCCAAGGCCCCGCACACCTTCAGCGTCCGCACTCGCACAGCAGACGTGGCGGATCTGAACGGCCACGGCACATTCGTCGCCGCACTCGCGGCTGGCTCGGGCTCGAACGGGAACGGCATCGCAGGGGTCGCGGGCGGCGCGAGGCTGATGGTGATCCAGGCCGGCGGCCCGTCCGGCTCCTTCACCGACGTCGAGGAGGCCGCGGCGATCGTGTACGCGGTCGACAACGGGGCCCGCATCATCAACCTCAGCCTTGGAGGCCCGACGACGTCGAGCGTCGAGCGCCGCGCCATCGACTATGCGGTAGCGAATGGCGCGCTCCTCGTCGCCGCCGTCGGCAACAGCTTTGCGAACGGCAACGCGGTCGAGTACCCCGCTGCCCTGCTGCAGACTCCCGGCTCGCGCGGGGTCGGTGGCCGCGGGCTGGCGGTTGCCGCATCGAACCGCTCGGGCGTGCGAGCGGCGTTCTCGAGCACCGGAACGCATCTCTCGCTGGCTGCCCCCGGAGACGGCGTGTTCAGCGCCGTTTCCTCCACCTCCCCGGCGTCGCGCTACCCGCGCGTCCCGCTCACCGGCGCTCTCGGCGGCCTGTACGGCTACGGGAGCGGCACTTCATTTGCCGCACCGCAGGTGGCCGGAGCGGCCGCGCTCGTCTGGGCGGCCAATCCGCTGCTCTCCGCCGGCGAGGTCGCGTCCCTCATCGAGCAGACCGCGTCCGGGCACGGGAGCTGGACGGGGGAGCTCGGCTACGGCGTTCTCGACGTCGCAGCCGCCGTCGCGCTGGCCAAGGGCCCGGCAATCCTGGAGCCGTTGACGCTGAGGGGCTCCCGCACCGGCTCCCGCATCGCGCTCTCCTGGCCGGCGCTGTCCGGAGCGACCAGCTTCCGCGTCGGAGTCGCCCAAGACGGCGGTGTCGAGCAGGTGCTCGCCGGCGCGGCGACAGGCACCGGCGCCTCCTACTCGCTCGCGCCCGGCAGCGACTACACCTTCACCGTGGCTGCGCTCGACTCGGCGGGCACGCAGCTCGCGGTCTCGGCGCCCTGGACGGTCTCCCTGCGCGTCGCGAAGGCTCGGCTCAGCCTGAAGGCCTCGCGCCCGCAGGGCTCTCGGCTCGTCGAGCTGGACGCTCGGCTCAAGATCGAGGGCGCGCCCGGAGTCGAAGGGGCGCGTAACGTGATCCTCGAGTCCTTCGACGGATCGCGCTGGTCATTGGCCACGTCAGCCGTCACCGACGCGAGCGGACGGGCTGTCTGGCGCTATGCCTTCGCGGCTGGCTCATACCGGATCAGGGCGCGGTACGCCGGGACGGACGAGATCGCCTCGGCGGTCAGCACGGCCGTGAAGCTGACCGTCAAGTAGGCGGGGCTAACTCTCGACTCGCTCGATCTGCGCGCCCAGGTTGCGCAGGCGCTCGTCGATCCGCTCGTAGCCGCGGTCGATCTCGCCCACGTTCCCGATCGTCGAGGTGCCCTCGGCGCAGAGCGCCGCGATCAGCATCGCCATGCCGGCGCGGATGTCCGGGCTCGTCAGTCGTTCGCCGTAGAGGCGCGCAGGCCCGGTGACGACTGCTCGGTGAGGATCGCAAAGGATGATCCTCGCCCCCATGGCCACCAGCTTGTCGACGAAGAAGAGGCGGCTCTCGAACATCTTCTCGAAGACGAGCACGGTTCCGTGCGACTGGGTGGCCGTGACGACCGCGATCGAGGTGAGGTCGGCCGGGAACGCGGGCCATGGGCCGTCCTCGATCTTCGGGATCTGGCCACCGAGGTCGTCCTGGATCACGAGGTCCTGGCCCGGCGGCACGCGCAGGGTGCGCTCACCGAGCTCGACGTGCACGCCGAGGCGCGCGAACGCGGGCAGGATCGAGATCAGGTCGCGGGGCTCGACGTCCTCGATCGTCAGGTCTCCCCCCGTCGCCGCGGCGAGGCCGATGAAGCTGCCGACCTCGATGTGCTCCGGCGCGACGCGCCAGGCGCCGCCGCCAAGCTGCTCGACGCCCGCGATCCGCAGCACGTTCGACTCGATCCCCTCGATCCGCGCTCCGAGCGAGACGAGGAAACGGCAGAGGTCCTGCACATGGGGCTCGCAGGCGGCGTTGCTGATCACCGTCTCGCCCTCAGCGAGCACCGCCGCCATGACGACGTTCTCGGTCGCCATCACGCTCGCCTCGTCGAGGAAGATCGCCTTGCCACGCAGGCCGCTCGTCTTCATGTCGTATCGGCCGTCGATCTCGATCTCGACGCCGAGCTCGGCGAGCGCGTGGATGTGAGGATCGAGGCGGCGGCGGCCGATCACGTCGCCTCCCGGTGCGGGAACGACCGCTCGGCCGAAGCGTGCGAGCAGCGGCCCGGCGAGCAGGAAGGAGGCGCGGATGCGGCGGCAGAGCTCCGCATCGAGCTCGGTCTTCGCGACGGTTCTCGGATCGACGCGGACGTCGTTCTCGCCAGTCCACTCCACGTCTGCTCCGATGTCCGCGAGCAGCTCCAGCATCGTCTCGACATCGCGGATCCGTGGCACGTTCGTCAGCTCGACGAGCTCCGTCGCGAGCACGCAGGCGGCGAGGATCGGCAGCGCGCCGTTCTTGTTCCCGGCAGCGCGGATCGTCCCGCTGAGGGGCCGCCCGCCCTCGATCACGAAGGCCTGCATCTCGGTGGCTAGCGTAGTGGTCATGGCGCCGAGGCGCGGTATCGTAGTCGGCCGATGGAGCTGACGCGCGAGAGAGCCTGGGAGACGCTGACGCGGTACACGGCGAGCGAGTCGCTGCGCCGGCATGCGCTCGCGGTGGAGGCGTCCACGCGCTCGTATGCCCGACGTCTGGGGGAGGACGAGGAGCTCTGGGGGATCACGGCTCTCCTGCACGACTTCGACTACGAGATCCACCCCACTCTCGACAAGCACCCGCAGGACGGCGCGCCGATCCTCCGCGAGGAGGGGTATCCGGACGAGGTGATCGAAGCGATCCTCTCGCATGCCGAGCACCTGGCGATGCCACGGGACACGTCGTTGAAGCGGACACTGTTCGCCTGCGACGAGCTCTCGGGCTTCGTGCACGCGTGCGGTCTCGTCCGCCCCACCGGGCTCGAGGGCCTGGAGCCGAAATCGGTGCGCAAGAAGCTGAAGCAGCCGTCGTTCGCGGCCGGCGTCCATCGCGACGAGGTCTACGCGGGGGCCGAGCTGATCGGCGTCGCGCTGGACGAGCACATCGCCAACGTGGTCGAGGCGCTGCAGCCGATCGCGAAGCAGCTCGGCCTCCGCACCGCCGCGGACGCGGGCTAGAGCGCCGCGGCGAGCCGGTCGAGATCCTCGTCGCTCGTCCACCACCCGCACGAGACACGGACGAGGCCCGTGCCGGGGATGTCGCGGACGGCGATCTGCTCCTCCGCGAGGCGTGCGACGAGGACGGGTGGGTCGTCGTCGCGGAAGGCGACGAGCGTGGCCCCGCCGGGCACGACCTCGACGAGGGGCGCGAGCAGCTCGCGGCAACGCGCCGCCTGCTCCGCGGCACGCGCGAAGCGCCAGTCCGGCGGAACGTCGAGCGCTGTCTGGAGGCCCACGAGCGTCGCTGTCGCGATCCAGCCGGGGTCGAAGCGGCCTGCCCCCGGCGCGGGCTCGAAGCTACCGGTCGGCTCGTACGAGGACTGGGAGAAGTAGCTCGGCCGGGAGACGCGCAGTCGCTCCGGGTCGGCGACGACCAGCGCCCCGGTCGAGTCCGGCCCGCACAGCCACTTCTGACCGGAGATCGTCAGGAAGTCGAGCCCGTTCGCGTCCACGGGAATTGCGCCGACCGACTGCGCGCCGTCGACGAGGACGGGGATCCCGGAGCGTTCCCGTAGGTCGTGGACCGGCAGGACGCGACCGCTCGTCCAAAGCACGTGCGAGACGGCGAGGAGCCGCGTGCGCGGAGTGACGGCCGCCAGGATCGCGTCCGGGTCCGGCTCGACGACGACGACGCGCGCCCCGCTCGTGTGCACAGGGCCGGTCAGGCCGAAGTGCTCCTCCGAGGTGATCACGATCTCGTCGGCCGGGCCGAGGCCGAGGCCGCCGAGGACGATGTTGCAGCCGTCGGTCGTCGATCCCGTCAATGACACGTGCTCCGGCGTCACACCGACGAGAGCGGCGACGGCGGCACGCACCTGCAGCCGCAGTTCGATCAACCGCTCGAAGTACGCCTTTCCGAGGCGGCCTTCCTCGAGGTCGGCGCGGAGCTGCTGCTCGATCGCCTCGAGCGTTGGAAGGGCGAGCGGCCCGAACGTGCCCGCGTTCAGGTACGCGACGCGCTCGAGCACCGGAAAGAGCGCCCGCGCCTCGGCCGGCGTCATCCGATCGTCACCTCCACCGGGGCGTGGTCGGAGAGCACGGCGCCATTGTGACGGCGGCGCTCGATCGGCCAGCTCTCGAGCGGAGATGTGTCGAGCCCGCGGACGAGCACGTGGTCGATGCCAGGGCCGAGCGACGACCAGCCCGGAAGCTCGCGCAGATGCTCCGCCCTGAGGTTGAAGTCGCCCGCGAGCACGCTCGGAAGGCCGTCGGCCACGTCGGTCACGAATGCCTCCGCGCGCACGATCTCGGCAGCGGGCACCTCGGGGTGCCGGAAGTCGTTCGTCGCGTGCAGGTTCGCCACCACGAGCCCGGCGCAGCGGACTGCATGACAGAAGCGCGGCTCACGGCGGCTCTCGTCGATCCGCAGCATCCGATGCTCGACCGGCTCGAAGGAGGCTGCGAGGAGAATCGCGTTGGCCTGCCCAGCCAGAGCGGAGCGGAAGAAGCCGTTGTGCAGGCGCGTGATCGCGCCGCCGAGCAGGCCGCCGAGCGGCGCCCGCCGTGTGACGACGTGGCGCACGGTCATCCCGCTCCAGCGCGGCAGACGCGACAGCGCCCAGAGCGGCACCTCCTGCAGGCAGAGCGCATCAGGACCGTCCGCGGTCGCGAGGCGAATCATCTCCTCCAGCCTGCTGCGACGGCCGGGCGGAAGGGTGTTCCCGTGGAAGAGGTTCCAGCTGCGGATCAGCACGAGGACTAGCCTACGAGGGATGCGCGTCGTCATCGCCGACCCACCTGCGTACACGCCGCCGTACGACCACGAGCTGGCGTCGTCGCTCGCGCGGGCGGGACTCGACGTCGAACTCGTCACGTCGCGCTTCCGCTTCGGCGAGGTCGCCGAGCCGGTCGGCTACCGGCGCCGCGAGCTCTTTTATCCCCTCTCGTCTCGCCTCTTTCGCCGGTCGCCGTTGCGCCTCCCGTTGAAGGCCCTCGAGCATCCGCTCGGACTCGCCCGGCTCGCCGCGACGAGCGCGGACGTCGTCCACGTCCAGTGGCTCGCCGCACCTGAGGTCGAGGCGCGGCTGCTGCGCCATCGCGCGCCGCTCGTCCTGACCGCGCACGACCTACTGCCGCGGCGGACAGCCCACAAGATTCGTCTCTGGAGCCGGCTCTTCGACCGGTTCGAGCGGATCGTCGTGCACTCGGAGCACGGGCGGGAGACGCTTGCTCGCTTCGGTGTGCCCGAAGCGGCGCTCCACGTGATTCCGCACCCCCTCTTCCTGAGCGTCCCCGAGCGGCGTGACGACGGGCAGACGGTGCTCGCCCTCGGGATGGTCAGGCCGTACAAGCAGCTCGCGCACGCACGCGAGGCGGTTTCCGGCGTCGCCGGCGCGCAGCTGCGCGTCGCGGGCGACGCGACCGCGTTCGTGCCCGAGGCGGAGATCGAGCGGGCGCTCGCCGAGTCGACGATCGCGGTGTTCCCCTACCGGGCGGAGCTCGACCAGAGCGGCGCCCTCCTGCGGGCGCTCGGGGCCGGACTGCCGGCGGTGGTCTACGACGTCGGCGGGCTCGCGGAGCCGGTGCGCGCCTTCGGCGCCGGCCGCGTCGTTGCACCCGACGACGTCGAGGGGCTGGCGGCCGCGATCCGCGAGCTTTTGCACGACCACGACGCGCTCGAGGCCGCCCGCAGAGGCGCGCTGCGAGCACGCGACGAGCTGACCTGGGACGCGTCGGCGCAGGCGCACCTTGCGCTCTACCGCGAGCTGGCGTGAGGCTCAGCCGCAACCGCTTCGGAGACCTCGTCCGCCGCCAGCTCGATCTGTTCTCCGACGACGAGCGCGAGCTGCTGACCGAGGCCGACGCGGCCGCGCGCGCCTACGACGAGGCCGATCGAGGCGAGGCCGAGGAGCTCTACGGCGACTACCAGCTGGTGCTCGACGCGATCGCGGACGGGCTCGAGGAGCTGCGCGACGCCTACGCGTTGACCCTGGACGCAGATGCGGCCGGCGCGTACGCGCAGGCATTCGGGCGCGCTGCGCGAAAGCGCTTTCCGAAGCTGCGGGCGGAGCTCTAGGAGAGACGATGCGGATCGAGGACTACGGGCTGATCGGCGATCTGCAGACGGCTGCGCTCGTCGGGATCAACGGCTCGATCGACTGGCTCTGCTTTCCGCGCTTCGACTCGGACGCCTGCTTTTCGGCGCTGATCGGCGACGAGTGGGATGGGCGCTGGCTGCTGGCTCCCGATTGCGAGGTGCAGCGGACGGAGCGCCGCTACCGTGACCGCTCGCTCGTCCACGAGCTCGACTTCCATTGCGAGGCGGGAGTCGTCCGCGTTACCGACTTCATGCCGCCGCGCGGCGAGGATCCCGACGTCGTCCGGATCGTCGAGTGCCTCGAAGGCTCCGTGCCGATCCGGATGGAGCTCGTTATCCGCTTCGGCTACGGCGCGATCGTCCCGTGGGTGCGCCGGCTCGACGAGCAAACGCGTGTCGCGATCGCGGGGCCCGACGCGCTGTCCCTGCGCACGTCCGTGCCGGTGCGCGGCGAGAACCTGCGCACGGTCGCGGAGTTCACGCTCGAGGCCGGCGAGCGCCAGGCGTTCACACTGGCCTGGTATGCCTCCCACCGAGAGTGCCCGCCGGCGATCGACCCTGAGCAGACGCTGGCGGACACCTGCGCTTTCTGGGACGAGTGGTTGGACAACTGCACCTACCACGGGCGCTGGGAGGAAGCGGTGACGCGGTCGCTGATGGTGTTGAAGGCGCTCACCTACGACCCGACGGGCGGGATCGTCGCGGCGCCGACGACCTCTCTCCCCGAAGCGATCGGCGGGGTGCGGAACTGGGACTATCGCTACTGCTGGCTGCGTGACGCCACCTTCGCGCTCGACGCGCTGCTCGAGAGCGGCTTTGAGGACGAGGCACGGGCATGGAGGACCTGGCTGCTGCGCGCGGTCGCCGGCGACCCTGACGACCTCCAAATCATGTACGGCCCGGCCGGCGAGCGGCGGCTGCCCGAGTATGAGCTGCCATGGCTGTCGGGCTACGAGGGCTCCAAGCCGGTTAGGGTCGGGAACGGCGCGAGCACGCAGTTCCAACTCGATGTGTACGGCGAAGTGCTCGACGTGCTCCATCAGGCGAGGCGCCGCGACGTCGAGGCCGACGACCACTCGTGGGGGCTGCAGCAGGTGATGCTCGCGAATCTCGAGCGCCGTTGGCGCGAGCCGGACGAGGGCATCTGGGAGGTGCGGGGCCCGCGCCGGCACTTCACGCACTCGAAGGTGATGGCGTGGGTGGCGATGGACCGGGCCGTCAAGGCGGTCGAGGAGTTCGGGCGCGACGGTGCCGTCGACCGCTGGCGCGCCTGCCGCGACGAGATCAAGGCGGAGGTGCTCGAGCAGGGCTACGACGAGGAGCTCGGGTCGTTCGTGCAGTCGTACGGGTCGAAGCGCGTCGACGCGAGCCTGCTGACGATCCCGCTCTTCGGCTTTCTGCCGCCGGACGACCCGCGCGTTCGCGGCACGCTCGACGCCGTGCGGCGCGAGCTGCTCGTCGACGGGTTCGTCCTGCGCTATTCACATGACGCGGACGCTGAGTCGGTCGACGGCTTGCCGCCCGGCGAGGGCGCCTTCTTCCTCTGTTCCTTCTGGTTCGTCGACAACCTGGTCCTGCTCGGCGAGCTCGAGGAGGCCTGCGAGATGTTCGACAAGCTGCTGGCGCTTCGGAACGACCTCGGCCTGCTCTCGGAGGAGTACGACGTCGCGGAGCGCAGGCTCGTCGGGAACTTCCCGCAGGCGTTCTCGCACATCGGCCTGATCAACACCGCGCTCCTGCT
>JBKJSM010000087.1:0-2882 GCA_046594445.1 Gaiellaceae bacterium | reverse complement strand
GGGATCCCGGGCGTCGTGCGGATGCTCGATCCCTACACCTATCGCTGCCCGGCCGGGCACCCCGACCCGTGCCCCGTCTGCTCGGGCGGGCCGCACCTGGAAGAGATCCTCCAGTACGAGGGCGCGCAAACGGTCGCGGCTGTGATCCTCGAGACCGTCGTGGGCACGAACGGGATCATCGTCCCGCCCGACGGCTACCTGCAGTCGATCCGCGAGACGTGCGACAAGCACGGGATCCTGCTGATCCTCGACGAGGTGATGGCCGGCTTCGGCCGCACGGGCACGTGGTTCGCGTGCGACAACTGGGACGTCGTCCCGGACATCCTCACGGTCGCCAAGGGCATCAACTCCGGCTACGTCCCGCTGGGCGCGATGATCGTCTCCGAGCCGATCGCGGACGAGCTGCGCGGCCGCTTCCTCGCCGGCGGCCTGACCTACTCGGGCCACCCGCTTGCCTGCGCTTCGGGGGTCGCGTCGATCGAGGCGTTCCAGGAGGAGGGAATCGTCGAGAACGCGGCCGACCACGGCGCGTATCTGGCGGAGGCGCTACCCGCGCTCGCGGCGAAGCATCCGTCGGTCGGCGACGTGCGGGGTCTCGGCCTCTTCTGGGGGCTGGAGCTCGTGAAGAATCGCGAGACGAAGGAGATGCTGGTTCCCTTCAACGCGGGCGGCGACGCGGCCGCGCCGGTTGCGCGGCTCCAGAAGGCCGCACTCGAGTCCGGGCTCTACCTGATGGCGCACTGGAACGTCGTCATGGTCTGCCCACCGCTGACGATCACGCGCGAGGAGCTCGACGAGGGCCTGGCCGTCCTCGACGCGGTGCTCGCGATCGCCGACGAGTACGCGACCTAGCCGGCGCAAGACCCGGCGCCGACGCCGGGGAGCTTCCCGAGCAAGCCCGACAGCTGTTCCACCTCGTTCTCGCTGAGGGAGTCTCGGAAGAGGGAACGCAGCACCCGAGCGTGATTGGCCCCGACGCACTCGATCGTCTCGACTCCGTCGTCGGTGAGCTCCGCCCAGGTGACGCGAGCGTCGTCGCCGCACTGCCGGTTCTCGACGAGTCCCGCTTCCTGGAGTCCCTCGAGCAGACGGGTCACGCCCGACGGCGTCAGCATCAGCAGGTTCACGAGATCGATCCGCCGGAGGCGGTGCTCGTCGGCCTTCGACAGGTGGAGGAGCGCCTCGAAGTCGTTGATCGTCAACCCGCGGGGGCTGAGCACCTCCGCTTCGAGCTCCCGGCGCAGCACTGTGTGCGCTCGCATCAAACGGGCAAAAGCGTCGAGTTCTATGTTCTTGAACTTGGATACTTGACGACTCAAGATTCTTCCTCTACATTGATTGCGTACTCAATAATACACCACGAACCCGAGGAGAGCAATGAGCACCACAGAGCAGTCCACGAGCATCCCGACCGGCACCTGGGGCCTCGACCCCGTTCACTCGGACGTCGGCTTCGCGGTCACCTACAGCGGCGCGGGCACCTTCCGCGGCGCCTTCACCGAGCTGGACGCGCAGCTGGCCGACGGCAAGCTCGCGGGTGTCGCCAAGGTCGCGAGCGTCCGCGTCGACGACCCCAACCTTGCCGGCCACCTGCAGTCGCCCGACTTCTTCGACGCAGAGCAGCACCCGGAGCTCCGCTTCGACTCGAGCACGATCGAGCGGGCGGGCGATGACGTCACAATCGACGGCGAGATCACGCTCCGCGGCGTCACCAAGCCGGTCAGGATCAGCGGCACGGTCGTCGGGCCGACCCCGGACGCCTACGGCAAGCAGCGGATCGCCTTCGACGTCGAGACGGTCGTCAACCGCCGCGACTTCGGGATCGACTGGAACCTGGAGCTCCCCACCGGCGATCCCGCGCTCGGCAACGACGTGAAGATCACCGCCAACCTCGCGCTGGTTCAGGCGTAAGCATGAAGATCCTCGCGATCAGCGGCAGCCTCCGTCAGGGATCCCACAACACGGATCTCCTGCGGGGCGCTGCCGCAGGCGCGCCCGACGGCGTCGACATCGAGCTCTACCACGGGCTAAAGGAGATTCCGCCCTACGACGCGGACGACGACGTCCCGGGGAGCCCGCCGGAGGCCGTCGAGCGCTTCAAGTCGACTCTCGCCGATGCGGACGCAATCCTGATCTCGACGCCGGAGTACAACTCGTCGATCCCGGGCGTGCTCAAGAACGCGCTCGACTGGGCCTCGCGCCCGCTCGCGGACTCGCCCGTCCGGAACAAGCCGGTCGCGGTGCTCTCGTCGAGCACCGGCATGTTCGGCGGCGTCTGGGCCGCCGCGGAGACGCGGAAGGTGCTCGGCGCCCTCGGCGCTCGCACGCTCGAGGAGACCGTCGCCGTGCCCAAGGCCGACCAGCGGCTGGAGAACGGCGTCGACGCCGAGCTACTGGCCGAGCTGCGCACGGTGGTCGACGCGCTCGCCGACGCCGTCGATGCGCGACCGGCCAGAGTCGCCGCTTAGGGCGACTTGACCGCGAGCGGGCCGGAGACGAGCTCCGTGCGGCGCGCGTTGTCCTCGTTGACGAGCCTCCAGACGACCACGCCCTCCTTGTCGATCAGGAACGTGCCCCGAAAGGGCGCGCCGCTCATCTCGTCGAAGACGCCGTAGGCCTTCGCGGCCTCGCCGTGCGGCCAGAAGTCGGAGGCGAGGGTGTAGGTGAGCTCGAGCGCCTTCTTCCACGCCTGCCGCACGGGCGCCGAGTCGCACGAGACGAGGACGACGTCGGTCTCGGCGCTTTCGAAGGCGGACTGGTTCTCCTGCAGGTCGCGTGCCTCCTCGTCGCACACCGGCGTGAACGAGAACGGGTGGAAGACGAGCAGGACGTTGCGCCGGCCGCGGAAATCGGCGAGTCGCACGCGCGCCGACTTGTCGACC
>JBKJSM010000007.1:0-15144 GCA_046594445.1 Gaiellaceae bacterium | reverse complement strand
CCGTTCTCGGCGTGCACCATCACGAGCGCGCCCGTCTCGGCCGCGACCTCCATCGTCTTGAACAGCGTTTCGTCGTCCACCATCAGCGCGCCCTTGTAGGCCATGAAGAGCTTGTACGAGGTGACGCCCTGGTCGGGGAGCGATGCGAGCTCCTCGAGCGTCCCGCCCTCCTTCAGGTCGGTGACCGCGATGTGGTAGCCCATGTCGATCACCTGCTTGCCCTTGGCCTTCGACTTCCAGTCGGCGAGCGAGTCCGAGAAGCTCGTCCCCGGCGCCTGGATGCAGAAGTCGACGTGCGTCGTCGTGCCGCCTCGCGCGGCAGCCCGCTGACCCGAGGTGACGTCGTCGATCGTGGTCGTGCCGCCGAACGGCATGTCGAGGTGCGTGTGCGGATCGACTGCGCCCGGCAGGACGTACTTGCCGGACGCGTCGATCACGTGGTCTGCCTCGAGGTCAAGGGATTCCCCGATCAGGGAGATCCGCGCGTCCTCGATGAAGATGTCGGCGACGTAGTCGTCGGCGGCCGTGATGACGCGGCCTCCCTTGATCAGAACGGACATGCGGATCTCCCTTCGGTTCGTCGGACTACTTGCCGCCAGCCCTCAGCGTCACGGTCGCCTTCTTCCACTTCGTGCCCGTGACGTCGATCCCCTTCGCCTTCAGCGACCTCAGCGCCGCCTTGGCGAGGTCCGTGCGGAAGGCGCCCGTCGGCAGCTTCTTGATCACGCCGAACTGCCGTGAGATCGAAGCGGTGCGGGTGAACGCCTTCTGGTTCATCACGCCGACGCCGGCCGCCGAGGGCCAGATCAGCGCGTTGACCTCGTTCATCTGCCAGGTCTGGTGCCCCTTGGGCAGGATCGGCGAGTTCTTGAGCACGATCTGGGTGCACTCTGCCAGATGGTCGCGGCAGTACGCCCAACCGCGGAACGACGCCTCGAGGAACTTCTTCGCGGTCGCCTGGTTGGCGGTCGACTTGATCCAGTCACCGCGGACGAAGACGCCGTCCTCGAGCATCGCGGTGCCTGCCGCCTCCATCGTGATCACGTTCAGATCCTTGAGCTGGTAGAGCTTGCCGGTCTTCGGGTTCTTCGACTCGAGCACCTGGGCGAGCTCGTTGTAGGTCATCGCCGAGGCCGAGTCGATCTTCCGTTGCAGGAAGAGGTTCATGTCGAACGGCTGCTGCACGATCGTGACGCCCTTGTTCTTCGTCGGGTCCATCCCGGCCTTCACGAGCGCCGCGAACAGCTCGAACTCGTTGCCGAAGAGCCAGTTGCCGACCTTCTTGTCCCGCATCTTCGCGATCGTGTCGATCCCGGAGTCCTTCCAGGTCAGCTGCGTCATGCCAGAGCGCGTGTAGACCTGCGCGATGTTGACGAGGTCGCTGCCCTTGTCGCGGGAGGAAAGCAGGCTCGGCAGCCAGTCGATCCCGAATTGTGCCTGGCCCGAGGCGACGACCTGCTCGGGCGTGATGTCAGGGCCGCCCGGCTTGATGTTCACGTCGAGCCCCACGGCCGTGTAGTAGCCCTTGGCCTTCGCCGCGTAGTAGCCCGCGAACTGGGCCTGCGTCACCCACTTCAGCTGCAGCGTCACTTTCGTCGCCGCCGGCGCGGCCGCAACGTCCGCCCGCGCTGCCGCGCCGCCCGCCACGGTCAACGCCGCGAGCGCCACGATGACGGTGCCGAGCACCGTCGTCCTGCGTGTCCTCATCGATCCCTCCTTGTTGTGACCCGGTGTGGTCATGACTGCGCGTTCCGCGCAGATGGATGCCATCGCATCGTGATCCGTTCCAGCAGTGCGATCGCAAGGTAGAACGAGATGCCGAAGATGCAGGCGACGAGGATCGCCGCCCAGGCCGTCTCGAAGTTGAAGAGCGCCGCTGCGCTCTTGATCTGGATTCCGAGCGATGTGAGAGAGCCGCCGAAGTATTCGCCGACGATAGCCCCGATCATCGCGAGCACGCTCGCCACCTTCAGAGCGGAGAAGAGATAGGGCAGCGAGGCCGGGATCCGCACCTTGCGGAAGATCTCGACGTTCCCGGCGGCGTAGCTGCGCATCAACTCGATCGACGCCGGCCGCACGGAGGTCAATCCCTTGAGCGTGTTGACGAGCACGGGGAAGAAGCAGAGCACCGCCGCGATCGCGATCTTCGAGCCCTTGTCGATCCCGAACCAGGCGATCGCGATCGGGGCGAAGGCGATGATCGGGACGGCGTTCGCGGCGATGAAGTACGGCATCAGCGCTGTGCCGAGCGGGCGGAAGCGCGCCAGCAGCAACGCTGAGATGATCGCGGCCGAGCAGCCGGCGACGAAGCCCCAGAACGCCTCCTGGAAGGTGAACCAGCCTGCCGCCCAGAGCGTTTCGCGCTCCTCCCAGAACCGATCGGCGATCACCGTCGGCTTCGGCAGCAGGAAGCGCTGGATGTCGAAGGCTTCGATCGCGAGCTGCCAGCCGACGAGGAGGGCGGCGAGTACGACGACCGCCGGGATCCAGTCCCGCACGCCGCGGCCGACGTCGCGGGCGAGCGAGCGACCGGGGTCGGCGAGGACGGTGCTCAATGCACGCCCTCCGGAGCTCGGCCGCGCAGCAACTCGCGCAACTCGGTCGCCAGCTCGAAGAAGCGCGGCTCCTCGCGGGTGTCGGTGCTCCGCGGCTGCGGTAGGTCGATCTCGACGATGCCGGCTATCCGGCCGGGCCGAGGGCTCATCACGACGACCCGCGTCGACAGGAAGACCGCCTCGGTGATCGAGTGCGTGACGAACACGACGGTGGAGCCGCTCGCCTCCCAGATTCGCAGCAGCTCGAGGTTCAGTCGCTCGCGGGTCATCTCGTCGAGCGCGCCGAACGGCTCGTCCATCAGCAGCAGGTTCGGGTCGAACGAGAGCGCACGCGCGATCGCGACGCGCATCTGCATCCCGCCGGAGAGCTGCCAGGGGTGGTGGCCCTCGAACCCGCCGAGCTCGACGAGTTCGACCATCTCCTTGACGCGGTCGGTGCGCCGGGCGCGATCCCACCCTGCGAGCTCGAGCGGCAAGGCGATGTTCTTGGCAACCGTGCGCCAGTCGAAGAGCACCGCCTCCTGGAAGACCATCCCGTAGTCGTTGTCGAGGCGCGCTTGGTGCGCGGGCTTGCCGCCGACGCGCACAGTGCCGGCGGACGGCTCGATCAGGTCGCCGATCACGCGCAGCAGGGTCGACTTGCCGCAGCCGGAGGGGCCGATCAAGGAGACGAACTCACCGGGCTGGAGCTCGAGGTCGATGTCCTGCAGCGCGGTCGTGCCGCCCTTGGCGAAGGTCTTGGTGACGTTCTCGATCGTGACGGCGGCGGCCTTCATGCCGTGTGCTCCGGCGCGGTGCGGACGACGAGCTTCTCCGCGAGCACGACGGCGCCGAAGAAGAGGATTCCGAGAAAAGCGGCGACGATGTTCGTCGCCCAGAGCGCGGTCGGGTCGAGCGAGTAGTACTGGTTGAAGTTGATGATCGCGCCGCCGAGGCCGTCCTGGATCGAGGAGGGGAGCTCGCCGATGATCGCACCCACCACGCTGGCCGTTGCGGAAACCTTCAGCGCGGCGAAGATGTATGGCAGCGAGGCGGGGAACTTGACCTTCCAGAGCACCTTCCACGGCGAGGCCGCGTACGAGCGCATCAGCTCGAGCGCCCGCGGCTCGGCCGAGTCGAGACCGCGGATCGTGTTGATCGCGACCGGGAAGAAGGTCAGGTAGGCGGCGATCACGGCGACCGGCATCCAGATCGGGAGGCCCTTGCCGCCGAGCCAGATCACGACCATCGGCGCGATCGCCAGGATGGGGACGGTCTGCGAGGCGACGACGTACGGCAGGAAGCCGCGGCGCAGCAGGCGCGAGTGGTGGAGGACGACGCCGATGGTGAAGCCGATCACCCCGCCGAGCACGAAGCCGGCGACCGCCTCGCGCATCGTGAAGGCGCTCTTGTCGAGCAGGTCGCGGATCAGCGCAGGCTGACCGTCGGCCAGCGGTTCGAACAGCCGCCCGACGATGTCGGTCATGGGCGGCATCGTCAGCTCGTCCACGATGAAGGGCCTCGTCCACCCGGTCGCCCCCCAGATCGCGCGGTACGCCTCCCAGAGAGCCCAGAGGGCGGCCAGCACGATCAGGGTCACTCCGATGCGCTTCAGGAGGTCGACGGGCCAAGCGCGTCTCTCGCGAGCGCGCAGCGTCGTTTCTGCGACCACCTCAGCCTGCACCATTCATTGGTAACACGACACGGCCTCCTTTGGAAAGGGTAGAAGCGTCCGACTAGGCTGCGCGCATGCCGCTCGACCCCAGCCGCACCGTCGCCGAGCTCGAGCAGCTGCGCGAGCTCACGGGCGACGAGAACGGCGCCCAGCGCCTCGCCTGGACGCCGACCTGGACGAAGGCGAAGGACTGGCTGGGCGCGAAGCTCGAGGGCCTGCCGCTCGAGTACGAGGTGGACGAGGCCGGGAATCAGTGGTGGACGCTGCGCGGCGACTCGGAGCGCGCGATGCTGATCGGCGGGCACATCGACTCCGTTCCGAACGGCGGCTGGCTCGACGGCTGTCTCAACCTCGTCGCGGGGGTCGAGGTGCTGCGCCGGATCGCGGAGGAGGGCACGCCGCCCGTTACCGTCCGTCTCGTCAACTGGGCCGACGAGGAGGGGGCACGGTTCGGGCGGTCGCTGTTCGGCTCCTCGGCCGCGGCCGGCTCGATGACCGACCAGGACGACCTGCGCAAGCTGCAGGACCGCGACGGCGTCCTGCTCCCCGATGCGCTGCGCGAGCACGGCGTCAAGCTCGACACCGTGCTCGAGGCCCGTTCCCAGCTCGTGAACGCGGCCGCCTACCTCGAGCTGCACATCGAGCAGGGCCCCGTGCTCGAGTCGCTCGGCCTGCCGCTCGGCGCGGTGCTCGGCACGTTCGGCGTCGAGCGTCACCGAATCACCTGGCGCGGCCAGGCGGCGCACGCCGGCTCGACGCCGATGGATCAGCGCCGAGACGCGCTCGCGGGCGCGGCGAAGCTCGCGCTCGAGCTGCGCGAGATAGCGACCCGTACCGGCGCCGGGGCCGTGCTCACGAGCGGCGGGGTCGTCTGCAAGCCGGGAATCGTCACGTCGGTGGTCGAGACGGCCGAGCAGCTCCTCGACATGCGCCACCTCGACGCCGACAAGCTCGCCTCGATGTGGGAGCAGGTGCGCGAGGCGTGCGAGCGGTTCGCGCGGGAGGAGAACATCGAGGTGGAGCACGAGCGGATTTGGGTGATCCAGCCGATCCTCTTCGACGAGACCCTGATCGGCTTCGCGGACGAGGCGATTCGCGAAGTCGCGGGCACGTCGCACCGGCTGCCGAGCGGCCCGTTGCATGACGCAGCCGAGGTGTCCCGTGCAGGCATCCCGACCGTGATGCTCTTCGTCCAGAGCCTCCGCGGCCTCTCGCACACGAAGCTCGAGGATACGAAACCCGAGCACCTCGAGCTGGCCGTCCAGGCGCTCGACCGCCTGGCGACGAAAACGCTGGCTTGGGTTTCCTCGAGCTGAGCGCTGCGCTAGAGTCTCGCCATGATCACGATGGTGTTCCGTGGCCGTTCCGAGGCGCCTCGCACGCGGGGCGTCCGGCCAGCACTTCCTCCGCAGTAAGCAGCTTGCGGCCGATCTCGTAGCCGACGCCGCTGTCGCGCCGGGTGACCTCGTGGTCGAGGTCGGCGGTGGCACTGGCATGATCACGAGCGAGCTGGCACGCGCAGGCGCAGGCGTACGAGTGATCGAACGCGATCCGGCGCTCGTGAAGCTGCTTCGCGCACGCTTCGAGCAACACGCTGCCGTCGAGGTCGTCCAGACGGATGCGCAGGACTACGCGTGGCCGGACGAGGCTTTCTCCGTCGTTGCGAACCTACCGTTTGCCGGTTCGGGAGCGATCCTGTCGAGCCTCCTCCGCGATCCCCGCCTGCCCCTGCGCCGCGTTCTCGTAATCGTGCAGTGGGAGTTCGCGGCGAAGCACGCCGCCGTGTGGCCGGCGACCCAGAGGGCCACCTACTGGCGGGCCTGGTACGACGTCTCGATCGCTCGCAGGCTCGACCGGACGGCATTCGCGCCGCCGCCGAACGTGGACACGGCCGTGTTGAGGCTCGAGCGCCGCAGCCGCGCGCGGGTTCCGCAGAATCTCCACGAGGTGTACTGGCGGTTCCTTACCGAGGCCTTCTCCTCGCAGAAGCCGGTTCGGCACGGACTGCGGACGCGGCTGTCGCCGCTGCAGATCAAGCGGCTCGCCCCCGCGCTCGGCTTCGGGCCGGCGACCCGCGCCAGGGATCTCGACGCCGAGCAGTGGGCGCGGTTGTTCGCAGCCGCCCGCGAGTAGCTCAGAAGACGCGGACGAGCACTACGCCGACGGCGACGAGCGCGATCCCGGCAAGCCGGCCGGGCGTGATCGGGTTCTCCGTGAAGCCCACGAGGCCGAAGTGGTCGACCGTGAGCGACGCGGCCGCCTGCCCGGCGAGGATCAGGGCGACGAGCGTCGCGGCGCCGAGCTTGGGCGCGGTGACGACGCTCCCGAGCACGTAGAACGCCCCAAGCACGCCGCCGACCCATACCCACCACGGTGCGCTCGCGAGCTTCTCCCCGGAGGGGACGCCGCGGAAGAAGACGAGCACGGCGACGAGCAGCGCAAGCGTGCCGACGACGAAGGAGACGAGCGACGCGCGCGCCGCGCCGTCGACGTAGCGGGCCAGCACGGAGTTGATCCCGAACTGAAACGGCAGCATCGCGCCGGCCGTCACCGCGAACAGGTAATAAGGCCACGTTGCCACGCGACCGGATTCGCGCGAGAATGCCTCGTCCCTGCCTCACGAGCCCCGGGGGTTCCATGCTCAGCTTCGGCGTCACCGTTCTGCCCGACCCGCCCTACCAGCGTCTGATCGAGCTGACGAAGCTGGCCGAGGATCAGGGTTTCGAGTACGGCTGGACCTACGACTCGCACGTCCTTTGGCAGGAGTCGATGCCCGTGATGGCGCTCGTGGCCGACCAGACGTCGACGATCAAGCTGGGCCACATGGTCACGAACCCGGCCATCCGCGACCCGACGGTGCTCGCGAGCGCGTACGCGACGCTCCAGGACATCTCCAACGGCCGCATGATCATGGGCGTCGGCCGCGGAGACTCGTCGGTGCGCTACGTCGGTCGCAAGCCGATGAAGGTGGCCGACTTCGAGGAAGCGCTGATCATGGTCAAGCCGTTCATGAACGGCAAGGAGGTGACCTGGAACGACAAGCAGCTGCAGCTCAAGTGGGTGCGGCCGGAGCTGCCGGAGATCGAGATGCACGTCGCCGGCTACGGCCCGAAGGCGCTCGCCGTTGCGGGGAGGCAGGGCGACGGCGTCATCATCCAGCTCGCCGACCCGGACATCATCAAGTGGATCATGGACACGGCGCGCAAGGCCGCCGAGGAGGCGGGGCGCGACCCGGCGGCGCTCAAGTGCATCGTCAGCGCCCCGAGCCACATCTCCGACGACCTCGCCGACGCGCGCGAGCAGGTGCGGTGGTTCCCTGCCATGGTCTCGAACCACGTTCAGGACCTGATCGACCGCTACGGGACGGACGGGTCAGTCGTGCCGAAGGCCCTGACCGACTTCGTCGAGGCGCGCAAGTTCTACGACTACAACGAGCACTCCCGCGTCGGCGCCAAGCACGGCGAGTTCGTCACCGACGAGATCTGCGACCGCTTCTGCGTGCTCGGAACGGTGGAGCAGGCGGTCGCGAAGCTGCAGGAGCTCGAGTCGATCGGCGTCGACCAGTTCAACATCTACCTGATGACGGAGGGCCAGGAGGAGACCCTGGAGACTTACGGGCGCGACATTCTGCCCCGCTTCGCGCAGGTGACGGCATAGCGTCCACCGACGACGACAGGCGTCACTGGGACGCCTCCGCTGCGGGCTGGGAGCTCGAGCAGGCTCAGATCGCCGCCTTCGGCGAGCCTGTCGCAGATGCCCTCGTCGCCGCGCTCGATCCGGGGATGGAGGACACCGTCCTCGAGCTCGCCGCGGGCACCGGCGAGGTGGGTCGAGTGCTCGTCGGCCGCGTCGCTCGCCTCATCTCCAGCGACCTCTCGCCGGCGATGGTCGAAGCAGCACGCCGCCGCGTGCCCGAGGCAGAGCACCGGGTGATCGACATGCACGCGATCGACCTGCCCGACGAGAGCGTCGACGGCGTCGTCTGCCGTTGGGGCTACATGCTCGTGCCGGACCCCGCGCTCGCCCTACGTGAGACGCGCCGTGTGCTCCGTCCCGGGGGCCGGCTTGCGACGGCGGTCTGGGCGGCTGCCGAGCGAAACCCGTGGGCGACCGCGTTCGGACGCAGCCTCGTGAAGCGCGGCTTCATGGAGGCACCCGTGGCGGGCGATCCGGGCATGTTCGCGCTCGGCGACAGGTCTCGGCTCGACGCGCTGCTGCGGGCAGCCTTCGGCGACGTGCGCATTGAGGAGGTGTCGCCGCTGGAGCTTCGGGCCGAGTCTTTCGCCGAGTACCGCCGTATGATGACGAACCTCGGAACCACGTTGCGGGCGACTCTCGCCTCGCTCGACGAGGACGCGCGCGCCGCGGTGGACGCTGACGCAAGGGCTGCGCTCGATCCCTTTGCGCGCGACGGCGGCTATGTCCTGCCGGGCGTCTCCCTCGTCGCGGTTGCGAGCTAGAGGATGGTCTTGCCGAGAGCGCTCGCGACGAGCTCGACGGCGAGCGCCGCGGTCGCGTTGGCGCGGTCGAGGATCGGATTCACCTCGACCACCTCGAACGACCCGGCGAGCCCGGACTCGGCGACGAGCTCGAGCGCGAGGTGCGCTTCCCGGTAGGAGAGGCCGCCCCGCACCGGCGTGCCCACGCCCGGAGCGACCTCCGGGTCGAGCGCGTCCATGTCGAGCGAGACGTGGACGAAGCCCGGTCCGGCGATGTGCGCCAGCGACTCGCGGATTGCGCGCTCGATCCCGATCCGGTCGATGTCGCTCATCGAGTACGCCTTGATCCCGAGCTCGCGGATCCGCTGGATCTCGCTTGCGTCGAGCGAGCGCAGCCCGACGAGCGCGACGCGCTGGGGATCCACCGCCGGCAGCGTCCAGAACTCGCTGTCGAAGCGATTGTCCGTCAGCCCGATCGCCGCCGCGAGCGGCATGCCGTGCACATTGCCGCTCGGCGAGCTCTCGGGTGTGTTGAGGTCGCCGTGCGCGTCGATCCAGAGCACGCCGCCGGTGCCTCGGGCCCGGGAGAGCCCGCCGAGCGTCCCGAGGGCGACGGAATGGTCGCCGCCGAGCACGAGCGGCAGCGCTCCCTGCTCGAGCGCCAGGCCGACGAGCCGCGCGATGCGGCCGCAGGCGGCCTTGATCTCGGGCAGGTAGCGGGCGGACGCGTCTGCCTCGTCGGTCGCCTCGAGCACCGCCGTCTCGACGTCGCCCCAGTCGAGCACGTCGTAGCCGATGCCGTCCAGCCGCTCGTGGAGACCGGCGTAGCGGATCGCGGACGGCCCCATGTCGACACCCCGCCGCCCCGCGCCGAGGTCGAGCGCCGCTCCGATGATCGCGACCTGCTTGCCTGGAGCCACGAGGCAGAACCCTACTGGCTAAACTGGCCTCCCTCGGGGCGAGGTAGCTCAGTTGGTAGAGCACACGGCTGAAAACCGTGGTGTCGCCGGTTCAAGTCCGGCTCTCGCCATTCGTTGTACCGACGACCGCGGGGCTCTCGATCGCCGCGACCCGCACGCCGCCGCCTCGCGGCCGCCGCAACAGCGGTAGAGCGAGCAGCGCCGAGACCGCGCCGATCCCGGCCACGGCGAGAACCGCGGCGCGCGGGCTCGTCGCATCCGCGAGCACGCCGAGCAAGGCGACGGAGGCGGAGCCCAGCCCGATGCTCATCCCAAGGATCACTCCGGCCGCCAGCCCGAGACGAGAAGGGATCGCGCGCTGGCCGAGCACGACGAGGGGATAGAAGTTCATCCCCGACGCGAAGCCGACCAGGAGCAGAGCCACGAAAACGCCCGGTACGCCCACGAACGGGATCGCGAAGATGAGCGGTACCGAGGCAACGATCGCGCCGACGGCGACCTGGGCAAAGCCGAACCGGTCGGCCAGTTGACCGCCGGCGAGCGTGCCCACGAGCGTCGCGGCGAAGAAGACGGTGATCGCCCCGTTCGCGACCGCCTCGCTCGTCCCCTGCTGCGCAATCAGGTACGCAGGCACGAACGCCTGCAGGCCGAACCCGACCATCCCGCGCGTGATCGCCGTGCCGGAGATGATCCCGAAGCGCCCCCAGTCGTCCCGGCCCGCACCTGCCGCCCCGTCCTCTCGCTCCACGTGCCTGAACCCCTCGACGTACCGCAGGTTTACGAGTACGAAGGCACCGACGAGGAGGATCACAGCTCCGACGACCGGCGTCCCCCTGAGCCCGAACGCGAGCGCTACTGGTGTGGTCAGCACGGGGCCAAGCGTGAAGCCGAAGCTACCCCCGACTGCGAAGAGGCTCATCCCCGTGCCCTTGCGGCCGCCCGAGACGTTGCTTGCAAACCGGATCGCCTCCGGGTGGAATGCCGCCACGCCTACGCCGCCGGCCAGCAGCGCCGCCAGCGTCCATGCGTAGCTGGGCGCTAGGCCGGCACCCGCGAAGCCGGCGCCGGCGAGCCCGAGGCCCGCCGGCATCATCCAGCCCGAACGCATACGGTCCGCCATGACGCCGAGCAGCGGCTGGAGGAGCGCCGAGCCGAGACTCGCCACGAGGAGCAGGGCGCCGACCTGCGTGTACGAATAGCCACGCTCCACGACGAAGAACGGCAGCAACGCCGTGATCGCCCCCTGGAAGAGGTCGGAGGCCACGTGTCCCGCGGAGAGCACGCCGATGCCGCGGCGGTCGACGCCGTGAGGGAGCAGCACCCGGGCGATCCGCCGCATCGGAGCAACGGTACAATCGGCCCTGTGAGCACGGAGATCGAACGCGAGCTGTGGGGCGGCGAGACGCGCAAGGCGGTCGCCAATTTCCCCGTCTCCGGCGAGCCGATTCCGATTCCCGTTGCGCGGTGGCTCGGCCGGATCAAGGCCGCTGCCGCTCGCGCGAACGCCGACCTGGGGCTGCTCGACGCCGACAAGGCCGAGCGGATCGCCGCCGCGGGCGACGCGATCGCGCACGGGGAGCACGACGACCAGTTCCCGATCGACGTCTTCCAGACAGGCTCGGGGACGAGCTCGAACATGAACGCGAACGAGGTGATGGCCGCGCTCGCGGGCGACGACGTCCACGCTAACGACGACGTGAACATGGGCCAGAGCTCGAACGACGTCTTCCCGTCCGCCGTCCACCTCGCCGCGCTCGGCGAGCTCGAGCACGACCTGCTTCCCGCGCTCAACACGCTCGCCCTCTCGCTCGAGTCGAAGGCGAGGGAGTTCGACGACGTCGTCAAGTCCGGCCGCACCCATCTGATGGACGCCGTGCCGGTCACGCTCGGCCAGGAGTTCGCAGGCTACGCCGCGCAGGTGCGCCAGGGGGTCGAGCGCGTCCAGGACACGCGCAAGCGGCTCGGCCAGATCCCACTCGGCGGCACCGCGGTCGGCACCGGCCTGAACACGCACCCCGAGTTCGCCGGCAAGGTGCGCGAGCTGCTGAGCTCCGACACCGGTCTCGCGATCTCGCCGCCCGCCGACCCCTTCGAGGCTCAGGCGGCGCGCGACGGGCTCGTCGAGGCTTCCGGGGCCCTTAAGGTCGTCGCCGTCAGCCTGAACAAGATCGCGAACGACCTGCGGCTGATGGGCTCGGGCCCGCGCGCGGGCCTCGCGGAGATCTTCCTCCCCGAGCTTCAGAAGGGCAGCTCGATCATGCCGGGCAAGGTGAACCCGGTCATCCCCGAGGTCGTGACGCAGGTCGCGGCGCAGGTGATCGGGAACGACCAGGCGATCACGGTCGGCGGCCTCCAGGGCCACTTCGAGCTCAACGTCTTCGTCCCGATGATGGCCCGCAACCTGCTCGACTCGATCAAGCTGCTCGCGTCCGCGTCGCGGCTGCTCGCGGAGAAGTGCGTCGACGGGATCGAGGCCAACCGCGAGCAGAACGCACGCTATGCCGAGTTGACCCTCTCGGCCGCGACCGCGCTCAACCCGCACATCGGCTACGACAAGGCCTCCGAGATCGTCAAGGAGGCAGCCGCCTCCGGCCGGTCGCTACGCGAGGTCGCGCGCGAGGCCGGGGTGGACGACGCCACGCTCGACGAGGCGCTCGACTACCGCCGCATGGCCAAGCCGTACGGCTAGACAGACCTGCTGGACAGAAGGACGTGACCGGAGTACGGTCAGCCACGGGGTCGTCGTTCGAAATCAGGGGGGATTGAGAGTGAGAGCTACACGCATGCTGCTCGCCGCGTTCGCGGCGGTGCTCGTAACAGCGGTGCCGGCGAGCGCGGTCCAGTTCGGCCAGCTCGACGGCAACAACCATCCGCAGGTGGGCCTCGTCGTGTTCTACGTGGACGGCGTTCCGTCGCACCGGTGCACCGGTGCGTTGCTCTCCTCGACGGTGTTCCTCACTGCCGGTCACTGCGCGGGCGGCGTCAACGGTGCCCAGGTCTGGTTCGACTCGGGCCCGGTCACGCTGGCGAGCGGTTACCCGTTCACGGGCGGCGACTCGATGGGAACGCCGATCGCGCATCCGCAGTACGCCGGCTTCGCCGCCTTCCCGGCGACCTTCGACATCGGTGTCGTCCTGCTCGACACGCCGCAGCCCGGGCCATACGCGACCCTGGCGTCCGTGGGCACCCTTGACGCGCTCGCCAAGGGGCCGGACCGTCGTTCGGCGAAGTTCGACATTGTCGGCTACGGGCTGCAGGACAGGCTGCCGCCCGTCTTCCAGGCGAGCCGCACGCGCTACGCCGGAACGGTGCAGCTCGTGAACACGCAGAGTGCCCTCACGAGCGGCTACAGCGTGCAGCTGACCGCTGCTCCTGGCACGGGTGGCGCGCTCTGCTTCGGCGACTCGGGCGGACCGGTGTTCCTCGAGGGGACGACGACGATCGTCGCCGTCAACTCGTTCGTGCTCAACCAGCAGTGCATGGGCTCCGGGTTCTCCTACCGGACAGACACCGCAGACTCGATGGCCTTCGTGGGGCAGTTCCTGCCCTGATCGATCCGCGGCTGCGTCCGCCTCCGGGTGGGCGCAGCCGTACCTTCGGTCTTAATAGGCGACGGCGCCGCGGCCGGTCTCGGCGGCGTGGCGCTGCTCGTCGGCGCGGTAGCTCGAGCGAACGAGCGGGCCGGCGAAGACCGAGCCGAAGCCGAGTTTCTCGCCCTGCTCGCGCAGCCGGCGGAACTCGTCGGGATGCACCCAGCGGTCGATCGCGGCGTGCTTGGGGCTCGGCTGCAGGTACTGGCCGATCGTGACGACGTCGACGCCGTGCGCGCGCAGGTCGCACATCGTCTCGACGACCTCGTCGTTGGTCTCCCCGAGCCCGACCATGATCCCCGACTTGGTCAGGACGGGATAGTCCGCGACCTCCTTTGCGCGTGAAAGCAGCCAGAGCGCCTTGTCGTAGCTCGCCTTGGCGCCGCGCATCCTCCGGTGCAGGCGCCGCACCGTCTCGATGTTGTGGTTGAAGACCTCCGGGCGAGCTGAGAGCACGGTGTGCAGAGCTTCCTCCTCGACGCCGAGGAAGTCGGGAGTCAGCACCTCGACGCTCGCCCCCGGCAGCTTCGCCTTGATCGCGCGGATCGTGGCCGCAAAGTGTCCGGCCCCGCGGTCGGGCACGTCGTCGCGGTCGACCGACGTGACGACGACGTGCTTCAGGTCCATCTGAGCCGCGGCCTGGCCGACGCGGAGCGGCTCGAGTGGGTCGGGCGCATGCTCCGGCTTCCCGGAGTGGACGTAGCAGTAGCGGCAGGCGCGGGTACACGTGTCGCCGAGGATCTGGAAGGTGGCGGTGCCGCGTCCCCAGCACTCGGAGATGTTCGGGCAGCGCGCCTCTTCGCAGACGGTGTGCAGAGAGAGGCCGTGCAGGAGCTTCTTGACGTCGAAGTACCGGCCGTCGGCGCTGGGTGCGCGGACCTTCATCCACTCCGGCCGGCGCGGTCGCTCAGCGACGGGAAGCGACGTCTCCATCGCGCTGAGTCTAGATGCGGCCTGCGAGCTCGGGCGCCGCTCGCTCCTCGACCTTGAGCTCGAAGACCTCCGCCAGCGCTTCCAGCGCGGGTGCGCGAACCTCGTCCACAGTCACCGGCCGCCCGAGCTCGCGCGCGACTGTCGTGAACGCTGCGTCCTCGATCCCGCAGGCGGTGATCCACTGCGTGAACGGGGCCGGATCCATGTCGACGTTGAGCGCGTAGCCATGCGTGGTCACCCACCTGGCGATGTGGATCCCGATCGACGCGATTTTCCTCGGCGGGCGCGTCAGCCAGACGCCCGTGAGACCGTCGATCCGTTCGCCCTCGACGCCGAGCTTCGCCAGCGTCAGGATCAGCGCCTCTTCCAACTCGCGGCAGTAGCGCTTGACGTCCTGCCCGTGGCGCTTGAGGTCGAAGATCGGGTAGCAGACGAGCTGCCCGGGCCCGTGGAAGGTGGACTTGCCACCGCGGTCGGTCTCGACGACCTCGACCTCGGCGCCCTCGGGAATGTGGAGCTCGCCCTGCTCCGTGCGACGGCCGGTCGTGATCGTGGGCGGGTGCTCGAGCAGGAGGATCGTGTCGGGGAGCTCGCCCTCCGAGACGGCGGCAGCGACCGAGCGCTGCAACTCCCACGCCTCGCCGTAGGGCACGAGGCCGAGCTGCATCACGTGCGCGCGCTTAATAGTCGGACTCGCCCCAGCTCTCGAGCTTCGCGCGCAGATCGCGGAGGAAGCGGCCCGCGAGGGCGCCGTCGACGAGCCGGTGGTCGTACGTGAGCGTCAGGTTCATGATCGGGCGGATCGCGATCACGTCCTCGCCGAGCTCGTCCTGGATCACCCACGGCCGCTTCACGACCGCGTAGGTGCCGAGGATCCCGGCCTGCGGCTGACTGATCACGGGCGTGCCGTGGAACGTGCCGTAGCCGCCCGGATTGGTGATCGTGAAGGTCCCGCCCTGGACGTCGTCGGGCATCAGCTTCTTCTCGCGGGCCTTCTGGGCGATGTCGGAGACGGCCCGCGCCATGCCGAGCAGGTTCAGGCCCTCGGTGTGC